>PBMI01000062.1 GCA_002722545.1 Opitutia bacterium | reverse complement strand
GAAAAAAGAAGTTTTACAGGCATCTTACTTTTCTCCTTTGAGTTCTCGGACCGTGGTATCCACGAGTCGACCAACGTAGCCTTGGAAGCGCTTGTCCACCTCGTTTGGAGTACGGGGCATGGATTGGATCATGGGAAGAAGGGATTTGGCCTTGTCGTCGAGGTGGTCGATCGCATTCATCGCGAGCATGGAGGGAAAGCAACCGTTTTTTACCGGGTCGGCTGTTTCGCCCAGCACCTTGACCGCACTCTTCAGGTTCTTCTTGTTGCCGAATTTCCCGAGAGCTTCGGCTGCAATGACCCGGACGTAGGGGGAGGAATCCTGCAAAGCCTTGGTTAAGGCATCCTTGCCGTGTTTGACCCCGCCCTTTTCCTGCATGAGCAAGCCGAGGGCTCCCCAATAACGGACGGCGGAGTCCTTGTCTTCGAGCAGTTTCGCTATCTTAGGCAAGTCGCCCTTGTTCATGGATGAAGCCATGTCTGCGGCCGCCCGGATTTTCTCGAATGGGTACTTCTTGTAGTCTTGCCCCATTTCATAGGGTGTCGAGCCTTTTGAACGGGAATGGATCTCACCCTCGGGCAAAAAGCCGACATCCCGTATATTCGTGACATGATCGATATGAGCCTTCCTCATTTCAGCGAGGGTTTTCGCATGCTTCTTTGATTTGACTAAGTTGTTCACTTCATCCGGGTCTTCCTGCAAATCGTAGAGTTCCTCGGGCGGTTTGGTTTTCCAGAAGTGACTCTGAGCCTCATTGAGCATTCCTTCGTCGAATAGGCGTTTCCACACTTGAGTCGTTGTGGTCACGAACATGTATCCGACATGTTGCCCGTAGAGTTTGTGTGGCATGTAATTACGGACGTACATGTAGCGCTCGCCGACCACACTTCGTACCATGTCGTAGCGTTCGTCCATCCTTCCCCGGAACCCGTAACCATACTCCTGAGCGGGAGCTTCGTGATTGCCCATAAAGGCATGGCCTTGCATGTGAGCAGGGGGCTTCTTGCCCGCAATACTCAAGAGGGTGGGGGCGAGGTCGACGAAACCGACCCGGCGGTTGCTGCTGCCTCCTACCTTGTAGTCGGAAGAAGCCAAGTGTTTCCATTTCTCGGGGACATGCACGATGAGAGGTACGTTGAGACCGGAGAAAAAGGGCCATCGTTTACTTCTCGGCATCCCTGACCCATGGTCTCCGTAGTAGAAAATAATCGTATCTTCTTCAACCCCTTCGTTCTTGAGTTCTTGGATTCTTGCTCCTATTTGAGAATCCATCTCGGTCATCTTGTCGTGGTATTGAGCCCAATCCTTGCGCACCTCGGGGTGGTCGGGGTGGTAGGCGGGCACGCGTACCTTGGCCGGGTCGTGGACTTGGGTGTGGGGGCGTTTTCGGATCTGGCTTTCGTGGCTGGTGGTGATGTTGAAAACGGCGAAGAAGGGACTGTCTTTGGCCCGGTTTTTCCAATGACCTTTTCGTCCGCTTTCGTGCCAAACTTCACCCTCTTTGCGTAGGTTGTAATCTTCCTTGGAGTTATTCGTGCAATAGTATCCGAGTTCACGAAGGTAGGCTGGGTACATCTTGTAGTCGGACGGTAAGCTGGTCATGCTCCGCATGTGTTCGGAGCCTGTCGAGGGCGGGTACATTCCCGATATGATGGTAGTGCGGGCGGGGGCGCAAACAGGTGCGTTGGAGATGGCCCGTGTATAAATCATTCCCTTGTTCGCCAGAGAGTCGAGGTGGGGCGTGGTGGCATAGTCGTATCCGTAGCAACCAAGGTGCGGACCGTTATCCTCGCTCGTAACCCAAAGGATATTGGGGAGATCGGCTCCGTGAGAACCGAGGAGGGGCATGAGTAAAAGGGCGATGCAGGATAGGATGTTCTTCATATTAATAATCTCTTAAAATCAGGACTCGGTTGTTCCAACTATCACAAACCCATAGGGCGCCGTCGGGCCCAATCGATACTCCGTGGGGTCGGTTGAGGGTTGTTCTTGGTTGGGCTTTGCCGCCCAAGATCGTTGATACTTGTTTGGTTTTGGGGTCGTAGAGACGGATAAGGTGATTGTTGTCGTCGGCAATAATCACTTTGCCGGCAGGATCAATGCAAAGGTGCTTGGGGCCGGAGAAGGTAGCCTTCAGGGCATAACCATCTCGGGAACCTTTTTTTCCGGTGCCCGCGACGGTGAAGATTTCTCCGTTCGGGCGGATGACGCGCAACGCGTTTCCACCGCGTTCCAGAACGTAAAGATTACCCTTTTGATCCATTGCACAGGCTCGCGGGTCGGCAAGTGGTTGTTCAAGAGCATTTTCACCATCTTCGGGGGTCCCTCGATTACCGTTTCCAGCAAGGGTGCGAATGAGTCCGCTAGTCAGATCTATGGCTCGTATCCGTTTGTTGTGAATGTCGGCGACGAGAAGCGTTTTCTGATCAGGCGAGAGACTGATCGATATGGGGTCAGCCAATTTTGCTCTGGAGGCTAGGCCTCCGTCCCCGGAAAACCCCTTTTTTCCAGGTATGCCGGCAACGGTGTGAATCAGGTTTGTTTTACCATTGATCATGCGGATCAAGTTGTTCCTCGTATCAGATACGTAAAGGTCCCCGTTCGAGGTGCGGGCCAGGTTGTGTATTCCGTTGTATATGCCTTCCGTTGCTTCCAACCCATCTCCTGCAAAGCCGTCTTCTCCATTGCCCGAAAAAATCCGGGCTTTCCCATCTTGCCCAAGGAGGAGAATCCTCCCTCCTTTGTATTCTGCGACGTAAGAGTTTCCTTTGCCATCGAAGGCCAACCCGAAAGGGTTAGTCGTCTGCGTCGCGTCCAAGATGACTTCAAGGTTTGGTTTTGAACAAAGAAACGCTGAGGTCAGCAGCAGTAACAAGGCTAACTTGAAGGATAGGTTCACAGTAAGGTGAGGCTTTGTGGGGGTGCCTTATTTTCCGTTGGTGACCATAGGGAAGTCGTCCGTCCGAAATGGCGTTGCAGGAAGGGTCACCGAGCCTGTCTTGCTGTAAAGATTGCAAACTGGGTTGTTCGACCATGCGTAGCGTACGGCGACGGGTTGATCGATTCCTTCGGCCCAGACCTCGACCTTGTCTTTGCCAACGAGCTTTGCTTTGGCCCAAACGAACTTCTTGTCTTTCCCACAGATTGCGAATCCGACAGGTTCGCGGACGTCGAAGGTGTAGAGTCCGGTTCCTACGTGATCGAAGGCGAGGATAGCTTTTCCATCTTTGGTTTCCATCGATTTATATCGGGGGCTCTGGTGAGGAACTTTGATTGCGTAATCCATGGCCAGAGCGTTACGGACTAACCGGTTGGCGACGATCTGCTTGTTCCGTGGATGAATGTCGCGTCCTTCGCCTACGTCAATGATCACTGCTTCGCCTACATTCTTGAGTTTGTCGAGGGTCAGGGTCTGGGCTTCCCGTAATTCGGGCCAATTGTTGTCCATGGGTTCTTCGTCTTCGTTCATGAAGTCAGCCAACTGGACCCAATAAAAAGAGAAATCTCCCTGATTCCAGTCTCTTCTCCATGTTTCGATCATGAGGGGAAAGACTTCCCTGTACGCATGTCCCCGTCCTGAGTTGCTCTCACCTTGGTACCAGATCGCTCCTTTGATTCCGTACCCGATAATCGGTTTGAGAACACCGTTGTACAGGTTGGCGGGGCGGTGCTGTCCGGTCAAAGGATTGCGGGGAGCTCTGGGAGCGCGGGGCCTCGGTTTGCCGGCTGCCTGGGCTTTCTTGGCCTGTTCGGTCCATTTGGCTTTTTGAGCTTCATATTTTCCCTGTGCCGCCTCGGCATCATAGTTCTCCTCGGTTTCTTTCCATAATTGCATGTAGGGTTTGGCTACCGGGGTTGCGTTCAACCGGTCGCGTGGTATCCAAGCCTCGCAAGCTGAGCCGCCCCAGGCGTTGTCGATTAGCCCCACGGGAACTCCCAAGGCCAAGTGCAATCGCCTTCCGAACAAATAGCCGACCGCGGAGAATTGTTTGGCTATCTCCGGAGTGGTGGATTCCCATTGTCCCTTGAAGTCCTTCTGAGGTTTCTGCGTCCCGACTTGCGGTACGCTTATCAGGCGAAGGTCGGGGTAGTTCGCCGTCATGGTTTCGAGGTCGGCATCATCTGAGTTGCCGAGGGCCCACCCCATATTGGATTGCCCGGAGCACAACCATACTTCTCCGACCAGGACGTTCGAGTAGATCAGGGAGGACGATTTGCCTTTTATGGACAAGGTTTTTGCCTTGGCGGAAGCATCCATTGGGGCAAGGGTGACTTTCCAATATCCGGATTTGCCCGCCTTTGCTTTATGTGTTTGCCCGGCAATGGAGACCGAGATTTGCTCCCCTTCTTCGGCCCATCCCCAAATGGGGTTCTCGTGCTTTTGCTGAAGAACCATATTTTCTCCGATGACGGATGGGGTTCGCAATTCGGCGGGCAAGAGGTTTGAGAAAGACAAAAGGGCAAGAGGCAGGAAGAAGTTAAATTTCATTTCGTATGATTCGGGGCTGGTTTTTGGACAAGATGAGTCCGTGGGGTTGGTAAAGGCTGAAAGGTCAGGGATTGAAGTCGATCACAAAGACATCGTCGAGGATAGGTTTGAGAATCGAGACAAAGGCTTGATGGTCGGGGTGGGGGAGGTAGTTCGTTCGGGCTTCTTCATTGTCGAAGGTGACGATGAAGCAATGAGTGAATCCTTTGTTCAGCCCTTCCGGGCTGTTGTTGATTCCCCATTCCAAAGAACGAATGCCGGAAATTTTGCTTTTTAAAGCGGCGAACTCCCTTTCGACTTTTTTGATCTTGGAAGGATCGGTATCTTCCTTGAATTTGAAACACACGATGTGCCGAATACTTTCTTTCGATGAAGTCTCGGCACTTGTTTTGTTCTTTTTGTCAGTCGGTTTGGCGGATGATTCTATATACATGAAAACGCACATCCATACACAGGTCGAGGCGACGAGTCGAATAAGTAGTGTTCTCAAATTCATGTGGGGGTATCTATGATTCAAATGACTAGGATGACAATTCGAATGAATCAGTTTGTTCGAAAATGTTAAGTGCACTAGAAGAATTTCGTCCACTTATCTTGACTTGGCGTAAAGCTTTTACACAATTAAGGAGCTATGAGTAGTGAATTCGATTGGTTTATGATTACGATGCCTATTTTTGCCTTGGTTGTCTACGCCATCGTCATGGTAGGTTCCTTGGAGAAACAACCTAAGTTTCTTGAAAGCAAGCAAACTAATTTCTGGGTCATTGTCGGATTCGGTATTCTTTTCGCGGCTGGTATCATCTATTCCGGGTACGCTATGGTAGCTCTCTTTTTCGAATTGTTGTCGAAATATTGAGTTCATGCCGATTGTTGAATTCAGTCGATTGGATTACGAAAAGGAATCCACACTCCACTTTCGTTTAGTTGATTGGTACGCAATAGCCTTACTTCCGTCTTGTGATTCTCATCATTCGGCAAATTCACTCTCGGTTTTTACCACCAACGGTTCGAATTGGATTTCCTCTTCGCCCGACCCTTTATATTGCTCTTTGATTCCGAGTCATTGCGATCGTTGCGGATCGGCTAACTAGAACTTTCTTTTCGCCTTTATCGGTATGCTCGATTGGTCGGCCAAAATACTTCAGGCATTGGTTGCCTTTATCTTGCTTTGGGTTTGGCTCTATCGTTCAGGTCGTCCCTCTTCCTTTCGCGGAGGACGCGCCGAAAACTTGAAAGAAGAATTCTCATCCTATGGTTTGCCGGAATGGTCTTTTTGGGCAGTGGGTTCGTGTAAGGTGGCTTTGGCGCTTTTCCTCTTGGTCGGCCTTGTCT
The DNA here is from genome assembly GCA_002722545.1 of Opitutia bacterium. Lineage (GTDB taxonomy): Bacteria > Verrucomicrobiota > Verrucomicrobiia > Opitutales > Seribacteraceae > Seribacter. The sequence goes on along the minus strand of PBMI01000062.1, from coordinate 18,658 downwards.
TTGAACCCATGGTCAAACCGACGGCAATGGCCTTGTCGGTTTTTATGTTCGGTGCGGTTTGGATGCACTTGAAGATGAAGAGTGATTCTCTTCTCAAGGCGCTCCCGGCCTATCTCATGCTGACGGCTTGCGTCTTTATGGTTTTCGATTGATTGCTTTAGGATACTTCGCCCCGGGCGGGAAAGGAGTTTGAGGATTTTCCTGTCATTGTCCCAAGTGCAGTTTTCTTACGAGATCGGTTTGTCTCACCAAGGTTTTGTGGTTTTTGATCGCCATTGCATAGGCCGCCGGATCTCCAACGAAAACTACTTTTTTTTTGGCTCTCGTAAGACCAGTATAGACCAGGTTCCTCTGGAGCATCATGAAATGCTGTTTGAGAATTGGGAAAATGACGACGGGATATTCGCTTCCCTGGCTTTTGTGAATTGAGATCGCATAGGCAGGTTGGAGGTCCGTAACTTCCATTCTTTCGTAAACGATTCTGCGGTCATCGAAGAGAATCTCAACTTTTCCGTTCATTGAATCAACTGCGTCGATTACCCCCATGTCTCCATTGAACACGTCTTTGTCGTAATTGTTTCTGGTCTGAATGACTTTGTCCCCTTCGCGAAAAAGGCTGTGTCCCATGACATGAGTGGCTCCATTCGGGTTGAGCGTGTCCCGAATCTGGTCGTTGAGGTTTCCAATCCCACCCACGCCCCGATGGAGTGGTGCCAGAACTTGGAGGTCTTTTTTGGGGTCTATGCCGAATTTTTCAGGAAGGGTCCGTTGGCAAAGTCTGGTAACGGAGGCCACACATTCCTCCGGAGACGGGGCACGTACGAAGTGGACGTCGTGTACGGGGTCGATTTCATCGGGTGTCTCGACAGGAGATGGTGGAGAACCCCTCCCCGCAAGAATACCATGTGCCAAGCCGACGATACCGCTTGTTTCGGATTGCCTGAAGGTTACTTCCAAACGGGTTACCGAGAACAGGGTCGAGTCGATAAGGTCCTTGAGGACGTTTCCCGACCCCACCGATGGGAGTTGATCGGCATCCCCGACAAGTAGAAGATGGGCCTGTGCGGGGATTGCTCTTACGAGAGCCGCCGCCAAGCGCACGTCCAGCATACTTGTCTCATCCATGATGAGGAAGTCACAGGTAAGCGGGTTGCGGTCATTGACCGTGAAGCCACCGTGAGAAGGGTCGAATTTCAACAAGCGGTGGACGGTTTGAGCGAAATGGGAGGCGCTTTCCGCCATCCTTCGAGCGGCTCGACCCGTAGGTGCGACCAAGAGGGTTTTCGTCTTCTTTGCCTTGAGGATGGAAACGAGCGAACGCAGAATCGTCGTCTTGCCGGTGCCGGGGCCACCCGTGAGAATGGAAACTTTGGAGGCAAGCGCTGCACTGATTCCTTTGGATTGAGCCTCGGCAAATCCAAAGCCTGCCTTTTGCTGAGCCCATTCGACGGCTTTGTCTATGAGTATGGGCGGAAGTGAGGAAGGTGCGTCCAGGATATTTCGGAGTGACTGAGCCAAGCTTTGTTCGGCACGGTTGGAACCAGGCAACTGAAGCCAGTCCGGTTCGGTCGGTACGAGGTGCGACTCGGAAAGGAGGACGTCTATGCGTAGTTCGACTTCATTGGCCTCCGTCTCGAGCAAGTTCGCCGAGTTCAAGGCGAGTTCTCTTCTTTCGACATGGGTGTGACCGGCATCCTCCGATTCCTGCATCATATGAAGAACGCCTGCATCGATTCTTTCAGGGCCATTATTCGACAAACCAAGGTTGAGGGCAATTCGATCTGCGGTTTTGAAGCCTATGCCCTTGACGTCCCGAATAATGCGGTATGGGTCGTTTTCCAGTATGGATTTGGCTTCGTTTCCATATTTACGAACGAGGCGAAGGCAGAGAGCGTCGGTTACTCCGTAAGTTTGCAGAAACATCATGACTTCCCGAATGGCTTTTTGTTCCGCCCAGGCTTCTTTGATGCTTTTTACCCTCTTCGCTCCAATCCCTTCGACTTCACGCAATCTGCTTGATTCATCTGAAATGACCCGAAGGGTATCCGCTCCGAAGTGATCGACGATCTTGTTGGCGTAGGTCTTCCCTATTCCGTGGATCAGACCGCTTGAGAGGTATTTCCTGATGCCATAGGCAGACGCGGGAAGTTTACTCTCGAAACTATCGAACGAAAATTGCCTTCCGTGCTTCGGGTGATTTGTCCATGATCCTTCCAGGAGCAAGGTTTCGCCGCATTGCACTTTGGGCGCTTTTCCTACGACGGCAATTTCTTTGCTTTGGTCGCCTTCTCTGAGCTTTCCAATAAGGAAACCGTTTTCTTCATTATAAAAGGTAATTCTCTCGAGGACACCCTCAAGCGAACTTACTTCTTTTCCTTCTGTTGGACGCCCCGCCAAATTTAGTCGCTCTGGTTAGGAGGGCTTGGGGAATTCAGGCGCAGGGCATACCAATCAATCTTGCGGGTGAAATACATTGCTGCAGCCAAAGTAGCAAAGAGACCGAGACTTCCCATGAGCAAGGCAAAGTTTTCAAGTTGCAGGATTACATAGAGGTATCCGTAAAGCAAGGCCAGCACAACCCCTACGGTGAGACCGAGTCGTTGACTGCGAAGAATCGCCTGAGCGTACCCGGATATGAGGAAGATAACCCCACCGGTTGCTACCCAGTAGGCCAGATCAAAGCCGAACTGCTCGGACAATGAAAGCAACAGGAGGTAGAATATAAGAATCGCGAAACCTACGAGTAGGTATTGGATTGGATGAACTCTTGCTTTCTGTAGAATTTCGGAAAAGAAGAAAGCCGCGAACGCAAATCCCAGGAAAAGAATTGCGTACTTAGCCATTCGATTGGTTTTTTGATATACGTCGGTGGGAAGATAAAAACGAATGCCAAAGGCCGAATCACCTAGAATGTTTTTCGGACCCGACAAGGATTTTGCGGGTTCGACCTGTCTGTCCTTTTTCCAATCTTCGGAATCATCGCCCTTGGGTGCCGAACCGGTCCAGGATTGAGGAATGGCCCGGTTCAAGTGAAGTACTTTCCAGTTTGCCTTGAAGCCATTCTCGCTGAGTTCCTTGACGAGCGGAAGAAAGGCTCCGTCGAAACTGGGTGATGACCAAGGGGAGTCGACAGAGACTGACGTGGTCTTTCCGATAGGGGAAAAGGCGAGCGTCGAACTTCCGTCAAGATGCATGTCGATCAGGAACTCGGAGGATACGTTGATCTCGGACAAGTCAATCATTGCCATCACTCCTGTCGAAATCACTTCTTGGGTAGGCAAACCGGGCAGCGTTTCGAGTTCCTTGCCGTCGAAGATGATTTTCGAGTTTTCACGAATCCCGCGCACGTCGCTGATGCCTATGGTCAACCATGCCTTGTCCTTGAGTAAATTCTCCTGAGGGACCCTCGTCATATCCCAATCAGGGGAGAAGAATTTTCCGGAAATGCTCAAGCGGGACTTATAGACGACGCTTTCGTATATACCGCGATAACGGGTTTCGGGGATGACGGTGCCTTTGATTACCAAATTATCGGGAAGTATGTGAAGGTAACGGGTTTCGCGTGTCGTTCTCGTTCTGCCGTTGGAGTGGTTGCTGACTTCGACATGGTAGGGGACGCTTATGATCGGCCCAATGACAGTCTGGTCGAGCCCCCACTTCGAGCTGATCTCCCTTGTGACTTCCTCGCGGCGGTTTTCGCGTTCGTCAATGATAAAGAAGAGGGGAATGGTAAGAACGAGCAATCCCAATACAAGGAGAGTAATGACGATGAGCTTGATCGTAATCGAGCTGCCGGATGAGGGATCGGAAAGCTTTGGGGTCATGGTCTTGTGTTTTGTTCTTCTAGGACAATTGGATGGGAGGAAACTGGAAATTGTTCAAAATGGCGATTCCCTTTGGCTCAGCCTATCCAAATCCTACCGCCTTGTCCTGTTGAAGGCACTGACCAAGGCAAGCAGTCCGCTCTTTTCAATACTGGAGTCTATTCCGCAACCGTAGGCCGTTTTTCCACTCTTGGTCTGGAGTTGAACGAATGCAGCGGACTCGGTTGCCGAGCCTCCACCGATTGAATGCTGCCGGTAATCGGTTAATTTGAAGTCCTTGACTCCGTGGTTTTCCAAGGCGTGAACAAATGCGTTGATGGGACCGTTGCCTTGGCCTTCGATGGATTTGCTTTCTCCATTCAACACAACGGAGGCGAGGCAGGAAACATTCTCTTCGGATCCTTTGATTTTGGTTGTTTGGCAACCCAGGAGCTGGAGGGGTGAGTGCTTTTCCAAAAACTCGGCCTTGAAGGTTGCATAGATCTCGTCTGCGGCAAGTTCGCGGGACTCCGAGTCCGCCTTGTCGTTCATCAGTAAACCCACCTCGGGATGCATTGGTTTTGGCAGTTCCAAACCAAACTCCCGTGAAAGGACGTAAGCCACCCCGCCTTTTCCGCTTTGGCTGTTGATTCGGATTATCGCTTCATAAGAACGGCCAAGGTCCCGGGGGTCGATGGATAGATAAGGCACCTGCCAATGGTCCTGATCGGAATCGCCTTCCTTTTCGCGAAGATCCATTCCTTTCTTTATGGCATCCTGATGGGAACCCGAAAAGGCGGTGAATACCAGATCTCCACCATAAGGGTGTCTGTCATGGACGGTCATTCCCGTTGTTCTTTCGTAGGTATCCCTGATGTTTTCCATGTTGCTGAAATCGAGCCCGGGATGCAGTCCTTGGGAGTACATGTTCAAAGCAACCGTTACGATGTCCAGGTTGCCGGTTCGTTCCCCGTTTCCGAACAAGGTGCCTTCCACTCTGTTTGCCCCTGCGAGCAGACCGAGTTCGGTCGCGGCAGTGCCCGTTCCACGGTCGTTGTGGGTGTGTAAACTTATGATTGCTTTGTCTCGTTCCTTGAGGTTCTGGCAAAACCATTCGATTTGGTCGGCATGCACGTTCGGGGTGAAGAGTTCGACGGTTGCCGGCAAATTGAGTATAATCGGTTTTTTTTCCGTCGGTTCCCATGCTTCCATCACGGCTTCGCATACCTCGAGGGCATAGTCGACTTCCGTGTCGGAAAAACTTTCGGGTGAGTATTCCAAACGGACTTCGGTACCCTCGAGCTCAGGCAGTAACTTTCGAATGAGTTTCACCCCATCAACTGCAATCCGCTTGATTTGCTCCTTGGACATCCCGAAAGTTACTCTTCGTTGCAGGGGGGAGGTCGAATTGTATACGTGGACGATTGCTTTTTTGGCCCCTCTTAGACTTTCGAAGCTCCTCTTGATCAAATGTTCCCGTGCTTGGGTTAGCACTTGGAGAGCAACGTCGTCGGGTACGAGGTTGTCCTCGATTAACTTGCGGGCAAAGTCGAATTCCGTTTGGGCGGCCGAGGGAAAACCAACCTCGATCTCCTTGAAGCCGATTTGCACAAGCAATTTGAAGAGCTCTAGCTTTTCCTTGACTCCCATGGGGATGGGGAGGGCTTGGTTTCCATCCCTTAAATCCACACTGCACCAATGAGGAACCCGGTCGATTGTCTTTCCGGGCCAGGTTCGGTTGGGCAGATCGATGGTTCCCCAGGGCTTGTACTTTGTTGTCGGGCTTTTTTGCATGAGCTCCATTACCTTTAGTGAATCCTCGTGACGATGGAAAGAGGAAACCCCGCTTGAGGCGAAACAGTGGCGAATCCGGACGTTTGTTCACCTTTGACTCAGAGAGTTCAATGTTGCGAACTTATACATGCTTGAGTAGTGTCTGAATACTGAATGAGTGATCAACCCCCTGCATCCAATGCTCTTCTTTCCGGCAAGACCGTGGTCCTCGGTGTTTCCGGATCGATTGCCGCATACAAGTCCGCTGATTTGGTTAGTGAGTTGAGAAGGGCCGGGGCGGATGTCTTCGTTGTGATGACCGAAGCCGCTTCGCATTTTATCACCAGTTTAACTTTGGGTACCCTTTCCCGAAACCCTGTAACAACCTCCATGTGGGAGGAGGAGGGGGGATGGGAGCCAGGGCATATAGAGCTCGCGGACCGAGCCGACATGTTGCTTGTGGCTCCTGCAACGGCCAACCAGATCGGTAACTTCGCCAATGGTTGCGCTCCCGACGTTCTTTCCTCGATTTATCTCGCCACCAAGGGGAAGGTTATGATGGTTCCTGCGATGAACGGAAAAATGTACCATCACCCCACGACCCAAGCGAATTTGGCGAAATTAGGTGAATTGGGAGTTCAGGTAATCGAACCTGTTGAGGGTGAGCTTGCATGTGGGTATGAGGGTTCCGGGAAAATGGCTTCGATCGCAACGATATTGAAAAAAACGATTGATTCTTTGACGCCAGCTTCCTGAACAAACAAAAAAAGGCCCCCTGCTGCGCAGGAGGCCTTTTGGGGTAGAAATTTGGGGTAAATTCGTTAAGCGGCGTGCGGGAGATCTTGGAGGGATATTTGTTTTCTTTTGACCCTTTTAAGCCGGGCCTTGCGACGGAGCCCTCGGTCAAGTTTCTCCATGAGATCATCGATCGATTTGTACAGGTTATCGCTGGAAGTTGAAATGGTAATGGTCGAACCTTTCAATTCAAGGTGACCTTTGGCTGTGAATTGATTTTTGTGAGTTGATGAACGAGAATCTTGATCAAGTTCCACTCGCGCTCTGATGATTTTCTCCTCGTGTTTGAAGATTTTTTCCATCTTGTCGTGGACGATGTTTTTGAGAGCGTCGGTGAGATCGAGATGTAGACCGGAGATAATCAAGTTATTCTTCATATGCGTTTATAATTGTGTTAGTTATGTCTTAATGCGTTCAAGCATCTTTCACAAACCAACAAAGCACAGTCAGCTTGGCATTACCAATTTTGTTTCCACTTTTTTTCGTGAATCCACTAAGTGAGTCTTCTTTTTCTCATCTTTCCGCTTCGGTTCATAGAGATGTCGCACCCTTGGTTAAGCCTTCTAGGCTAAGGTCTTGGCTTCTGTACGAGGACGAATCGATTCTCGTATTCAACAAACCGGGGTGGTTGGTTTGCCATCCATCGAAAAATGGACCCTGGTCGAGTCTTGTTGGAGCGGTTCGGGAATCTTTCCAATTGGATCAGGTGTATCTCGTTGGCCGTCTTGACCGCGAGACGAGTGGTTTGATTCTTCTGGCCAAGAACAAGACTGCAGGAAGGTTGTGGCAAAAGTCTCTTGAGCAAAAAAAGGTAAAGAGGAGCTACTGGGCTATTCTTACTGGTGAGTTAAGTGAACAGACGAGAGTGAAGGGCTATTTGGGGAAAGATCCGGATAGCCCTGTTTTCGTCAAGCAAAGGGTCATTGGAAATACGAATAAATCCAAATACGCTGAATCGGAATTTTTTCCACTCTTTGCAAAAAACGGTTACACCCTTTGCTCTGTGGTTACTAAAACCGGCCGAAAGCATCAAATCCGTGTTCATGCGCAGTCGATGGGCTTTCCCTTGGTGGGCGAAAAACTTTACGGTTTGAACGAACAATATTACCTCGAGTTTTGTCGCGATGGATGGCGGGAAGAGTGGTTGGCCGAGTTGGGTATGAAAAGGCAGGCATTGCACGCGCGAACTTTTGGTTTTGTAGAAGACGGTCCGAGTTTCGTAGCCCCACTTCCTTCCGACTTTCTTTCATTCTTGAATGATCGTTTGGATGCAGAATCCAACTGCGAAGAGGAGTTTGCTGAAAAATCTCGAATCTGGACTGAAGCTCAATTCCTTGGAGAATAGGGTTGTGCCCCTTCACCGAAACGGATAATCGGATTTAGAACGAGATGAGTCAGCTTTCTTCCAATCCTCTGGATGCCCTCAAGGGGGGCTTTCGCAAGGCGTGCGTCAAGCGCTTGATTGGTGACGAGTTAAGTGCAATTGAGGTGCTTAAACACGAAATCCCCGGATTAGTCGTGTCCTGGGTTAAGTCAACCTCTTTGGAAGCTTCCGAAAAAAAAGCCAAGCTCAAGGAGCTTTTTGACGATGAATCCGCCCGTGCGGAGGAATTAGCCGTGGCCTTTGACTTGTTTGCCGGCAGGTTTGAAGCTCGTGTCGCCTCTCTTGTTAAAAAAGAGTTGCAGGACGCATCGACCCGACTGAACGAGGTGGTTCGAAAGCTTGAAGAATCTTTGGCTCGTCCGCCGCTGCCCGTCCCAGAGAGCATTTTGGAGGAAGTCGTAGTGGGGGAGGAGCAAGGACAGTTTTCCGAAGTTGAAGAAGATGAAGTCGAAAAGGAGGTTGATCCTGAACCCGATACCGAAGACGAGGATGCCGAATTAGACCCTCCTGCGGGTATTGGTTTGAGGTTTGATGAAATTGAAGAAATGATTGATGAAGTCTTGAGTATCGATGATTCCTAAAAATGTGTTTGCCAAGTACAGGTTATCGTTGGCAAAACATGATTGGCTTTGTGCATTATGCATAAAGAAATTCTTTTATCCACATGACTGAAAATATTGACGAACTCGATCAGGAGGCTTCCGTGCCTTCTCCCGCTTCTTCCGAGCTAACGGAAGATAAAAAGAGGAAAATGTACGTAGGTTTGGACTTGGGCACGTTACAGTCGTGTTTCGTAACTAAATTGACCAAACCGGGATCGGAAGAGATCCCAGGGGAACTTGTGCCGACTGTGGTCGGTTACCCGGAGGATGGAATCCTTTCCGGCATATTGCCTGGGAACTCTTCCATGCTTCACGGGGATGATGCCATCTCAAACGAGTTACATCTCCGTTTGGTCAACCCTTTGAGTGATGGAGTGGTTTCCGATATCGACGCCGCTCGATCTTTTCTTACTTATTTACGCGACAAAATCGATCCTGAGAGAAAAAGGGAAGTCCTCTGCGTCATTGGCATACCTGCCGTAGCCGATGGCGAGGCCAAAGAAAACTTGAAGAAGGCGGCCAAGGGAGCCTTTGATGGTATTCTTTTTATTCCCGAACCTTTTCTTGCAGCCCTCGGAATGAGAGATGAGGAGAGATTGGGCGACCCGAACTACCAAGACCCCGTAAGCAATTCCCTTTTTATCGATATCGGGGCAGGCACAACTGATTTTTGTATCGTGCAAGGATACTTTCCCAAGCCTGAAGATTTGATGAGCATTCCTTTTGCCGGAAATGAAGTGGACGTGATTCTCGACAAGGCTATCCGCGAAGCTTATCCGGAAGTCGATGTCCCTTTGTCCATGATTCGGAGTTATAAAGAGTCCTACTCCTATGCAGGCGAAAGCGAGTCAGGCGCGCGGGTAAAGGTTCCGGTCGGCGGAAAGCCCCGCAAAATCGAAATAGGCAAGCAAGTTGGATTGGCCTGCAATGAACTGCTTCAAGAGATTTTCGAAAGCGTGAAAAAGGTGATTGCGATGGCTTCTCCGCAATCAGTATTTTCTCTGTTGCAGAACATTGTGTTAACCGGAGGTGGTAGTCGCATCAGAAATATAGACCAAGAGTTGCAGCGCCTGCTTCTTGATGACGGCTACGAAGAGCCCGAAGTGCGTATTTCCTCCCGTGAGGTAAAGCCTTTTGTAGCTATTGGAGCGATGAAAGTAGCCAAAGCTGCCCGGGAAGACCAATGGGTGAGGTTGTAATTTTATAGGATTTCTCTACGCCTTCAAAGGATACCGTGGAGGGTTTGTGATATCCTCTCGACGGTTTCTTTGAGACCATGCTCGATTATTTCCATTTCCTGGGGGCTTTTCCCTTCGAAAAGGATTCTCCATCCATCCAATTCGCAGTGGCTCTTTTCGGCGGGCGAAGATTGCCTGACTATTCCTTTGACTCCTAATCCCGAGGTAATGAAATCTGCCACTTGGACCGCTCCGGAAAGCTTTTGGTGGTTTTCCGAACGCAGTGGTTCGTGATGCCAGTGTATCGCATCCACTATTTCATCCGAGATATGATGATTCCATAGGTAGTAAGCTCCGATTTTTGCATGATCCCAACCCACTGTTGTTCTTTCCACTTCAAGAAAGTCTACCGTGTCCAGATGAGTCTTTTGGTATACTTTTTCGAAAAGTTCGGGAAAAGTAATAGCTAAAATTAATTTCCCCAAGTTGTGCAGAAGTCCAGCTACGTAATCCGTTTCATCTTCGAACTTTTCATCAGTCAGCGAAAGAATTTCTCTTGTCAGGATGGCACACCCGATACTGTGCCTCCAAAAGTTAGTCCAGGGGAAAGCTTGAGATCCTTTGCCGAGCTCCATGATGTCCTCGATAATCGGAGTGGCGGAGATCAGTTCCCTGATGCGATTCAATCCAAGGAATATGGATGCCTCTTCAACGCCTGAAATTCTTTTTTCGTCTTTGCTGCCAAAAAATATCGAATTGACCAAATCGAGTACGCGGGTGGTCAGAGAAGGGTCAAGGCGGATGACCTCCGCGATTTGCGCGACAAAGCTATCATCCGAATCCAATAAGTCGTGCAGGGTTTCGTTGATGCTCTTCAAAGAGGCCAACTTGGGGCACTGATTGATTCTTTCAATCAGCAGGAAGTCGGAGAGAGGACTGTTTGGATCAGGGCTAGTGCGACGATCAGTCCTTGAATCGTCCGTTTCCATAATTAGCCGAAAAAAGGATTAGGCATCGAAAAGAACCGCGTTGGGGCGAAATTCGCTGAGATTGCTTTTTTCTTCCAGGCAGAGGTCAAAGTAATTGAGCGCTTGCTTGCAGGATTTTGATTCCTTTGCCAAGACAAGTGTTTCTCCAGAGGACGAAAGGAATTGCACCGAGCCGTCGGCCCTTTTCTCCAAGTACACTTGAGAATTGTCATTTCTCTGCATAAAAGAGGATATCTGAGGGTCTCCAAGCAGAGCGGTTCGGGCGGACTTGCTGTCTGAGAAAAGGTTCGAGGATGCTTGACCGGATGCCTTTCCCAGTTCGTCGGGGAAGGATATCCCTTCGTGTTGAGCTCTATCTTCTATGGAGGTCAGTTGATTGGATATACCATTCAATAGGTTTTTGCCTGCCGATAAGAGCCCTCCTGCTATAATTGGATCCATAGCGAATAGAAAGCATTTCCTTTGCCAAAATAATGCTACATGAACCTAAGGCATTTACGCTCGACGAGAACTTCGGCGATTTGCAAGGCATTCAACGCAGCTCCTTTCCACAATTGGTCGCCGACAACCCAAAGAGCCAAGCCGTTTTTCAATGCATGGTCGACCCGAAGTCTTCCAATTCCGCAAGCCTCTTTTTCGGTGTAGTTTATCGGCATAGGGTACCTCTTGGCGTTAGGCAGGTCCCAAAGCTCGATACCGGGAGATCCTTCAAGTGCATCTCTTGCGTCAGGAACGTTGACGGTTGATTCGAATTCCGCATTTATGGAAATCGAATGGGCTCTGTTCACAGGAACGCGAACGCAAGTGCAAGAGATTTCCAAAGAGGGTAGGTTGAGAATTTTTCTGCTCTCATTTCTCATTTTCAATTCTTCCTTGGTGTAACCGTCTTCCCTGAAGTCGTCAATGTGAGGTATCAGGTTGTAAGCAATGGGATGTGGGAAAATCGAATCGCCCTTGGGTTCGGAGCTCTCCTCTCCGAGAGCCGTTCTTGTTTGTTGGTCCAATTCCTCAACGCCGGCAGCACCTGCACCTGATACTGCTTGATAGGTGGAAGCAATGAATCTTTTCAGCCCGAACCTTTTGTGCAAGGGATGCAGTCCCATCAATGCAACGGCCGTAGAGCAATTCGGATTTGCAATGATGCCTTGGTGTTTTTCGACTTCATCGCCATTGATTTCAGGAATGATCAATGGAACTTCGGCCTCCATTCGGAAGGCGGAACTGTTGTCGATGACGACGCAACCTTGGCGTCGGGCTATCTCGGCAAATTGAATGGAGTTTTGCGAACCGGCGCTGAAGATCGCAATGTCCAACCCTGTGAACGATTCGGGCGTTGTCTCACGAACAACCTCCAGATTTCCGCAGGCTTGGATTTCTCTTCCTGCCGATCTGGCTGAGGCAAGAAGGCGAGCTTCTGCAATGGGAAATTCTCTTTTTTCGAGTAAGTGAATAATTTCTTGGCCAACGGCACCCGTTGCCCCTACGATTCCTATACGATATTTTTTCAATGGACTTATATATTTTGTATTCCGAGTATTTGGGAGTTTTGAATTCCTTGGGACTAAAACAGACCGATCATGTTTTGATCGCTTCGCTCCGCCACCAAAAAATCATTCACTATATAAATGGGAAAAGCGTAAAAGATTATATTATGTCAAGTTCTAAGAGAAAACCATCCTGTCTCGAGGGTTCTCTTGGCACACCTTCCGGATTGCATTACGTGTGCCAAAAAATAGGGGATGGTGAGGAAGTCGGGACAGTGTTCGAGGGGCGGGTTTCGATTGGGGCGACTTATTTTGACTGCACGGAAGAGAAAAGAAAAAAGAACTTGATTACATCGAGGATTCTTCGACTCAGAGGCTTGCAGGATGGCCTTAACGCAGGAGGGGAAGTCGATACCTACAAACGTTATGTCTACGTCCACGGAACGAACCATGAACATCGATTGGGTGCTCCTGCAAGTTCCGGTTGCCTACAAATGAGTAATCAGGAAATTATGGAGCTGTTCGAACTTTTGCCAGAGGGGGCGCATCTTTACGTCACTTTTCCTTGATCGTTGTACGAATTAACGTGGGCGATGGTATATGGGAGTAAGAGGGCATTCGCTTCCTCCGCCGATCTTTTAAAATTCGTAGCTTCCGCTATTTTTTGATTTTTGTTCGCTGAGAAAACTGATTTTTTCGATTACTTCGATCGCTTTTTCGTCTTCGTTTGTCTTAATGCAGATCGTTTCACTTTTCAGGGACCTAATCGTCGAGGTGAGTGCCTCTTGTTCCATCCCCGGTGAATCGGAATCATAAATTAGAAAAGCGTAATCGATTTGCCTCAGTTGTATCAACGCATTGTCCAGGTCGTTCGTTTCAATTACTTGATAACCTTGATCTTTGAGAAGGTTCCCAAGACAGGTTCTCATGTGGTCATCCTCCAAATGCACGAGAACGGGAATTCCTCTCTTGTCTCTGATCAAGCTTAGTATTTTTTCGACTTTGATCGGCTTTCTTAGGAAAGCGTAGCTGCCTAATGCGAGTGCTTGTTCTTCAAGTTCCGGGACGGAATAGGCACTGAAGAAAATAAACCTGGACTTGGTTTGCTTGCTTTTCCTAATCTCGGATAAAACTTCGATCCCGTTTAATTCGGGCATTTGAACGTCCATGAGTACGAAATCGAATTCGTTCTCTTGGCATTTGGACAAAGCCTCTGCTCCATTTTTTGCCTGGTCTGCAGAAAACCCTTCCTCGCTCAATATGTCGAGCATCGTAGACCTGATGGCGGGATGGTCATCCACTACTAGAACCGTAGTTTTGTTAGCTTCTTTTGTCATTGTTGGAGTTTTTACAAGAGTGCTTCATTGACCGCCACGGAATTCCCATCGGGGAGTTCGATTTCTATTGTGGTTCCGCTATCAGGCGAACTTTTTGCTTTGATCGATCCACCATGTCTTGTGACGAGTTCCCGGCAGAGGGACAACCCAAGTCCGACGCCTTCCTCCTTGTTTGTGAAAAGTGGTTCGAATATTTTTTGCAACACCCTATCTTCAATTCCAATCCCCTGATCCGATACAAGGAGTAGAATGCGTCCGTTTTCGAGTTTTTGGACTTTCAATTTTATTTCACCGCCATTGGGCATAGCCTGGATGGCGTTAATAAATAAGTTGTACAATACCTGCCTGAACAAGATACGATCCAACTTCATGGCGAAGTATTTCGGGTAAAAACTGATTGAGAGGGTTGCGTTTCCAACCACGTTCGAGTAAGTCATCGCTTCTCTCGCCAATTCTCTCAGGTCTGTAAGTTCTTTTTTTAAAGTGCCCCCTTTGGTTAGTTGAAGTAATCTTTGGATGACTTGGTCGGAACGGGACAGTTCCTTATCGATGATTTCGAGATGATGGGTTGATTTGTAGTCGTTTTTGTTTTTCAGTCTAAGGAAATAGGTTGAATTCCTTATTGCCGCCATCGGGTTTCTTAACTCGTGGGCTATATTTGACGATACTTGACCAACGCTGGCGAGTTTTTCCTGTCTGCTCAGTTGGTCTCGGGTTTCAATCAATTCTCGGCTCGCTCTTTCCCTTTCTTTAATCTCGGAAAGTAACTTTTCGTTGGTCAGGGTAAGTTGCTTGGTCCTTTCTTGTACTCTTTCCTCCATGTCTTGGTTGGCAATGATTAGTTTCCCATTCGTATCATTGATGGAATCGAGCATTTCGTTGAAAAGGTCAGTCAGTTTTCCAAACTCATCCGCACTGGTTTTCTTTGCTCTTAGATTATAATTACTTTCATTGGATATTTGTTCGGCGACATTAGTTAGTTCCTGCAGAGGACGGGTGAGAGTATTTTGGTACCAAATGGTCACAAAAAGAATCAGGATAATAATGATCGCCCATGAAGTTACCCCGAATCGCATAAATTGGTTTTTCTTGTACTCGAGATGGGCAAGAGAACGCTCGATTACAATCTTGCCAATGAGATTATCGTCATCGGGTGATTGTATCGGTCTGACGATCAGCAGAGCAGAATCAGTCCAGGTTTCGCCCTTCTTAGTCGGGAGTAACTCATTTTGGTTTACATTTTTTTTTGTCGAGCAAAACAATTTAAAATAGCTGCCCGAGGAACCTTCGATTCTTTTCCAAATACTCGAGTGATTTATCTGCGGATTGTTTTGAAGTCCTTCGAGTTCATCCTTCGCTGTTTCGAGATCTTCGAATACAAGGGTAGGGTATAGGTTTTTTGCAATGTTTTCAGCCAAGTTGACCGAGTCGTTACGGATCAAATTCTTGGTGGATGATAACTCTCCCTGAAAAAATATGGCAGCGGCAATGGTGGGAATCACCAAGGTCGCAATAATGGTGGAAAGAAAGAATCTCGCCCTGAAAGACCATGGAGTCTTTTTGGCTTTCATTCCTTTTTCAGGGCCGCTTGGGCTTTGTTGATTTGGCACTGATCGAGGTTTGTAGAAACGACTTCGATAATCCCGAAGTCCGTCCACCTAATTCTTAATGACGTCGATGGCCTTGGAAAGAATATCCTCTGGAGAAGACTTCAAATGTTGGTTTAGCTTGTAAGCGATGATTTCCTTGAATTCTTCTTCGCTGAGGGTGTCTTTGGCATGCTTAGAGCCAAGAACCTCAGAGTCATTATGGCTGGCACCGCTTGTTCTATCTTCTTTGATTTCCGAAACTTTTTCGGACCGATTGAGAACATCCACTGTTATGCTCTTTTTGGCAACCCAGAGCTCAATCTCTTTGACGGCGGACTCAATTTCGTGAGTCCAATCAACCGACTTGTCCTCGGGAAGTACAACGACTTTGGTTATAGCTTCGCTTCTAGTTGAAAGAATTTGTTCTAGGTCGGCTTCCTCTGCAACATGAGTCGGCCCGGGGAGTACCACTAGGTTGCTATCTTGGTAAAGCCCGGACCGGAGGAGGAGGCTGAGGGAAGAGCAAAACCTCGCCCTATGGGAAGAGCTCTTCGGAAAACGGGATAGTCTTTCGAATTCGGCTTCCGATCCAATAAAGGTAATGCCTATTTGGGGTCGGGTGGCTTGGCTTGAGTATCTTTCAATCGCATCAGTCAAGTCCATCTTGTCCGCACAAGACTTGATGAAGACTGAGCGGGCACCATCTTGGGGCTTAGTTTTCATAGTAGGGTTTCTTTAAAATGGTCAATATCAATCGAATAGTCAAACAGCAATGGATGGCTTAATTTAACTGTCGAACGATATTTGCATCCGATGTTTTTTCAATCTGCCTGTATCCTTCGTGGTCTAAAGGATAGGTGATTTGTTTGAGTGATTATCCTGATTCAAGAAGAGAGGGAAGGGCGTCTTTCACAATTTCAGGCAGGTTCGCAAAGGTAGAATCAGGGGCAAGTTCTTTGAGTTCAGCCATGGAATGAGTCCCGGTTGCCACGAGAATGCATTTCAAGTCAGCCTGTTTGGCTGTCTCGTAGTCGTATGGAGAGTCTCCGAGGTACAGCGTCTCCTCGGCGTTGCATGCCAATTGTTTTAAGGCATGAAGGGTTAGTCTGGGGTCGGGTTTTTTCCATTCGGTATCGTCTGCACCAAGTGTAAATGAGAGCAATTCGGAAAAGTTCAGGTGGTCGCAGACGGCTCGTGCGTGTGGGCCGTGTTTGTTGGTGAGAACGGCTGTCTTGAGCCCTTTTGATTTGCAAAACTCGAGAATTTCGGAGGAACCTGGAAGAGCTTTGAGACCGAGAAGCATTTCTTCTTCGAATATTGGCCTGAGACGCCTGACGGCTTCTTCTGCTCGTTCAGACCCTATGAGTTTTGTCATGGTCGTCAACGAGGCACCACCCACGGACCTCTTGACTTTTTCGTAGCTAGGATTGGGGTATCCCATTTGAGTCAGTACGCGTTTGAAAGCCTGATGAATTGCTTGGAATTGATCGATGAGAGTACCGTCTAGGTCAAACAAGATTGCTCGTATTGGCATTGTCCTTAGGATAAATTTAGGTTGTGATCGGTATGAGTTTGTTAGAAATGTCAGAGAAAGAAAGCCTAATCAAGAATCAAGGAGAAACTTCAACCCGTTGCGTTCGCTTTCAACGTGATGGTGATGATTGCTTTTGCTTCCTTCAAGGCAAATGGTCATTGGAGAGTGATGAAGTTCGCTTTGCTCATTCTGAATGGAAGCGCTTTCTCTCCGCCAATCCTACTGCGGTATCCTTCAGGTTTTCCTCGGTTGAATTGAGTGATTGGGATTCTGCTCTTATCGTATTTTTAACTCAATGCCGTTATGATCTTGCAGGGCTTAAGAAGAACTTCGACACTTCGGTTTTGCCCAAGGGTGTAGTGAAGTTGTTGAACTTGAGTCTTGTAAAAAAGGCCACTAAGCAAAGAAACGAATTCAACCTGAATCGGGGCATAGACTATTTGGAGTCCGAAATTGTTCGTTTTCGCGATCGGGTTTGGGAGGTCGCCGCTTTTCTCGGCGAATGGATCTCAGGAGTAGCATCACTTGTTATCGGAAGGTCCAGTATGCGGATAAGGGATTTGTTTGGTGTTTGCAGATCCTGTGGTGCATCTGCTTTGCCAATCGTTACCTTGATCAGTTTTCTTACGGGTTTGACCATGGCTTTCGTCGGTAGCGTACAACTCGAAAAATTCAATGCCAAGATTTACGTGGCCGATTTAGTTTGCCTTGCGATGGTTCGAGAAATGGGAGCTTTGATGGTTGCAATCGTCATGGCGGGGAGAACCGGCGCCGCATTTGCAGCCGAGTTGGGAAGTATGAAAATTAATGAAGAAATTGATTCTTTGCGTACCTTTGGTATACCACCCATGCAATTTCTCGTACTTCCGAGGACGATTGGTCTTTTTCTCATGATCCCCCTGCTTACCCTTTATGCCGACATGGTGGGGATACTGGGTGGATTAACCGTTGGCACCCAAGTCATGGGCTTCTCCATGCTACATTATTTTGAGCAAACGCAAACTGCTCTTGGGGGGATGTGGGAAGTTTATTCGGGGCTCGTCAAGAGTCTCGTCTTTGGTTTGATTGTGGGCTTGGTCGGTTGCTACAAGGGGTTGGCGAGTGGGAAAGATTCAGCTTCTCTTGGTCGATCCGTCACTTCGGCCGTCGTTACAAGCATTACGCTTATCGTGGTGGCGGATGCTCTTTTTGAGATCATCTTCAGCTATTTGGATTTAAGATGATGCCAGGCGAAACAGAAAAAACTCCAGTTCTAAGGGTTGAGAACCTAAAGTTGAGTTATGGAGATTATGAAGTTTTGAACGAAGTCAGTTTTGAGGTGCGGGACGGTAGTTGCCTCGTTATCATGGGTGGAAGTGGTTGCGGCAAAAGCACTTTACTCAAATCTTTGGTTGGCTTGCTTGAGCCGGCGGAAGGCGAGGTTTACTTTGACTCTCGTAATCTTTGGGCTTCAAGTATGGAGGATCGGGAAGAGATTCTTCGAGGTTTTGGTGTTTTGTTCCAAGGTGGTGCCCTTTGGAGTTCAATGAATTTATTGGAAAACGTGTCCCTTCCCCTCGAAACGTACACTGATTTGTCTGAATCGGAGGTAGCTCGTGTTGCAGAATATAAACTTGGGTTGGTCGGGCTTTCCGGTTACGAGGAATTTTATCCATCCCAGTTGAGCGGAGGAATGAAAAAACGCGCTGGTCTGGCTCGGGCAATGGCTCTTGATCCGAAGGTTTTGTTCTTCGACGAGCCTTCCGCTGGACTTGACCCCTTGAGTTCCCGAAGGTTGGACGACTTGATTAACGAACTGAAGGAAAGCCTTGGCATGACCTTTGTCGTGGTAAGCCACGAGCTGGCAAGTATTTTTGAGATCGCCGACGACTCGATTTTCCTAGATGCGAAAAGCAAGACCCTTCTTCATCAAGGCAGCCCCGCATCGCTTCTTGAAACCAGCGAGCACGATCACGTCAGATCATTTTTGAGTCGGGGATCGTCTGCCTGACAAATCTGTTGTTGAAACCTCCGTCGAACTAGACTTTTATATGAAGTTGTGAAAAATCGAAGTAATCATGCATTGGTCGGCATTTTTTCACTGGGTGCTCTTGTTCTTCTCCTTGGTTTTACTGTTTTTACCGGTGGATTCTCGTCCTTGCGCGACGAAAATGAGCGTTTTGTTCTCGTCTTTCATGAAAACGTTTACGG
>PBMI01000061.1 GCA_002722545.1 Opitutia bacterium | reverse complement strand
GAGGTGGTTGTCCGTGCAACTGACACCGAGGAAACATTAGCCGAGAAAGTCTTCCTGGCTAGCGTCCTGGGGACGGTTCAGAGCAGCTATACATACTTCCCTTATCTCAGGTCCAGATGGGAAACAAACACCGCTGAGGAGCGTCTATTGGGTGTCTCGCTGACTGGTATCATGGACAATGACCTGACCAGTAATCCGGATCCGGAGATGCTCGAGCGTCTTAAAGAGGTGGCTGTTACAGCAAACATAAATATGTCTAAGGATCTCAAGATCAAACCAAGCACGGCAATCACTTGTGTGAAGCCTTCCGGCACAGTCTCGCAGCTTGTAGACAGCGCCAGCGGCATCCATGCAAGGCACAGCGCTCACTATGTCCGGACAGTACGAGCAGACAATAAAGACCCTCTCACGGCCTTCCTAATCGACCAGGGAGTACCTTCCGAACCATGTGTAATGAAGCCCGACACCACGACTGTGTTTAGCTTCCCGATTACGGCTCCAGCCGGTGCGGTGACCAGGACTGAGATGTCTTCACTTGAGCAGCTCGAGGTCTGGAAGAAGTACGCGGTCCACTGGTGTGAACACAAGCCCAGTGTGACTATCAGTGTCCGAGATGACGACTGGTTGAAGGTCGGAGCCTGGGTATTTGACAACTTCGATTTGCTCTCAGGGATCTCATTTCTGCCGCAAGACAATCACACTTATCAACAGGCTCCATATCAAGAATGTGAAGAAACTGTAGTTCGAGAGTTGACTGATAAAATGCCTGATAATATCGTTTGGTCTCTACTTTCGGAGTTTGACCGAGAGGACGCAATCACCAGCAGCCAGACATTAGCTTGTAGCGGTGATAGCTGTGAGGTGGTCGATCTCACTAATTGATTAGGTAAGAGCGCCAGGAGCACTCAGGTATCCAAGTATATAGGTCTGCGCGAACAGACCAATTGGATGCCGTGAGGCCCTGACCTAGTTATTAGATATGATACCTATTCAATTTACCAGTGAACGAACAGTGAACGATTAAGAGTTATTAACAAATAACGTAAATAAAACTTTACGTAATACGTCAACTCGACTTGGAGATTTACTGAATTGCCCCCGTGTAAAACATATCGGGATGGTAAATTGTAGCGCAGATTGGTGTGGCCCAACGTAAGTCAACATCCTTGTGAGTATAGTCTGTGATCGGATTGTACAACGTGTACAGGCTGTCCGGTTGATTAAAAATAGTTTGGATCATTATGTTGGTTTTCTCACGTGGACTTTCGTGATCACTATTGAGACATACATAACTCAGGCTTTGCTGGCAACGGGGGTGGACGTAATGTTCAACTATGGGCGACTTTAGAACTATATCTATAGAATTAGTCAGCCCGTTCAGGCCACCCCGATAATCTTCGTCGGCAAGGTTTACACACGCAGCCATGTCGCGCTCGAAATAGCTAGGGGTATTGATTGTAGCTGTCGGCTTATCATGAACCACGCGGGTAAATGATGTAGCCCACTTATCCTCGCTTGCTTCATTGTGCATCTGATTGCTGATTATGACTGGCATAGTCTCGAGCGGAAACAAGATCTCCTGCGGCGAACACCCGAGGATCTCAGCATAGTCATAAGCCTGGTCTAAAGTCAGGGGGATCGCACCGGAGAGGTGACGAGACAGTGTCGCCGGCTCAACATTCTTGCGATACGCTATCTCCTTCTTGGTCAATCCGGATGCCTGTATGGCCTTCTCGAAGTTCGCTGGTTTCCTTCCCATATCATCCTCCACAGTTTGCAAATGTCTTTACGTATTATGTCAATAGCATTACTCAGGACCTTTTGTCCACCCAAAGGATATATTCAGCGTATCGCCCAGGTGTCTTCTGTTTCTTGTGCGGATCTAAGTTGGGCGCAGCCGGCCCATGATGACGCAAGACAACTAAGGCCCAGGCCGCGCAAGACAACGCAAGGCGACACAAGACAACGCAAGATGACGCAAGATGATCTGTGGTCGAGCTGAGGTGGTGAGGTCCCGATTTCTACACAAGCCAAAAGTGGGTCGAGCCATCAATTGTCAGATCTCCAGCAGATCGTCAGTCAAAACATCAACGGATACTGCATCCGTTATCGAGATACACTAGCAAACACAACAGCTTAGGTTCCATCCTGACAATCCGAGGGGGCGCGGGTCGAGAGATCGGCCGTTTCGCAAAAGCCGGTAAAGGGTTGTTGGTTGTTGTTTTTGTTAGACATTTAACAATAGAGGTCCAATATTATGGCGTTAGAGTCAGGCACTTATATAGATAGTCTTAACGTGGCTAACCCAGTGAGCACCGATGCCCTAGCTCAGGCCGATGACCACCTAAGACTAATCAAGAGCACGATTAAAGCTACCTTCCCCAACTTGACCGGAGCTGTCACTCTGACCCATGCGGAGATCAATGCGCTCCAGGGTCTCGCCGGTCAGCTATCCGCTCCCTCGGGTACTAGACTACTGCTAAATCAGTCGGCAGCCCCCACCGGCTGGACCAAGGTCACTTCTGAAAATGACAAGGCCCTACGGGTCGTTAGTGGTTCAGTCACTACCGGCGGTTCTGCTGCCTTCTCCACCGCATTCGCAAGCTACACTCCGGCTGGCTCGGTTAGCACCACTGTCGGCGGTACGATCAACAGCCACACTCTGACAGTTAACGAGATACCAGCTCATGAACATCTGTTGTTTGCGAACGTCGAGGTTAACAATAGCGGTGGTAACGCCACATCATCTACACAAGTGCCTCGGGCTCGGGGTGTCTTAGGCGATAGCTCACAAGACCATAAGTATCAGATGGGTTCCACTTCAACGGCAGCTACCTTGGGTAAATCATCGAGTGTCGGCGGCGGCGCGGGACACAGCCACGGCCACAGTTTAACAGCGACAAGCGCCTTCACCGGTACTGCTAAGGATCTAGCAGTTCAATATGTGGATGTGATCATCGCCCAGAAAGACTAACCCATGCAGATTGAAATCGAGAGCAACTGTCCGTTGGACAGCTTCAATCCATGTCGCATGACCCGTTGCGCGTGGTTCACCAAGATAAAAGGCAGGAGCCCTCAAGGCGACGATCTGGACGAATACGGATGCGCGGTAGCCTGGCTGCCATTGCTAAACATCAACACAGCTCAACAGAGCGCCCATACTGGTGCAGCGGTTGAGAGCTTCCGGAATGAGATGGTCAAAGGCCAGAAAGAGGGCATCGAGGCCCTGGCTATCCACTTTGACCGCGTAAGCCGAGAACCCAACTATAGAACACTCCAGCAAGTAGTCACACAAGAGGCTGAGGTGACCACCGAGGACGATTAGATATGGCGATATTACCGGTTAGAGACCTGGGCAAGGACGGAGCTATTACAGATCTGTCCCCCTACAATCTTCCACTGTCGGCCTTCTCCCGTGCAGTGAATGTTCGGTTCGATGAAGGTAAGGTTCGCCGGTCTCCCGTCTTTAGAACTGTTCTAAGTTCTATTGGTTACAATCCACGATTTACATTCGGCATTGTCCCGAGCTCTGGCTTCGACACGGCCTTGGTGGTCTCGGACGACTACGTCATCAAAGAATATGCAAACGGAGCTCTAACGGATCGCTCTGGTTCCATATCGGCCAGTAGTGACCCGAGGCCCTTCACCGGCACGACTTTGTCAGATGTGGTCTATATCAACCGACCAGATCGTGTGCCTGTGTTTCGGGATCCGGCCGGTACAAACTTTGCTGATCTGACGAACTGGCCGAGCACTTATCGTGCGGTGTCTATCAGGTCCTTTGGTAGCCAGCTCATAGCTTTAAACATCACCCAGGGCGGTACGTCTTTTCCTAACCGCGTCAGGTTCTCTAACTTTGCTTTGGCTAACTCCGTGCCTGACAGTTGGGATGAAACCGACACCACCAAGTCGGCTGGGTTCAATGATCTTGTCGAGATGGACACGGCGATTGTCGATGGTCTGTCTCTTGGCTCTAACTTCATCATTTATTCCAGCACGGAAGTGTTTCTTCAAGAGTTTGTCGGGGGCAGCTTCCTTTTTAATTTCCGTAAGCTCTTCACTGACAGCGGCCTGATCAATCAGAACTGCGTAGTGGAGGTCGAGGGCAAGCACTACTGTTTCGACAACGCAGATATCTATGTTCACGATGGCACTACACGTAAGTCGATTTGTGATGAGCGCGTGAAGAACTTTATCTTCCAAGGGCTAAACGCCTTGAAGAAGAACCGGTGCTTCGTACACCATGACCCTAATCTGAACGAGATCTACTTCTGCTATGTCTCCGGTGACGAGCTGGTGGGCTTCCCAAATGCAGACCGATGCAACCGAGCTGCTGTATATAACTACCGCAAAAACACCTGGTCATTCGTAGATCTGCCCAACGTATCCTCGGCGACAGTCATGAACCTCAACACTGTCACAACCTATGCTGGGTCAACCGGTCTTCCTTATGACACCACCGGTGGCAGCTACTACGATCAGGAGGACAGCTTTAACCGGCATGTGGTTTTCGTAGGTGAGGACCTGGCAGCCGATGGTATTACGTCCGACAAGATATATGGTCTCGATCTCTCTGATGAGGGCTCCATCGCTTTCCCGCTGGACACCGAGGCGACCAAGGGTGCTGTCTTCGAGCGCGTAGGTATTGACCTCGACCAGGCATCGCGTGGTGTCGGTGTGCGCGGTTATAAGGTCCTGACGCGAATCTACCCGCAAGCGCAGACCAACAACACGAATAAACTACTCACGCTTGAGTTTGGTGCGTCCGATACACCCTCCACCGCTCCTACGTTTAGCGCTCCGGTCTCCTACAATACGGAAACAGACCACAAGATCGATAGTAGAGCAGCCGGACGTTATCTGAGTTACCGCGTATCCATCCCTGACACCAAAGACTTTGAGTTCTCAGGCTTCGATTTCGAGGTCACGGCAACCGGACGAAGATAATGGCAACCAATGAAAAGACAGATGCACTCTTCACCGAGTACAAGCGCGGCCAGTATCCGCAAATCGAAGAAGGCATTCGACGTTACATACAGGATGAGCTCCAGCGAATAGAGATATCGCTGCAATCGGCAGCGTCTACCGCAGTCCAGGTGGTCGATAAGCCCCCACAGAACCCACTGAAGGGTCATATTCGTTTCGCTGTGAGCCCCTGGGACCCACTTAGCACCGGTTACAGCGGTCTCGTGGTCTATGACGGCAACAACTGGCGCAAAATCACAATTGTTTAGGACCATTTAGTATGTTTGGATCATTATTAAACGCAGCCATCGGCTATAAGGCCAATAAGGATGCGCGAAAAGATAAGCAGCGGCAAATTGATGCCCAAATGGCGGGTTTCAATCTTTCCAAGCCATATTTAGAGCAAATGTACTCCGGAACCGGTGGCGCGGTGGACGATGTGCTAGCTACTGGCACTTTTGGAAACACCTATACCCCCTTTTTTAACCCAATAAACCAGATGCAGCAGGACTACATGCTGGGCGTTGCAGACAACATGCAGCCGACAATCGCTAATCAACTCGATCAATTTGGCGGCTTCGGCGACTATTTTGCCCAAGCAGGAAATATTGCATCTCAGGACCCACTCACTGGCGCTATGGACTATGCATCCGGTGATCGCCTTGATGCTTTGTCATCGGCAGCGCTTAGGAACCCTTATAGGGATCTAGTCGAAAGTACGTTGCCAGGAATTAACAGGGGAGCTGCCAGCTCGGGTAATATAAACAGCTCTCGAGCCGGTGTTGCAGACGCTTTGGCTGTAAGGGCCTTTGATGACCGGTCTGCTGATGTTCGAAGCACAGTTCAAGACCAGCTCATGAGCCAGTATCTCAATAACAATAACAACATGATTAATAATCTACTGAACGTAGGCACGAACCAGATGACCGGCTTCGGTAATGCATTTGGTTACGCTGGCGACATTGGCGACATCTATGGAACGCTTGGCAACTTGGTCTACCAGGATCAAGTCAACAAGATGAGTGCAGACAAAGCTGCCTTCGATGAGGCCAGGGATCTGCCGCTGCAAACGTATCAGCAGTTCGCCAACATCATGTCACGCGCACCAACTTCAGTTAATCCCGATGCAAACATGTTCAACCCGCAAATGGGTGCGATTACCGGCTTTATGTCCGGCATGGGAGGCGGTGGCTTTGGTGGTCTCGGTCAGAATGACAATGGCACGTCCAAAGGCAATCAATTCGATCTAGCAAATCTTGCAGCCACGTTTGGCTTCGGCGGTTAGAGGAAGGAAAAACAATGTTACCTTATTTACTCGGAGCTGGCCTACTCGGTGGAGCCGGATACCTTGGTTCTCAAATGTTCAACCAATCAGGGCGGCAGCGTCCCCCGATGCCCAATATAAACGCTAGCACCAATTCAAACGCTCAATTTCCACCCATGCTGACTTCAGGCACATCAGCTAATCGCAGGGACGGAGTGTTAATGGCTCCAGATCTCCCTGTGAGTAGAATAAACCCTTATAACTCAGCCCTTGGCGCGGCAATGGCTAAAGCTGATGAAGGCGGCCCCGCAATGCTGGGTGGATACTTCACAGGTCTTGAAGCTGGTCGATTTAATCAGTTCGAAGCTGATAGCCAGTCTTACCAAGATAATTTAGAATCGATGAAAAATATAGCTGCGGCTCAGGGTGGTGCGCCGGATCCAATGGATGGTAAATACATCTCGTCAGCTATGGATGCCCTAGATGATGCACTGTACCTAGTTGACAATAATCCTCTATCGACAACCGGCCTGATTGGTCAGATGTCTAAGATGTTTGGTGGTACAGCAGCGAATGACCTATCTGGATTGATTACTACGATTGAATCGTCGATAGGCTTTAACCGCTTGAACGAAATGAGGAAGGCCAGTGCTACTGGCGCATCTGGTCTTGGGCAGTTGTCTAAGAACGAGCTCGATCAGCTAAACGCCTCTATTGCTTCTTTGAAACAGTCTCAATCAAGAGAGATGTTTGTTCGTAATCTGAAGAAGATCCGTAAGTACTATGCAAGCTCTCTTGCTGCCATCAACCAAGAGCGCAAGATGTATAACCAAATGTACGGCAAAAACCTCCCTATGATCAATATTCCAGGGATGCCTCTTATGCCTTCTAGTAACCAACCACAAGGCCAAGGCTCTGGCGGTAGTAACAACGTACCTCAGCCCAATAACGCTGGCGGTCAGAGCAATAGCAACCCTAATGCTTCCGGATCCGGTGGCGGCGGTGGAAATGTTGTAGGGCAGACACAATCAGGCGTGAACGTGATCAAGGTTAAATAATGGCTCAATACCAGGTAGGCAATGAGGTCTTCGAGATCGATGATGCCGTACCCGAAGCCGAAGCAGTCGAAGCCATCAACCAAATACTAGCGCAGCCACGTGATAGCGCCTTGGATTTCTCTTATGACAGCGCCCGTCAAATGACCGGAGCTGGTCTGGAGACCATCGGCGACCTGTCTGAGAAGTACTTCGGCGGTGACCTGGGTATCAGCGAATATGGTGAGGGCCTCCGTCAACGTGCAGCCGATGATATTACTCAAGGGCGCTACCAACGCGAGTTCGAAGGATCATTCAGTGATCAAAAGAGCGTAGGCGATGCAGCCGGTTGGGTTTTACAAGGCATCCAAGAGAACGCTGTGTCCGGTGGTGCTGCTCTAGCTGGCGGCGCTGCGGCCGCTGCAACAGCCCTTATTAGTCTTCCTGCTGCTGCTGTCATCGGCGGTGTTACAACCCTCGGATCGGCGCTGCTGGGTACAGGTGAAACCGCTCTGGAAATGCGCGAGAAGACTGGCGAAGTAAACGAAGAACTAGCTCTTGGTACTGGCGCAATTATCGGTCTGCTCGACAGGTTTGGCGCTGGCAAAGTGTTCAGCAAAAGCCAGCTAGCCGATATGACTGTCGGCCAGGTCTATGATGAGCTGAAAAAGAAAGGCTATCGCCGCGCGGCCGAAGAGTTCGGCAAGGAAGTCGGCAAACGTGCCGGCGCGGAAGGTATAACAGAGGCAAGCCAGGAAGGGGCCATAGTTGGTGCAACCGCAGCCACGGGTGGTGAATACACTGCCGGTGAAGTTGGTGATCGTCTGCTTGACGCTGGTGTCATTGGCACGGGTCAAGCCGGTGCTATCTCAGCTCCTACCCAAGCCGGTAAGATGGCAATCTCCGGCACACAAGTTAGCCAGCATATGTCCAACATGGACAAGCAAGCTGAGCTGCTGCGTGAGATCGGTATGGAAACCGACAATCCGACTGTCATGGATGCAGCCAATCAGCTCAATATTGCTGTCGAGGCTGCCCGTAATGGTGACCTGAGTTTCCTCAAAGAAATCGCAGACGCTGAGCAGAATGCAGATGTCGTACCTGTAGACGAAAGCAATAGAGAAAGCCGCGCCCAGGCATCCTTCGCAGCTCGTCTGCAAGACATCGCCGAGGATGGTGATGCGCTCACTGGTAAGCCTCTAGACCTCCAAGATGTGAACCCAAGCAGCGAGGGCGGCGCTCGTAAAGCAGTAGAGACTGCACATGGACAGATCGCCGGTCAGATTGCCGAGCTTGTTAAAATACTAGGCAAGCAGTTAGATCCGAAACAAGCTGATACACTGAATGAGCTCTTTGATCGCTCCGATGTTAAACAGGCACTGAAGCTCTCACGTAACAAAGTAAAGAAATCGTTTCCAACGTCAGCTTTTGAGCAGCTCGGTGAGCTCACTGCCGGCACACGTGAGGGCGACATCCTACGTAACCTGGTGCTCGAGAGCATGGAGCTGACCCGCGTTCATAACAATGGATATGTCGGCGGCCTGTCTGGTTTTGTAGACAAGTTTGCTAATCCGTTCGCTACAGCCGGATCCTATGATGGTAAATCGCAGATGGCGAATGCAATTCGTTTGGCGGGTACTGCTGTTGCCGGTACGGCTACGGGCGGTGTCACTCTGCTGGCCCAGCTCGGAATGGTCGGCGGCTCCAGGGCCATCGATGCTTTGTCGGGTGGTCGGCGCTCAGCAGTCGGCAGTTATGTGAAAGACAATGTTGGCAACACACGCTTAGGTGTAAATCCAACGCTGCCTTCTTTGTTCGAGCAAGAAAAGTCACTGCAAAAGAGCCAGCAAGAGAGAGCTATGCTTCTCGAAGCGCTGCGCTCAAACATAGAGCTCGACCCAGCAGCCGGTCCAGAGTTTGCAATATTGAAGACTGCAAACGAGGCGATTCAAACCTACGAAGGCACTAGCGTACCTCTCGGAGCTCAGGACATTAATGATGCCAACGAAGCTCTATTGGCAAGCCTGGGTGAAGAATATCGGCCTTTCTATGATGCTTTACGTGATCGAGAAATAGGCGCGGGTATTGAAAACGGGCATATGGCTTTGCTCACCGACATGATCGTCACGATGAAGCGTTCAGCCGCCCGTAGAGCTCAACAAAACCAAGATTTGACAGTGGCAGCCGAGGTTCGAACAGCGAATCAGGCGGCACGTGAAGCCGGCAAGTTAGAAAACCAAGCCTTTGTCCAGCAGATCCGTGACGAGCTAAACGCTGACAAGAAAGCCAGCGCGGTAGTCAAAGGCCGGATCATGACTGTCCTAGACGAGTTTGGTCGCAACCTCGGGACCGATCCGGTCAAATCAATCAACCAAGAGATTAAGAAGATCCTCAGCGGAGAAACACCAGTTCCGCAAGAGATGGTTGATAAGTATCTGACCCCATACCGGAACCGCGTTAAGCGTCAGCAGCAACAAGCCGCAGCCGCTGAGAAAGCTGCAATAGACATTCAAGGTAAAGGCCAGAAGAACGAAGTGTTCGATCCCGATGTAGGGATGCTGGTAGACAATACCCCCTTTGATCCAATTGATCTGGGCGAGGAAGTTAACGCAACAATATTACCCATCTATCCAACAGCAGACGCTGTGCCGCCGGTCCAGGTCAAGACCAAGGTCGATGGCATCCGGTGGTTGTTTGAGAACCTGTACGTCAAGCATTATGGAACAACCGACCCGATAGAGTACTCACCGGCTAATGTTGTTGTGGTCGGCCGTAAGATGGCTGCCGAGGCTTTGAAGGCCCTCGAGCAAGATAACAACGCCATCGGTTGGTATGACCGGACGTTAAAAGATGCCAAGGCTGTTATGACGCTGCTAGACCCGACTATTGGTCCCAGATCAAACAACCCAGACAACGAACTAGCTTTTGATTTTGCTCTGGCTGTTACCAGTAACGGCACGGCAGTCTTACAGAACTTTGAGTATGCCTACAACGCATACCAAACTTGGCAAAAGACTGGCTTCATGCCAACGGATTGGAAGCTGGGCGGCGAACGCATGAATGCTATGCGAAACGCATTTTCTTTCTACAACATATATACTGACCTTATAAATCGTGGCGAGATTGATCTCTCCATTAACGATTTCTTTAATAGGGAAATGACACGCGGTGAGCTCACTGCCTTTGTCGATGAGTTTAACGCAACACATAACACAAACGTGACTGTTCCGACCAAGGACGCTGTCGATACGATAGTAAACGGCAGCTATATCCTCGGTCCAAAGATCGGCCAGGGCTTCTATCAGAACTTACGCGGAAACTACGACAACCTGACTGCCGACATGTGGTGGATGCGTATGTGGAACCGGCAGATCGGCCGGCCGTTCGAGCCTGAGAAGTCCGAAAAGGATATGGCGAAGAACCGCGATATTATCGTGCGTGAGATGAAGTCTTCGAAAGGCAATGATCGCAAGCTGGTCAACGAAGCCTTGAAGAACATAGGCGAGACCCGCGATGGTCTTTATAACAATGCTGAGCGTATCGATGCGCTTACTAATGAGTTACAAAGAGTTTGGAACCGGTACTACGCCCGTCACAAGAAAGAGACCGGCAGAAACCCAGATAAGCCACAGCTATGGAAGACAGTTGGAACCCACTTCGGAAATATGGGTGACACTGTTAGAGATATGCCTGGTGATAATGCTGATCGCAAGTTTATGCGCGAGGCGACACGTGAGGCCATACGTCTGATGAAAACAACTGGTGTCGATATCAGTGTTGCAGACTTCCAGGCGTTGATGTGGTATCCTGAAAAACGCCTGTTGAAAATGCTAGGTGTTAAACCAGGCCAAGGCGATGATAATGATTACCTCGATGCAGCCGTAGCGCTAGCTAAGAAAGAAGGATTTACCAATGACCAAATCGAAGAAGCACTCGGCGCTTCAGTTCGAGGACGAACGTCAAACGCTAATAGAACAGGTCCCGAAGGACAAGATGGAGGCTTTCTTAATAGCGCTGACCAAACGGATCCAGGCCAGGGACAAGGCGAGCTCAACTTCAACGAACCAGTCCTCGCCTCAGCGACTAACGAAGTCTCTGGACCCGCTCCCAATGTTACAATCCCAACGCCCCACGAAATCAAAGAAGAAGCCGAGCTAGCCAGAGCTTTATTTGAAGTCGGTAAAAAAGGCAGCCCGTATGAGTTTGGCGTAGACAATGCCGAGGACATCCAGCGTCTGATAGAGGCGTTCGGTGTTCAACTCGATCTTTTTACATCTCAAAGTGCGCTACAGGAACAACTGGATGTTAAGGGCTCCGGTGTGATGGGGGGATATAACCAATACCAGAATTATGGTAAAGGCCGCATAGGTGTGATGAAGCCAGGTTTGCCAAGAAGGAAAGCCGATAAGTTTGGCAACAAAAGATACCAGCAGACAGAAACTAGTTTTCTTACCGCACTGCTTCATGAACTGTCTCACCATATCGAAGTAGGACAAGGCACTTTAGAACCAGGCGGCGGCTTCAGTCAAAGATCAGGGGAAAACTACCCTTACACTATGTTTAGAAAGGGCAGCTTCAGGACCTTACTGAACAACATAGTAAATCTTGCAATGGATAAAGGCACTACCGATGATGTAGTCGTAAATCCTGGCGTGACTGTTGGTAAAGATAGAGCCAAAAAGATTGAGTTTGAGCTTGATAATCTTCAGTCGAACACTGAGTTCTTTTTCCGTAATCGTCCAGAGTTGTCCCCTGAGTTTGTCAGAAGTGATGGCAATATGAAAAGGGCAATGGACAAGCGGATGGATTTATATGATCAGGCTTTTGACCAATCTGACGAGGCAACCCAAAGGCAGTTTATACCTCGACAGGTATACTCTACTGATTCAATGCGCGGCCTTCGAACTTTCCAACAAACATATATAAGAAACCCTGCCGAAACAGCAGTCGATCCGCTCTGGGTATACCTGGGCAATCCCCAGCTAGCCAAAGAGGTTATGCCGGAGACCACAAAGCTCATTCGTGAGTTCTTGAATGACAGTGATCTGACAAAAGGCATTGTTACATTCTACTCAACACCGCTTGCCACAGCAGTGGCCGCCGCCTTGGCTCTACTAGCAGTCAATGGTCCAGGTGGTGAGGAAGAAGAACCAATGATGCCTATGTCTGGGTCGCCGGCAACTGGTATGCTTACGATATGACCAAGGGCAAGAAGTACCCACAACGCGCCCCTAAGAAAAACTACTTTGCAGAACTAACCAAGACACCGGAAGGCCGTGCCAAACGAGCCGAATGGAATAAGAAGGCTTGGGCTAAGGCCGGCCGACCCGCTGGTGTCCCGCATGGTTATACCAAAGAAACTATCGCGCCGCTGCGCGAGAAGGCGAAACAAGAAGCCGAGAGGTTTGTAGAGATCATGGCTAAGAATGGTGATGGACCAGAAGACGAGTTTGCTGTCGAGGCGCTCAAAGCAGCAGTCGAGATCATGCGTGTACCTGGTGAAACACGTGAGCGGCTAGCAGCAGCACGACTGGTCTTGGATTTTACAAAGCAAAAGCCGGTTGCCAAACAGGATGTCACTATCGGCAAAGCCGAGGACTTCTTGTCGAGTTTACTAGAGGAAGAGCAGAAGACAGATGGATCCGAAGTTAAGAAAGATACGGAAGCGCCTATACACTGACTTCCCTTACTACAGCCGCCACGCCTTGAAGATCAGAACTAAGGAAGGCGAGATCCAGCCACTCGTACTTAACCCAGCCCAGGAGTTACTCCAAGACGCAATAGACAAACAGTTTGAATCCGAAGGAAAGATACGTGTCGTGATTTTAAAAGCACGGCAGCAGGGGCTAAGCACATACGTAGGTGGTTATCTTTATTACAGCGTCAGTCAGCAGATGGCTAAAAAAGCGATGGTCGTGACACACACGGCCGACAGCACTCGAGCTCTCTTCGATATGACTAGGCGCTACCATGAACATGTACCGGAGCTGCTCAAGCCTCACACTCGATACTCTAGCAGGAAAGAGATTAGTTTTAATGTTTTGGATAGCTCATACGTGGTTGCAACGGCAGGAGCAGATAGTGTTGGACGAGGCGAAACGCTTAGTCACGTGCATGCATCCGAGCTGGCCTTCTGGCCTAAAAGCTCTGCAAACGATATCTGGAATGGTTTGGTCCAAGCTGTGCCGAATGTTAAAGGCACTGCGATATTTGCTGAATCGACTGCGAACGGGGTGACCGGAACTTTCTACGACCTCTGGCGAGGTGCGTGTGAAGGTATAAACGGGTTTGTCCCTGTATTTATACCCTGGTTCACCGACCCTACTTATCGGGAGCCAGTTCCGGAAAACTTCGAACGTACACCTGTCGAGGACGAGCTCGTTGATCTTTATGGTCTTGATGACGAGCAGCTCATGTTCCGGCGACAGAAGATAGCGCAAAACGGGCTGGATCTATTTAAGCAGGAATACCCAAGCTATGCAGAAGAGGCTTTCCTGACCACAGGCCGGCCCGTTTTCAATCAGGAGCAGCTCACCAATCAGCTCGAGCACACCAGAGACATTTCAGAGCGCCTAGCACTCGAGGGTGATGAGTTAGTAGATCACCCACGTGGCGAACTACTTGTCTATCGGATCAATGATCCTGGCGAACACTATGTAATAGGAGCTGATGTTTCTATGGGCCTGTCTCAAGGCGACTACTCGGTTGCCCAGGTTTTAGACAGCCGGAAGCGTCAGGTGGCAGTCTGGCGCGGCCAGGTGCATCCGGACTACTTTGCGGATGTTCTGTATGCTCTCGGATTTTATTACAATGAGGCTCGGATAATCGTGGAGAATAACGGCCACGGCATCCTTACATGCGCGAGGTTAGGGAAGGATTACGCATACCCTAACTTCTACACGGAGACTGTTGTCGATAAGATCACTGACAAAGAAACCACCAAGCTAGGTTTCACAACCACCGCAAAAACAAAACCTTTAATTATTGACGAGCTCCGAGCGGCGGTCCGTGAGGACGAGATCGAGCTCAACGATAAGACGACAATACGCGAGATGATGACATACATCGTCACCCAGTCCGGCTCTATGGAAGCCGAGGGTGGTTGCTATGACGACTGCGTTATGTCCTTGG
>PBMI01000060.1 GCA_002722545.1 Opitutia bacterium | reverse complement strand
TTATTCCTCTCCTCTCAATTGCTCAATAAATAATGCGACTTCCTTTCCTCATCCTATTCCTTCCGTGCGTAGCTCTAGCCAAGCAGCCCAACGTTCTCCTCATCAT
This sequence comes from Opitutia bacterium, assembly GCA_002722545.1. Lineage (GTDB taxonomy): Bacteria > Verrucomicrobiota > Verrucomicrobiia > Opitutales > Seribacteraceae > Seribacter. Next base: position 24,955 of record PBMI01000060.1, on the reverse strand, counting down.
GGCGGATGATATTGGAATAGAGGGGTTCGGTTGTTATGGCGGAACATCATACGAGACCCCACAAATCGACAAATTGGCCAAGGGCGGACTGCGTTTCACTCATGCCTATTCGCAGCCTCTTTGTACACCGACCCGTGTACAAATCATGACTGGAAGATATAATCATCGCAACTGGAGCTACTTCGGAATTCTCGATCCGGCGGAAAAAACTTTCGGACACATGATGAAGGAAGCTGGCTACAAAACTTGTATTTCGGGAAAGTGGCAACTGCAGTCCTACGACCCGCCTGACTTCCCCAATGCCGAGCGCAGACGAGGACAAGGCATGAAGGTAACTCTAGCGGGCTTCGACGAGCATTGCCTTTTTCATTCATGGCACACTGAGAAAAAAGGTTCCCGCTATGCAGGACCCACCTATTTCAAAAATGGAAAACTCGTTACGGAGACGAATAACAAGTATGGACCCGACGTGTCGGTGGATTTCATATTGGACTTCATGAACAACAACCGGGACGGTCCTATGTTCGTCTACTATCCGATGGCGCTCCCCCATTGGCCCATGGTTCCCACCCCAGACTCCAAGGAATGGAAGGATCCCGAAAGAAGAAATGAGGAGGACCTTCGCTACTTTGAAGATATGGTGGCTTACATGGACAAGCTCGTGGGTAGGTTGGTCGACGGACTGGTGAAACTTGGTTTGCGCGAAGACACCCTAATCCTCTTTTACTCCGACAACGGAACGCACCTTGAAGTTTCATCCATCATGAACGGCAAAGCAGTCCAAGGTGGCAAAGCCACCCCCAAGCAATCCGGTATTCGCGTTCCACTGATCGCTAGTTGGCCCGGCAAGATCAAGCCCGGACGATCAACTTCCGACTTGGTCGATGCATCCGATTTTTTTCCGACCCTCGCTGACTTGGCTCAGGTAAAGATACCAAATCAAAGACAAATCGACGGCATCAGCTTCGCCCCGACCTTGCATGATCAACCGGGAAAAAAGAGGCAATGGTGTTTCTTCTGGTACGACCCCCGACCCGGCTGGGACAAGGACCGTTTCTCAAGAAGCATCTTCGCTTTGGATCACGACTACAAGTTATTCAGTGATGGGCGCCTTTTTGATATTCGTGGAGAAGAGATGCGGGAAACTGAAATAAGGCTCGGGGACCTTGGAAGCAAAGCCCTCCAGGCGAAGAATAAGCTCAAAAAGGCCATCGCCCAAGCGATGAAAGGCCCCATTTCGAAGCAAGCGCGGCAGGTAGTCGACGCGTTCGGTAACCCCCTACCCTCTTTATGAGTTTCGCACCCGATTTGGACGAGTACCTACTCCACGGTAACCGACTTTGCCAAATTGCGTGGTTTGTCGACGTCGAGTCCACGCAGGCGGGCGAAGTGATAGGCAAATAACTGCAAGGGCAGGTTGGCGAGAATCGGACGAATGACCTCGTGTGCCTCCGGCAGTCGGAAAACATCGTCAGCTGCCTCTTTGGGAATCTCAATATTCTCCGGAGCAATCGCCAAAACTGGACCCTTGCGAGCCTTGACCTCCTGCATGTTGGCGATCGTCTTGGCAGACAAATCATTCCCCTCCACCACGAACACGCAGGGGCATTCGGGATTGATCAGAGCAATGGGACCATGCTTGAGTTCGGCAGCAGGATACCCTTCCGCATGAGCATAGGAAATTTCCTTTAATTTGAGGGCGCCTTCCAGTGCAACTGGGTAAAGGCTCTGACGCCCTAAGAAAAGGAGGTGTTCAGCTTTCGAATACTTGATGGCTAATTCCCTGATTTGCTCTCCTTGTTGCAAAACCTTGGCCACCAGATCCGGCAAACCATTGAGAGCTTCCACGATTGACTGTCCATCGATCGGAGAAAGGTCGCGCATTCTTCCAAGAGCCAAGCCGAGCATCGCACTTAGGCAAACTTGAGAAGAAAAGGCCTTGGTCGAAGCCACTCCAATCTCAGGGCCTACCCGTTGGTACACACCCCCGTCGGTTTCGCGGGCCAAAGATGAGCCCACCACATTGGTAATCCCTAGAGTGAGCAGACCCTTGGTTTTGGCTTCGCGGACAGCCTCTAATGTATCAAGAGTCTCTCCGGACTGGCTCACGGCAATAACAAGTGATTTACCAGCTTTGGGAGAATTACGGTATCGGAATTCGGAGGCGTGCTCTACCTCCACGGGTACCCGTGCAAGGCGCTCAATCATATATTCTCCAACCATGCAAGCATGGCGCGCAGTTCCGCAGGCAACAAAGATTATTCTGTCCAAATCTCTGAGCACATCCTCGTGTCCTTCGAGTCCTCCAAGTTTAGCCGTGGTGCCATCGTCGCCGAAACGGCCACGCAAGGTATTTTCCAAAGCGGTAGGCTGTTCGAAAATCTCCTTTTCCATGTAGGAACCGAAATCACCCAGCTCGACCTCCTCGAGAATTTGATCCAATGGATGGGTAACTGCCTGAGCGTCCTGCCCTTCCAAAGTAGTAATTCGAAACCCTCCTTGGTCCAAAACGGCAAGTTCTCCATCGTTGAGAAACACCGCTTCTTTGGCCCGTCCAACGAAAGCGGATGCATCACTGGCGATAAAATTCGCGTCGTCGCCAAGACCCACAACGAGTGGTGAACCGCGGCGGGCGCCGATCATGACACCCGGACAATCAAGGCATAGGACGGCAATGCCATAAGCGCCTCTGCATTTGGGCAAGGCAAGGCGAACGGCATCAATGAAACGGTCTTCGCCTTCAGGGAGCTCCGAGTAATGATAGGCAATTAAATTACAAAGAACCTCGGAATCAGTCTCCGAAGAAAAAGAGATTCCCTTTCCTTCGAGGAAGCGCTTGAGGGTACTGAAATTCTCAATGACCCCATTATGCACTAGGACGAACTTTCCATCCTGACTCTGGTGAGGATGAGTATTGGAAACGGTAACCGAGCCATGGGTAGCCCACCGGGTATGAGCAATCCCGAGGGAGGACTCGGAGCCTGCTCCTCGAAGAGCATCGGCCAAGTTCTCCACTCTGCCCGTTTCCCGGGAAAGAGAAAATTCATCACCTTCATGGAAAGCCACACCCGCCGAATCATATCCTCTGTATTCCAAACGGCGCAAACCGTCTACGAGAGATTCCTGAGCCCTACCCTTGCCTAAGTAACCTACTATGCCGCACATTCCCACGATTGGTAAACTAAATCATGCCTAATGACAAGCAACCGATTCGGAAGAATGTTTATTATTTGCAAAGAACCTCCTGTAAACCTTCGAAAACAACCGAAGTGAAGTTCCCCGTTGCTTTTATTTGGGAAACGTCAAAACATTCAACTACTTGTTTGTACCTTGAAGACCCTTTTCGCAGTCGTTACTCTGATCGTATCATCTTTCGCTTTGGGCGTTCCTGCAATCGAGCAAGCAAGACAGCAGGTCCAGCAGGATGCCGACCGGGCTCAGATGATCAAATTCCGCCAAGCTGACGATCCTTTCGGGTTACGACAGATAATTAATTTGAACGGCTTCGGTATCGAACGACCTAAAATCGTCGCCACTCGATCGTCGATGAAAGTAACTCCCCCTTTCGGATTGGATGAAAACCAAACCTTTCCCTGGGCTTCCGCAGAAAAGGTTGTCGTCGGATTACTCAAGAAAAAATCAGGAGGCAAGCGCGAAAGGAAGATAAACGGCAAACAGATCCCATATTATTACTACACCTTGGAGGTAGATCCGCTGATCATTTTGCGAGGTAAAAAACAGCTTAGCCTGCAAATAAGAAGTAAAAATGATTTAAGATTGGGAGTTTCCAACGCTTTGCGCGAAATGTCTAAAGAAATCGAAGATCCGGAATCCTTTGACCTTTCCAAAGCCCAATCTAGACTGGAAGAATTGCTCCAAGACGAGAAACTTTTGAAAAAGGCAAGAGACGACAAGGAGATCCAGGCGGACTGCAAGTACATACGGGCAAGTTACAACGGCGTCCATGAAGAAGAACCCGTATGGCCTGATGAGGAAGAACTCGCATTCATCGCCCTCAGCGGAACTAGCTCGACAAAGAAACTGACTTATTGGGAGAGTATTACCACAACGAACGCCAAGCGCATAAAGAGCTTGCTGGACCTGCCCTATGGATGGACTCTGGACAAGCTGGGCAAACCGGTCTCTCCATGGTCGGAATATGGCGAGCAATCCAACATGGGAGAAGAAACGGCCTTGGTTGTATGCTCCAAATCCGGGAGAGGGTTTTCTCCTGCCGACGAGGGCCTCACGTTTTCAGTCAGTAAGATTCCCTCGGAATTCATTCAAAACAATTACTCCAATAGAGATGGAGATGGATTCTTTTCGCTTACCTTGCGCAACTCTACGGATTTCCCCCTTGCCATCCCAGCCCTACGCATGAATCAGGACGAAATTCTTTGGAAAGAAAGCCTGTCTTGTCTGGTCTCCTCAACTACTAACTCAAACAGCTTGATCGCGTCTGCCGTATGCCTACCAAAGTTTTCTTCGCTCAAAGACTTGGAAAAAACCGAACCCACCATTCTTGGACCCGGACAAGAAATCTCCACAACGGTCAATCCCCTGCTCTTTTCTAATTTTCCACAAATCGAAGGTTACTCACAGCTACTCTTTAGGTTTTGCCTTGGAAAAACGGTTGCCCTCACCAGCTTTTCCTACAACTCAAATTACCACGAAAAAATCAAGCTTAGGATAAGAGCGGGTCTTCCAACCCGGCCAATCCGATTGGGAGACTAAGTATCGAGCAGATTTTGTCCATGAATCAAATCCAAGAATAACTGAGTCTGATTTCGGCTTTGCCATTGGTTAGCCGAACAGGAATTCGGAGATCCCCGTCGGCCCGAGTATTTCCTGATTTTTGGACCATGACTGCTTCGATACGATCGACTTTGCAAAGGACCTGGTTAGCCAAAACAAAACCTTCTTTCCGCTCGACCGTTCCGATACCCGCCCGGAAGACCAAGCCTTCGAGATTCTCTCCATTTTGCTCAATCGTAATTTCACGAACGAGGGAAAGATCGGAGTCGGTCCGAACGGGCTTTGCATAATCGGTTATCCTGGCCTTGCCAATGTAGTATATGAAAGAAGGCCTATGCTTCTCATCGAAACGGTAGCCCCCAAACCTTATTCCCGAAGCCCGGCTTTCTTCCGGAGGCCAGGAAGAGGAAATATTATCCAATTTTGCAAACGAAGCCCCGTTGGGGAAGTAAAAGGCATCATCACCGGCAGGTGCTTGAAAGCCCTGCCCTCTTCCAGTCCAGTGTCGTTGCCCGTTCATAAACCGACCTCGCCAAATAATTGCAAGACGCATGACGTTGGCGTCGAACGCCAAATTCAAACCCTCCGCATAACCAACCCCGATTGCCCGCGGGCCTGCACGATCGATAAAATTCCTGTATATCACGGCTTCTTCGGGCAGTGGTTCGATAAAGATCGGTTCCGGTGGGGTTTTTGTCTTCCCTTTTGGCTTCGCTTTGGTCAAGGCTTGCTCAACGAAACCCGTCCCTTTCCAACCGACGTACAAATCCTCGGGACCATCCTTGTCGAAGAAGCCGACTCTAAAACTTACAAGTCCTTTCTTCAGCTTGATTTTCCCCTGCTTTTTGAGCATGCCGTCAACACCCCCACTTACAACCACCCTCCTGCCACCGACGTATAATTCTGAACCATCATCGGATTGCAGGTAAAATTCGTAATCACCGTCTTTGGGGACTTCGATTTTCCCCTCGAAAAGAAAGCCGAAGTTATCTTTACGACCTTTTGAGTCGATGGAAAGAAACCCGTCCTCCAAGGTGCCGTTGCTTTCAGAATCCAGTTTATCCCACTGAGGAAGCTTTTCCCAGCTACCATGATAATATCTGTATCTCAAATCACTTAGCGGCGAAGCATTTTTCGTAACGACCATGACTCCGTTCATCATTTGAGCATGACCGGGGAAAGTGCAAACATAGGGATAGGGCCCCTCCTTGTTGGGAACCACGAAGGTAACCGAACCCTCCTCTTTGGGGTTAACCATTTTGGTATGAGCGAGGAGGCGAGAATGCTTTTCGGGAATCCAGTTTTGCAAAACTCCATCCAGCCCCAAATCGATTACGGCATCGGCAATTTCCTTGCCCTTGTCGTTCTTGTTGTCCTTGGTCGGCTTGCATACGACAAGGTTGTGAGGCAAGTCGTCGGGGTTTTTGAGAGTGATTCTTATGATCTCGCCGGGTTTTACCGAGAAACTGGCTCGATCGAACTTCATCTGAGCGACCATTGCGGAAATCTCAACGGTACGGTCCGGCTTTACGGCAGGACTTTTCGAAAGTAGATTGGTCGAAAGAAAACAAACCATAAAGAACTTCGAACTAAGATTTTTGAACATATCAGGTAAAAGGAAGATCGAATATCCTATGTTGACAACCGATAAATACCCATAGAGGAAACTTTAAGTGCCAAAAACCGTACTTCCAAACCATAGATCCTGCAAGCTCGCGCCAATCGCAATAACCGCAGCAAAACCTCCTCTCGGAGACGAAAGATCGTTCCATTGAAAAAACTAAGGGAATTTCTGCTCATTCTTGTTTCCCTGACTTCGTTTTGGTATCTCGGGAAAGGAAAACCTAACATTGTTCTTATTGTCACCGAAGATCATGCTCTTTCAGCATTCGGGGCATTTCAAAAACGATTTGCGGAACTTGATCCCACTCCGAACCTTGATGCGCTTGCGTCGAGCGGGACTCTTTTCAGCCAAGCTTTTTGCTCGAATCCAATGGCAGGACCCGGGGTCGCAACGCTATTGACTGGTAAACATGGTCACTTGAACGGTTTTACAAAGAATGGAGACAAGTTCAACGGAGACCAAAGTACACTACCCAATTTACTCAAAAAGAACGGCTACAATACCGCATTAATTGGAAAATGGGACTTGGGAACCGAACCTGCGGGCTTTGACTATTGGCAAATCCTCGCTGACTCGGATGAATTTTACAACCCGGAGTTTTGGAGTCCAAAAGGTAAAAATAGGTTCGAAGGGCATTCCACCGACATCATCACCGACCTGAGTCTTGATTGGATCAAAAAAAGCGAAACGGATCAAAAACCGTTTTTTCTCATGATTCAATTCAATGCAAGTCGGCTTCCATGGATGCCGGCGATTCGACATGTTAATCTCTTTGACGACGTTCTTTTGCCCGAACCTCCGAATCTCCTCGATGAACATAAAAACAGAGCACCTCCTGCCCGTTATCAAGAAATGGAGATCCAACTCAACTTGGATTTGCACTATGACCTCTTCTCACCAAAACCAGACGGTTGGGATCCATCCAATGCTCTTAGCGGAAACCTCGTAGGACAAAAAAATCTCCAAGGGATGAACCAAGAGCAATCTTCGGCATGGCAACTTGCCTGGAGGCCTAAAAACGAGGCTTTGGTAAGAGAAAATTTGAAGGGAGAGGCTCTCTTGAGATGGAAATTTCAACGCTTTGCCAAAAACTACTTGAGGTGCCTCAAGGGTATCGATGAAAACATCGGTCGTTTGACCCAAAACCTATCTATGCCTAATACCAAAGAATGCCTTATCGTCTACACCGCATGCCATGGAAGATTCATTGGAGAACATGGATGGTTCGGCACCCATTGGATGTATGAGGAGTCCATGAGGGTGCCACTCATTCTTTCTGGAAAACCAAAACCAGAGACTGCCCAAAAGATTATTAACGAGGCCTTGGTGCAGGATCTGGACATAGTCCCCACAATCCTTGAAAGTTTGAACCTCGAGATTCCCATAGAGGTTCAAGGACTCTCGTTGCTACCCCTCCTCGAAGACAACAATACTCAACCTTGGAGACGAGTTCTTTATTTTCACCATCATGACTTTCCTGATGAACAAATGGTTCCGAAACATCGGGGAATCCGAACACCTACTCAAAAACTGATCCATTACTATCAATTCGACGAGTGGGAATTATTCGATCTCATCAAGGATCCGAACGAAAACCACAACCTTTACAACAGCGAAGCCTATCAAAAACAGATCGCCGAACTAAAGGCACAGCTTGAAGTAATTGGGAAGAAGTATGAAGACAATTCGGATTTTTCCGTAATGCCCGAGGAATGGAGACGAATTTACAGAGGTCCTGACGCACGCAAAAAAGCAGATGAGTAATCATTCGTCTCGGAAAAAATGCAAAAAACCTGCAATAAACACAAAAAAAGGGTTGTCACAGGTAAATTCCTCAAGTAATTTTTTAATCCTTAAGGAATGCATATCCTGAAAGGCGTCGTTTGGGAGGACGACGCCTTTCGTTTTTTTGAAACCCTTGCCTTTTTTTAGGAAACTTTGCTTTTTGTTTTCCTTTTCCCGTTTTTAAGTGATTATCTAGGCATGATAATGAAGATTATGTTTCCCTTGTTCGCGGCTCTAGTCTTGCTCAAATTAGCTTCAGGCAGTGTGCAAAAACCCAACGTCGTTTTTATTTTTTCCGATGACCATGCTCCCCATGCCATCGGGGCCTACAATGGATGGTTGAAGTCCGTCAATCCAACTCCCGTCATCGATCGGCTCGCGGCGGATGGCATGCTTTTTGAAAACAGCTTTTGCACGAATTCAATATGCGGACCGAGCCGGGCGGTGATCCAAACGGGCAAACACAGCCACAAAAACGGTTTCATGAACAATGGAAATACCTTTGACTGGAACCAACAAACATTCCCCAAGCTCCTGCAAAAAGCCGGATACCAAACCGCCATCTACGGGAAAAGCCACCTGAAAGGGAAACCTCAAGGCTACGACGATTGGGCGGTACTGCCCGGACAAGGACTGTATTACAACCCCGATATGATTTTCCCCGACGGGAGAAAACGAATCGATGGATATTGCACAGACGTGGTAACGGATTTGGCCGCCGACTGGCTTGAGAACAAAAGAAAGAAGGACAAACCCTTTATGCTGATGGTTCAGCACAAGGCTCCTCACCGTAATTGGATGCCCGCTCTGCGTCATCTTGATCTTTATGATGACTTGGAAATCCCGGAACCGCCCACCCTCTTCGACAGGTGGGAGGACAATGCACCGGCTGCCAGGCTTCAGGAGCTCGAAATCGATCGCCACATGGATCTGAATTACGACCTCTTTTTGGACCTCACTCCCGAATTCAATCAGCCGCCATCTCAACTAAGACAAGACAGATCGGCATGGCACAATATGAAAAGGATGAGTCCCGAACAACTTGCCAAATGGCGTTCGCATTATGGTCCCAAGGACAAGGCTTTCCACGAAGCCAAACTTTCGGGCAAGGATCTCGTTCGATGGAAATTTCAACGCTACGCCAAGAACTATCTACGCTGTGTCAAGGGCGTAGACGAAAGCGTGGATCGTCTCCAAACAACCCTCAAAAATCTAGGGTTGGATAAAAACACCATTGTGATCTACTCCTCGGATCAAGGTTTTTACATTGGAGACCACGGTTGGTACGACAAGCGTTGGATGTATGACGAATCCTTAAAGATGCCCTTTATCGTAAAATGGCCGGGCATGACCAAACCCGGCAGTCGCAATACGGACCTCATACAAAACTTGGATTATGCTCAGACTTTTCTCGAGCTTGCAGGTGCAAAAATTCCAGAAGACATGCAAGGGGCGTCTTTGGTTCCTCTACTGAAAGGACAAACTCCAAAGGATTGGCGAAAGGAAATATATTATCACTACTATGAATATCCAAGCGTTCATATGGTTCCCAGGCACAACGGCATCCGGTCCAAGCGCTACAAACTCATGCATTTTTATCAATTCAAAAACGAATGGGAATTATATGACCTCAAGTCCGACCCGGATGAATCGAAAAACATATACGGCGATCCAAAGTTCGCAAAAGTCAGGAAGCGAATGGAAAACCGACTCCAACACCTTGTCGATTACTACGAGGATGATAGCGACACCTCCGTCAAACCCGAGCTCATCAAGAAGTTCAGGCCTGGTTCCTGAAAAGCTCAGGATTTCAGTTGTTTGCCATCGGAGATCGAAGCAAGCAAACTCTTGTGTAACCAATCCTTGATCGACCATTTCAGTCCAAGAACCCGATATCGGGCTGCTCTTTTACCGAGACTTGGCTCGTAGTCCGTGTAAAAGGCAGTTAATAGATTTCCTCTTCGATCTAAAGCAACCGTCGAAGGGTAACCTATGTCCAAAGCCTGATTCCCGAATTGATGAATGACCCAAGGTGGGCGCCAAGTTACTCCTGCGTCCACGCTGATTCGCGCACCGATCCCCATAAGCCCCTTATTTCGAATCCCGTATGTCAAAAGCAAGCAGTCGGCGGAGAGGGCAATTAAGTCGGCCGGATGTTGCATAGGAAGGGTCAAAGGACCTTTTTCACTCCAAGTTGCCCCGCGGTTGGAACTTTCGCAAAGTTTCACGTGATGATCTACGTGAGTACGAACCGCAGCAAGCAAGCGGCCATCGTCTACTTGTAGTAAGCTTGCTTCATTGGAATCATTTTTTCCAAACTTGATGCGTTTGGGCCAACTCAAACCATCATCTTCGGATATGCCCATCCAAGTTTCGCTTGGTTTTCCCTTTCCCTGGGAGCTGTAGCAAGTGTAAGCGAGGCGTTGGTCGTCCATGCGAATAATTCGACCAAAGGGAATGGTTCCCAGGTTGCCTTTGTGAATGATGGGGTTTGGATCGACAGTCCAATTCTTACCCTCGTCTCCTGAACGGGACAGCCAATGACCGGAAAAACCTTTCAACTCGCCATTTTGTACGTAAAACCCACTCGAAAAACAGAGGACGTCACCATTCAAGGCGCATCCGACCGACAAATGCATTCGGTTTCCCCCCTTGGGTTTAGGTGCGACCTTTGAGAGCTTTTTCCAACCGGTCCCCTTCCGGTTGCTTATCGAACAAACTAAATCACCCTCCAATAATCCATGACTGGGCGCATTAAAATAGGTGCAAAGAACCCGTCCGGAAGATAATTGGGTGAGGTTAGGCCAACCGCAGGCATTGGTGGCAATCACTGAAAGCTTTTTCATTAAAGACTGATGAATGAGTTGCTTGTAAATCGTCAATCGCTAATCTTAAGTTTGAATTGGTAACTTAAGAAAAACCGCAATGCGATTTCCATATTTGACTGCGCTTCCATATATGGAATAGCCTTCGCCCTCCAATGTTTGATCTCTTACTTAAAACATTTATCGGACTTTCCTTGTTGGCTCATTGCGTTTTGGCGAACAACGCTTCAGATCTGGAATTTTTTGAAAATAAAATCCGTCCGGTATTGGCCGAACATTGTTACGAATGTCATAACAGTGTAAACAAAGCCAAAGGAGATCTTGTGTTGGATTATAAAGACGGACTTCTGGACGGAGGTGAGACTGGTCCCGGACTCCTACCCGGAAATCCCAACGATAGTCTCCTGATGCAAGTCCTCAAACATGAGATCAAAGATCTAAAGATGCCCAAAGGCGGGCCCAAGCTCATGCCCAACGTTCTTGCGGATTTTGAAAAATGGATTTCCAAAGGTGCCTTTGATCCTCGATTGGAACCACCCACTCAAAAACAGTTCGAAGAAGAAACCGCTTGGGAAAAGATTCGTGAGCGCAGAAAACAATGGTGGAGTTTTCAGCCGATTACCAAGCAAGACGTTCCTCAAGCAGACGAAAACGTCTGGTCCACGCACCCCATCGACCAATTCCTCGAAGACAAGATGACGCAAGCGGGAATTAAGCCGAATGAGGAAACCGATGCCTTGACTGTTCTGAGAAGGCTGACCTTCTCGATCACCGGGCTCCCTCCTACAATCGAACAACAAAACGAATTTGAAAAGGCAGCGACAAAGAATTTGAGTAAAGCAACGCATACACTCGTCGACGAGCTCCTCGACAGCCCTCACTTTGGTGAACGTTGGGCCAGGCACTGGATGGACTGGGTTCGCTATGCCGACTCCCACGGAAGCGAAGGCGACCCCGGAATTCCGAATGCATTCCGATACCGCAATTATCTGATTAGAGCTCTCAACTCCGACATACCCTACGACCAGCTTGTACTCGAACACTTCGCCGGAGACCTGTTGCCCAAGCCTCGGATAGATCATGAATTAGGGTTGAACGAGTCCGCTATTGGTACGGCGAACCTGCGGTTTGTCCTCCATGGCTTCGCGCCAACCGACGCTTTGGATGAACATGTTCGTTTCACGGATGATCAGATCGACGTACTGACCAAGACTTTTCTTGGTCTGACTGTTTCCTGCGCCCGATGTCATGATCACAAATTCGATGCGATCAGCCAAAAAGATTATTATGCGTTATTCGGAATTCTTTCCAACGGCAGACCCGCGCAACGAGTAATAGAGGCTCCGAAAAGGCTTTCGAAAAACGAAAGCGAGTTGACCGAACTCAAGAAAAAGATACGAAGCAAACTATCTTTGGCTTGGAAGAAAGCGGTCACCGACATAGCTGAAAACCTGCAAACACCTCCTTCCAAAAAATGGCAAGACGCTATCCTGGACGGCTCTAGCCACAACCCCTTTAAAGTTTGGGCAAAAATGAGGAATGCCCATGAAGACAATTTTGCTCGTGATTGGAAGGTCCAAAAAGAAGCATTTCTTAAAAGTAAAGACGTCTTGGTCAGACGTCATTCGGGTGCTTACCGAAGAAGTTGGAAGCTAGGTGACTCGAACCAGTATGCGAAGTGGTCCAAAAGCGGTCGGGGAATGAAAAAGGATCCCTCCCCCGCCGGATCATTTCACATTTTGACTTCAGGTGAGCAAATAATTGACCGAATCCTGCCTTCCGGAACCTACACTCATCTGCTTTCGAAGAAACAAAACGGAACCCTTTCCTCCCCTCGATTCCTCTTCGACGACGGGAACGTATGGATCCGAGCCGTCGGAGACAAAGGGACTACACTTCGGTACGTCGTATGGAATTACCCTCGACGTGGAACGGTTTATCCCAAGGGTTCTCCAGACCCAATGCAGGAAAAGTGGATTAATTGGAACACCAAATATTGGTCGGGAGACGAAGGCTACCTCGAAGCCACCACCAATCGGGATCATCCGGTGGAAGCTGGCGGAGGCACGACTTCATGGTTTGGTGTAACCGAAGCCCTATTAACTTCCCCCGGACAAGATCCACCACGAGATGAGATCGCGGAGGTGCTTTCGCCTCTTTTTTCAACCGAGACGGATCCCAAGGATCCCCCTGAGCTTGCCAAGCGTTACTCTAAAGTTATGAACGAAGCCATTGAGGCCTGGGAAAAAGGACAGACGAGCGATGCTCAAGCAAGAATACTTAATTTTCTAGTTGTAAAAAAGTTACTCCCTACCTCGATCAAAGAGATCCCGCAACTTGAGCAAGACGCTACAGTATATCGGAGCTTGGAAAAAGACGTCGTTTCGCCCCGCCTAGCACCCGGCATACTTGATAACGAACCATTCGACCAAGCTCTTTTCGTGAGAGGAAACCACAAGGAAAAAAGTGATCCCGTGCCAAGACGCTTTCTGGAATCATTAAATCATGCTCCTTATCCCAAAAGCTCAATAGGGAGGCTGGAATATGCCAATGACGTTTTGGACCAAGGCAACCCTTTCACGAGTCGGGTGATCGTCAACCGTCTCTGGCATCATCTTTTCGGTCGCGGAATCGTAGCCACTCCCGACAACCTGGGTAGACTAGGAGAATTACCCAGTCATCCCGAACTTCTGGATTATTTGGCGTTGAGATTCCGAAATGAGGAATGGTCCATTAAGAAAATGATCAAGTTCATGACCACGACCAAGGCATTCCGCCTTGCTTCCGCACCGTCTGAAAAAGCCCGCCTTAAAGACCCCGACAATTTACTGCTTTCCCATGCCCGCATTAGAAGGTTGGAAGCGGAATCCATTCGGGACGCTATTCTAAGCGCCGCCCAAAAAATCAACCTTGGGGCAATCGCCGAAGGCGGTTCAGTCGCGGGGAATACAACGCGCAGGGCCGTTTACAAGCAAGTCAAACGCAATTCTCTTGATCCTTTCCTTACTGTTTTTGACGCACCTGTACCATCATCAACCAAAGGTCGACGAGATTCAACCAACGTACCGGCTCAATCTTTAACCATGATGAATGATTCATTCGTCACAAATGCCGCTCTCGATCTTGCTCGGAACACACCGGGAGATTCAGAAGATGAAAGGATCTCCAATATGTTTCGCCTAACCCTGGGAAGGCGGGCAACCGAAACTGAAAAACTCCGTGCAGAAGCCTACCTCAAGGGAGCGGACAAAGAGGAGGCTCGGGCGCTTGCCGAAAAAAAGAAGATCGAAAAGAATTGGACCGAAAACTCCTCGAAGCTCAAAGGTATTCTCGAACCGGCCCGAGCGGAAATCCTCAAGTCGAGAAAATCTTTCCAAACCAAAAGGGCTGTCGGGCCCCTCCCCAGCCTTCATTGGGATTTCGGGAAGGGTTGGAAAGATTCGGTGCGTGGCATTTCAGCTCATCCCAAAGGAGGCGCTAAAATTCATGAAGGCATACTTCATGTGCGAGGAGGTAGCTATGCTGTGACCGATCCGATCCCCGTGAGAGTCAGTGAAAAGACGCTCGAAGCTTGGGTTAAATTGGATAATTTGAATCAACGGGCAGGTGGAGTGATAACCCTGCAAACTCGTAATGGTATGGTTTTCGATTCTATCGTTTACGCTGAGAAATCAGCCAATCGTTGGATGTCTGGAAGCAATGGATTCAGTCGTACTAAACCATTTGTTGGCACTGATGAAAAGCGAGCCGGCAAAGAGTTTGTTCACCTTGCAATCACTTATCGAAAGGACGGAACCATTACAGGCTACCGCAACGGCCTTCGTTACGGAACACCCTATAAAACCGAACTTGCGACCTTCCCCAAAAAGAAAAGCGTTTTGTCCTTCGGAGTCCGTCACTTACCGGCAAATCCCTCTCGGATGCTTCACGCCCAAATCAAAGAAGCCCGTTTTTACAACCGAGCCTTGAATCAGGAAGAAGTGATGGCGGCATTCGGCGGTGGATCTGACTATGTTTCGGAAAAGGAACTAATTTCTTTTCTTTCGCCCGATCAACTCATCGAAAAGAACAAACTGGACAAGCAAAGAGAGGAACTGACCAAAGAACTCGACAAATTCAAGTCACAAGTCGGTGCTCAAACGAGAGGAACCCAAGACATTGCTCTAGCCCTTTTCAACTTAAAGGAATTCATTTACCTCCAATAAACCATGAAACATATTCTCAATCGACGCGAAATGCTGACCCGATGTTCGTCGGGTTTCGGATTCATGGCTCTTCAAGGCATGCTTGGATCCCAAACGACCTTAGCCGCCCAAACGCATTTCAAGCCGAAGGCCAAGAGCGTTATTTTTTGCTACATGTCGGGCGGAGCATCTCATATCGATACCTTCGACCCCAAACCTTTGTTGAGCAAATATGCAGGCAAGCCAATGCCTGTAAAAATAGAACGCACCCAATTCAACAAAAACGGAAACGTTTACCCAAGCCCTTTCGAATTTAAAAATTGGGGCCAATGCGGAATGCCCGTAAGTTCCATTTTCCCAAAGGTTGGAGAAATGGCCGATGATTTCGCCGTGGTTCGTTCTATGACAAGCAAAGTCAACGAGCACGCTCAAGGCAATTACGCCTTTCATTCGGGCTTTCCTTTCATGGGCCACCCGAGCGCCGGAGCATGGGTTAGCTACGGCCTTGGATCCGCGAACGAGAACCTACCAAGTTTCGTTGTCCTCAACAGCGCCGGATCAGTCGCTCCGCACGGAGGCGTGGGCCTCTATGGAAGCGGATATCTCCCAGCTTCCCACCAAGGTTCGATCCTTCAAGTCGATAAACCAGAACCAGTACGAAACGTGAAACCGAGGGAGTCGCTACTAGCCCAACGAAGCCGACTGGGTCTGATCAAGGGATTCGATAATGATTTCCTCAACAAAACAGGTGGAAATACCGAAATTGAAGCAGCCATAAAAAACCACGAGACCGCCTATCGGATGCAATCGGCAGTCCCAGAACTTTGTGACCTGACTGGCGAAAGCAAAGCGACCCAAAAACTCTATGGAATCGATTCTACGGATAAGCAAACCGCCGGTTACGCC
Source organism: Opitutia bacterium (assembly GCA_002722545.1). Classification (GTDB taxonomy): domain Bacteria; phylum Verrucomicrobiota; class Verrucomicrobiia; order Opitutales; family Seribacteraceae; genus Seribacter. Next base: position 8,876 of record PBMI01000060.1, on the reverse strand, counting down.
AGGCAGTGCCTTCTTGCCCGACGACTAGTGGAACGGGGAGTGCGATTCATCGAACTAAGTTGCATAAACGAAGGGATTGGGGCGGGTAACGCAGCTAATCCCTGGGATCAGCACGGTGCCTTGGAAAAGGGGCATGCGGCCATGGCCCATCAAGTTGATCAACCCATAGCTGGACTCCTCAAAGACCTCAAAGCGAAAGGGTTATTGGACGAAACCTTGGTAATCTGGGCGGGAGAGTTTGGTCGTACTCCTTTCTCACAGGGAAGCAACGGTAGAGACCACAATCCCCACGGGTATTCTATTTGGATGGCTGGTGGAGGAATACAAGGAGGAACCATATATGGTCAGACAGACGAATTTGGTTATCATGTCGCCGAAAACAAATGCGACATATACGATCTTTGGGCTACTGTGCTTCATCTCCTTGGACTAGATCATGAAAACCTTACTTATCGGCACGGAGGTAGGGACCTTCGCCTAACGGATGTCCACGGTCGCGTCCTCACTCCTATTCTTGCCTGAATATCGGAAGTTTGCTTTCCGAGCGATTAACCTAAAGTTTGCCGATGTTCCGGCAGAATTCCACGAATAAACGAGCTTGTTCCTTTAAGCGGGTCGCCAAATCTTCGTCCAGGATACCCTTTTCATCGTCAAGAAAGTCGTGCACGGCGGGAATGAAGACTCGTTTGGGAAAATTGAAGGCATTGCGATAACCGAAAACTTGCTGGAGATGTTCAACGGGGCGTAAGGCTCCGAATTGTCCGGACGCGAGCCCTACGTAGCAAACCGGCCTGCCCTCGAAGCTTTCGGGAAAAGGGAGGAGGTCGATAAAAAGTTTCAAGGCACCGCTCATACTCCCGTTGTACTCGGGGGTGACCACGACAAGACCGGATGCATTGAGAATATCTTGGGTGAATTCCAACACTTTTGGAGGTTTCACAATGTAGGCATCGGGAGAAAAGGTCTCCGGCGGGAGTTCATTCAATTCAAGAACTTTGTTCTCGACGCCTAATTCGTCGTAAATTAGCGAAAGGCAGCGAGCCATCACGGATGACTTACTGGCCTTGCGGTTCGTTCCAGTGATGAGAATAATCATGACTCTTCGTTATCGATAAAGGATCGAAGACGCGAATAATCCCTTGCCACCGCCATATCCGGATATTCCGCAACAAGAGCGGCCGGCGGATCAAACAATATGCAACGATCGGCAGTCTTCAACATGCCTAGATCATTGTAACTATCTCCGGAGGCAATCACTTCGAAATTCAACTTCTGCAAATATTGCACGGTTTTGCGTTTGTGGTCATCAAGTCGGAACCTGACAGCTTCAATTTGATTGTCGGAATTTATCTCCAATTCATGACAAAAGAGGGTTGGAAAATCCAATTTTCTCATCAAGGGCATGGCGAATTCACGAAAAGTATCCGAAAGCAAAATCACTTCGTTTTGGCTGCGAAGCGAAGAAAGGAAATCACATGCACCGGGAAGTGGTTCAAGGGAAGCAATTACCTCTTGAATCTGTGAGAGGGCAAACTGGTTTTTGCGCAGGATATCCAGACGATAATTCATCAGGACATTGTAATTAGGTTCATCGCGCGTGGTCCTCTTGAGCTCTTCTACTCCAGTTTTTTCGGCAAACGCGATCCATATTTCAGGTACCAGAACGCCTTCGAGATCTAAGCAAACTATCTGCATTTCACCGAGAAAATTTTCAACATTCAATAGACATCTCTCAAGTACCTTTTTTCACGTTTAAGACCATCAACGAAGGCTGCAGCGTCTTCGGAACTTAAGCCACCATGAATTTCGGCAATATTATGAAGGGCAGCGTCAACATCTTTTGCCATTCTTGACGCATCTCCACAAACATAGAAATAAGCTCCGTCCATAAGTTGAGCATAAATATCCTTACCATTTTCGAGCATTTTATGTTGGACATATACTTTTTCTTTCTGATCTCTGGAAAAAGCCAAATCAAGTCGGTCAAGAAGGCCACTTTTGAACATTTTCGTGATTTCACTTTCATAGATGAAATCACACTCGCGGTGCTGATCGCCAAAGAAAAGCCAGTTGAAACCGGACGCCCCCCGCTCTTGTCGTTCTTGTAAAAAAGCTCTAAATGGAGCAACTCCGGTACCAGGTCCGACCATAATCATGGAAGCGCTATCATCAGCGGGGATTCGGAAGGCTTTATTTGGCAATATAAAAACCTCGGTCAATTTTCCTGCAGGGCACATATCTGCCAAATATGTCGAACACACGCCATGGTGGGGTCTGTCGTTATAATTCCAACGAACGGCAGCAACAGTCAGATGAACCTCGGATTCATTGGCAAGAGGACTGGAGGAGATTGAATAAGCCCGGTGTTGCAAAGGTTTCAACCAATTCAATAATTCGTTAATATCAAAGGATATTTTATCATTTAATTGAATTAAATCTAAGCAATCTTTCCCCCACAAAAATCTTTGCAATGGTGCCTTATCATCGTCATTAACGAGGCGAGTGAACTGATCGTTTTTAAGCAAAGGCTCGATTCCTCGAATAAAATCCTTTGAGGGAGTGCTAATTTCGAATGAGTGCGTCAACAGATCACCCAATGTCCGATCATAACAATCTAACTCGGACTTGAAATCCAACTTCAATGCATCTATCCATAATTTCACCAACTCGGGAGAGTTTTCGGGTACGACTGCCAAAGCATCTCCAGTATGATAGGAAAGCTCTTCTTCAGGTAATGAAATAGCAATGTGACGAATTTCCTTCGCAGAGGTATCACCTGATAAATTAGTGTTTTCGATAACCTCTGCAGCATAGGGGTTTTTTCGATTCCACTTTGGTTTCGGTGAGTCAGCGAGCGTGATTTTTGGGTCTGCGACTCCGACTTCAGGCAAATTTTCTAGAACCCAGTTTTTGGAGGGTTCTTCGAATTCAACATCACAATCAAGGCGAGATGCAAAGCGGCTGGCACCGAGCTGTTCCAGCCTAGTGTCGATAAGTTTTCCAGCTTGGCAAAAAAACTCGTAGCTAGTGTCGCCAAGACCGATAACGCCGTATTCGAGGGATTCAAGTCGTGGAGCCGTTGTAGCTGAAATTGCATCCCAAAAAAGTTGGCCATTATCAGGCATTTCTCCCTCGCCATAGGTCGATACTACAATCAAGGCTTTTTCCATATTAGAAAGCTGGTTCAGATCTACAGAATCCAGTTCAGCGACACGAGGCTGATAGCCACGATTTCTAGCTATATCAGCGGCATCATTGGCCACTTCTTCAGAGTTTCCCGTTTGCGTACCATATAGAATATCGATTGGCTTTAGTACAGTTGTTTGAGTGTCATGATTATTTTGGTTATCTCCTATTACCAAACGCGAATGAAGTCCTGCTAAAAATCCGCTTAGCCAAGCTTTTTGATCTCCTGAATATGGAGCATCTTTGGGAATGTAAGGTATTTCCATAATTGCTAATCCTTTACAGAGCGTTCTAAAACTTCCGGGATGGATTTTTGAGCGAAAAGCTCCTCGAAGTTAGGAATTTTTTCCAACGCACCTTCGTTTCTAAGGTCTTGATGTTCGATCCAGGCTTGGGTTGCCAATGAGTCCATGTCGGAGGTTACCCTTAGGCGTAATGATCGTTTGAAGTCGTTAACCCTCTTGTTAGCTACAAGCACGGCAAGTTCCGTGTCTTTATAATGAGATATTGCTTTTTTAGCATGTTTGGAAAGGGAAGACATAAGAGTGAAATCTTCAGTCATAACCAAATTTCGAGCCGCTTCGTCTAAGTCCTTTGTAGAGATTTGGGAATCTCTGGAAGATATCTCATAAGCAAAATCCAACACTGTGTAGCTATTTACAAGAGAGTAGAGCTCATCAGTATCAGTTTCACCGTATTTGGGAGTTTTTCCATCCATAAAAGGCTTACCACTTTTCCATGCAACTTTCAATTTGCTGATTTGGTGGTTCACAAGTGCAATTGAAAGCTCATCCTCAAGATCCTTCCGACTAATGCCAGCGAAAATGGCGTCAGCACACTGGTATTTCAGAAGAGATTTAGGCATTATCCACATTATATCGTTTCTTGTATTTTCCCATTCATCAAGAAGGACAGAAGCACGAACTGAGTTTGTAGCTTCTATGTGCCATTTAAGCATTTTCTTTGCTGAATTTTGGAGAATGCTTGCGTTTTCGCTTCCATCGACAAGAGAGCCGAATAATACGGAGTCATGGCTTATCATGTCTGGAAGGTTTCCTTTAGGATCGTATTGAAACGCAAATCCTCCCGACATACCATTTCCAAAACCCTTGGAAAAATCACCCAAATTGAGTATTGAACCGTTGGTCATGTATTCAGCGCAAAAATCTCCTACGCCTTCAACAACAGCAGTCGCACCAGAATTACGAACAGCAAACCTGTCCCCAGCCTGCCCCTCTATAAAAAGTCTCCCACCTGTAGCTCCGAATAAAGCAAAATTACCAACCAACACATTTTCTCCGTCGGATTTACTCGCTCCAGGTGGTGAAAGAACAACTATTTTACCTCCGCACATGCCCTTGCCAACGCCATCATTACAGGTCCCGATATGATTCATGAATATGCCATCATTACAAAATGCACCATAACTCTGACCTGCAGAACCTTCAGTTGAAATTTTGATTGAGCCGTTTTTAAGACGTTTTCTACCGTTGACCAATTCAATGACGCTAGAATGCTTGGTAGATAATTCGTGGTTTAGTACTCGCTCGATGTCTATGGAAAACTGCCCACCAACAGACTTGTTTTTATTGTTTAAGGGTTTGCGGGCAACAATGTGCAGAGACTTTTCATCTCGTTTCAGAAAACTGTTGAAAAACTTTTCGATCCAATGATCGTCGAGGCCAAAATCTTTCTCTAGGTAAATTGGACTTACAACCCTCTTCTCCGGGACTATCGTAAGCATTTTTCTCAAGTCTAGCTGACCAACGGAAGACGAGTGGTTAATCAGATGAAGCAGGTCTGCCCTACCACGAGAATGGTTTAGGCTTTTCATACCAAGGTCTGCAAGAATTTCCCTAACTTCGTGGGCAACGTTCAGCATATATTGAGCCAATGCTCTAGGATCACCATCAAAAGCTTCGGAGTTCGTCGTAAGACCTGCCGGACACTTTACGTTACAATTCTTTGCCATGACGCACTTAAGCATCATCAAAGCCGTAGTGCCAAATTCGAAACTGTCACCTCCTAGAAGTGAAGCTTTGACAACATCCGACCCCGTTTGCATCGCCCCAGAACAGCGAAGTATAACTTTTTGCCGTAATCCATTGGCACAAAGAGCTTGGTGAACTTCGGCGATTCCAATCTCCGCAGCTCTACCGGTGTATTTCAAGGAGGTTACCGATGCGGCACCTGTTCCGCCAGTATTTCCGGCAATGTTTATGACATCAGCACCAGCTTTTGCAACCCCAACAGCAATAGTGCCGATACCCTCTGAACTGACTAGTTTTACAACAACCCGAACACGAGCTGCTTTTGCGTCATGAATTAATTGGCCTAAATCCTCAATGGAATAGGTATCGTGGTGAGGCGGCGGACTCACTAATTCTACACCAGGGGTGCCTCCTCTTGCAGCGGCTATTTCGACATTGACTTTTGCAGCTGGAAGCTGTCCGCCTTCTCCAGGTTTGGCTCCTTGTCCAATTTTGATTTCGATTTCTTCAAGTTCAGGATCCGCAAGATAGCCTGCCCAGACTCCAAATCGTCCACTTGCAAATTGCTTTATCCGACTAGCCCTTATGGTACCATATCTGCTGATGTGTTCCCCGCCTTCACCGGAATTCGACATTGCTCCGACCATATTTACACCGTGAGCAACCGATTCATGGGCATTTGCAACAAGGGCACCATGAGACATCGCACCTGAGGTAAAGCACGGTGTGATCTCAGAAGCTAGCTGAACTTGGTCGAGGGCAATTTTTTGTGGTGCAGACTTTAAACGAGAAAAAAAATAAAGCGGAGCATCGGAAACTGTTACAAAAACAACATGATCTTTGGCCGAAACTTCAATTTCAATATCTGGACTGAACGAGTCTTTTAGAGCTGAAGCCAAATTATTGGTCCTTTCAGAATCAGGTAAATTAGCGCCCACAAGTTTCAAAGAAAATTGATCCTGACCAGTTTGATCACATTTAAGACCTAAGACTTGAAAATCATTATTGCCAACAAGGTCAAAAACATTGAGTTTTTCAGAAAAATCTTCGTGAGAAAAAGCCTCAGAAAAATCTACTGGAAAGGACAATACGTCTCTTAAAGCAGCAGGTCTGTTCAACCTCTCGTTTGCCATCATTTTGGAAAAGGATCGGTAACTGGAAGTGATAACGAAATTATTAATCTCATCTTCGCTGAGTTTATCAAAACTGCTTTTGGAAAAGTTTGATACTTTCATTCCAAAGGCATCTTCAAGCTCGTATATTGTATGCTTCTTGAATTTGTCCGAATTTTCTTCTTGGCCGGTAAAAGAAATTGACTCCTCGGTCATGTCGACGAATCCCCTAACCGCAGAAGTTCCGAAACTGTGGCCTGCACCTTCTGACCTCTCCTTAAAAAGACCAAGGATTGGGATTTGATCTTCACTTTTTATTTGAGTAGCCCTCTGATGCCAGTCTTTAACCGATTGGGCGATTGAATCAAACCGTACGCCTCCAACAGGCGATACGATGTTGGGCAATATACGTTTTAACAGTGGGTCAGATGTATCAAGGAAATTAGGTTCAAAAAATTCCCCACCAGAATAGCTTTCGACAGTACAAAGACCAATCTTTCCCATTGTTTTGAGTAGAGCTTTTTCTGCTGCTTTTTTGTAGCGCATGAATGCTTCAAGTGCTTCCCCTTCCTTTGGAAACAATTCCTCCGCCCGCAATCTTACTGCCAGAGGATAAACTGCGGATGCTCCGAACCCAAGGGCACACGCAGAATGATGGGAAGAAGCAATTTGCCCACTTTCAAGGAGCAATGAAATTTTCAATCTGACGCCGTCTTGGATTAGTCTTTGGTTTATAGCTGAAACAGCTAGGGTACTTGGTATGGCGGCTCTTGCTACAGATATGTGTCTATCTGTTAGTATTGCTATTCCTCCATGTTCCTTTGCGAAATTCGAAACCTTTTTGGAAACACTGTCAATCGCTTCTATGAGTCTTTTTTCATTAGCATCTGCATCACTTAGGTCAGGTTCGTACAGAATTTCAAATTCTTCACATGGTGTTTTGTCCTGAGACCTAATTCTAAGGACATCGGACATTCGCAATATGGGCGAACTCAAAACAATTTGCCTGCTCCTGGAAACTCCAAAATGTGGTTTTTCTCCCAAACATACCCTTAGTGTCATACCGTCTGATTCGCGAAGCGAATCGAGTGGAGGATTGGTCACTTGAGCAAATCGCTGACTGAAATATTTTGCAACGCCACCCTCATTGTCGCTAAGGGCATTGATCGCGTTACCATATCCCATGGCCGATACTTTCTCGACTCCCTGGTGTAACATCGGATCCATAAGAAACTTAAAAGTCTCTTGGTTATGATTATATGCAACGTATCGAGCCGAATTACTTAAATCGCCTTTGTATCGCAATGCGGCTTTGGCGGGATCGGTTCGAGGAATAGTGATTGAATCTATCTCAACTTGTGATTTTTCAATCAAAGAAATGTAGTCTTTTTCTGCGGCTAGTTTCTTGAGTGAATCGTTAGTGTTGTATACTTTCCCTTCGCTGTGGTTGAAGTAAATCATTCCACCTGCTTCAACCCTTCCTCGACTTAAGACTTCATTGGGGGGAAAGTAAACTTGACCAGCCTCGGACATCACCGAGAGATATATCTCGGTTTCGGTTGTACGCAGTGGTCTTAGTCCGAGTCTGTCAAGTCGGGCGCCGATGATGTTTCCATCACCGAAAATAAGAGCTGCAGGACCATCGTTTTTTTCCTCGAATAACGAAAAGTATTCAAGCATTGCCCTGACCTCAGGTGACAGTCTTGTATCGTTTTCCCAAGCAGGAGGCATCATGGCTACGACAGCTGCAACCAATCCCACGTTGTCTTCATAGACCCTTGAAGTAAGTGTTTGATCAAGGCGACAGCTGTCAGATTGTCCTTTCGGACGAAAGATAACTTTATCTTTAGCCTTTGCGACCGCAGCTTCGTTCAAGCGGTTTTTTTTATCGGTATTCAACTCTCCATTGTGAGCCATCAGTCGGAAAGGTTGAGCCATCGAGGGATGGGGGTCGGTATTGGTTGAAAAGCGTGTGTGGAAATAAAGAGTGTGGACAGCATGATCGGGGTCAAGAAGATCGATGAAATAAGGAACGATCTCCCATGAATTAAGTCTGCCTTTAAGAGTCTGTAATTTCGTTGAAAAAGATAATGGGTAGAGACCTGCAAAAAATTCGTCAGCGTAAGCCACAGCTTCGATATTTAGTAAGGTTTTGTGAATATGAGAATCAAGCAGCTTTGGTGAGATGTTCTTAGGAACTTTGAAAATCCATTGATGGATAGGTAATTGCAATGATACCGCGTCATTGGAAATGTAGCTGTTGTCAACGGGAAGTATTCTTTTCTTTATGATATCCAACTTTGAACTACTCAAGTTATGCTCGATCAAATCGATAGACTCTTTGGAACAACTTTCGGGAATGTAGAAGTTTCCCACTCCAAATTCATCAGGCTCGAGTTCATAGCCGGTGATTTTGCGAAAAAAAGAAATGGACAAGTCTACTGAAATACCAGCCCCGTCTCCGACACCCGATGAAGACATGCCGCCCCTGTGAGGTACTGAGCATAATGCTTCCTGTCCCTTAAGAATTATTTCATGAGATTGGGTGCTGTCCTTTCTTGTTATAAAACCTACACCGCAAGAGCTT
>PBMI01000059.1 GCA_002722545.1 Opitutia bacterium | reverse complement strand
CCGAATCCTGCTTGTTTACTGGGGTTCCCTCCCCTGCCCCAGCGGGTTCGATTCCCGCCACCCTCTTTTAAGAAGGGTAAATTATTAGTCTTCCGGGATCGGGAGTCAAGAAACGCTGCAGGCCTCTTGTTTACTTTCATTTCTGCTTCATTCAACACCATTCATTTTAATTCAAGAATGGCGCCCCCACGAGGAATCGAACCTCGATCTACGGTTTAGGAAACCACTGTTTTATCCGTTAAACTATGGGGGCGGGTTGGCTCGCTTCGAAACGAAGAAAGGGCATTCTTACAAACCTAGCAAAATGTGCGAGCCATTAATCCAGTTCGGGTTCATATCGTCCAATTGAGAGGCATCCAAAAGAGCATTCTGCACACGGGTTCTAATCACATTGGGGTCAACGTTGTTGAGTAAACTCCAATCGGGGGTCGCATGAGAGGCATCGGGGACTTTCGCATCGGTTTGAAAAACTGCTTCCCAGTAATCACTCATTCCATCGCCGTCCGTATCTTTTCTAAACGAAGTCAAATAGGCTCCACCGCTTCCGTCGTTGTAATAATTCTCCATTACCCCGGAAGGATCGTTCTGCAAACCATTAATGGGGGTGGCATAGAAAGCATATTGATCATACTGTGAGCTCTCGTAGATGTAGACGTTGCGAACCCGAATGTTCGAAAGGTTTTCCCATCCATCCATTACGCGGTATTCTAGCGTTAGCATGGTTCCTCTTAGATTAGTGATTCTAGAGGCATTCGTTTCCTTGCCGGCATCGGTGAATGAATAGCCCTTTACGGGGTCAACGCTGTCGGCAATCGGAGTTTGGGCAGAGGCAGTATATCCGGAGCCATTTTTAAGGATATTCTGGAGCTGTTCGAGGGGCATCGTTTCCAAAACGCTGTAGACATGAATTTTGAGGGGTGTTTTGGTCCCCTGGAATGAGCATGTCTCCATTTCGCCGCGATCAGTAACTTTGACGAATTCGTAGCCCTCCCCCATCCCATCTCCGTCCCAATCGGGGAAGCCGGAGTCGACAGACCAGTTGACGTTTTCATCTTCTCCATAGACTCCCGGATCCACAAAATCATAGGCCGCAAGCAACATGCGATGCTCTCCTTGGGCAAAACCAGTTGCATTGAACTCTTGCCCAGTAATCTCATCGGTTTGGGTGGGTGGAGTTGGTGGCGTCCCGGTCGAGTTCGGAGCAAAGCGAAGAAAATCATGAATTATGGACTTGCCCATCATTGTCAAAGTCGGCGGAAGATTATCACCAATTTTCAATTCTCTTGTCACGGTGTTGCCAACGTTTCCGGAGGAATCCGTTGCGGTTATGGTTACGACGTACCCGGGGTCGGTTCGTTTCACGGGAAAAACAATACCACTCACGGAACCTGCTGAAGGAGCATCATAACCGGTGCCTCCGGGAAGGGTGTTTTGACCGTTTGGCTTGGTGATGGTTATGCTCCAAGTCAAATTAGTGTCGAAATTGTTGGCATCTTGGGCAGTCATATCGGACATCAAATAGTCCTTTACGCTCTGCTCGTCACGGACGTCGGGATTCGAGGTACTAGTAGAATCGATGATTATAAGTTGCGTGGGCGGCAGACCAACCACAGGAGGCAAGGTGTCCTTAACGACAACATACCTAAGAAGAGGGCTAGCGGCATTCTCAGCAGAATCAGTGACGTCATAGCGAATCGTGTAGATTTGATCGAGCGAGGACAAATCCGTGGCAACCAAACCGGCAACCGAATTACCAATCTCAGTGAGAGATTTCGTAGCGTTGGTGATTGGATCAACCCGTAAAACCGAGGTTCCTCCCGTTCCCGATCCGCTCAGGTCAACGAAACCCTGAAAAATCTTACGGTCTATTTTGTCGGTTACAGCACCTTCTTCCACCGCATCAAAAGCTCTTGTAACGAGAGTTTCGCTACCACCCTTCACATTGTATTGCCATGGATGCACGGAGCTTGAGACATCGGTGTAGGGAACTCCGCCTTCAGCCAAAACAAAGGTGTCTACACCGTCGGTAGAAGGTGAAAGTTCGAGTACGGGAGCAACCTCATCGAGAAAGCGAATCACTCGTGCATTCAAGATTTCGGCCGTTTCCCCACTCGATTGGGAGCAAGAATAGCTTATGTAAAACTTGTAAGGGTTGCCATTGGTGTCCAAAACCTTGTTTACGGAAGACTGAACGGTAACAGGCAAAGTAGAGTCATTGCGGACATAGACTCCGGGGTCTTGAACCGTAACCCCCTGCAAGGTTACCTTGAAGGCACTGTGCCACACGTATGTCCTCCCCCAAGTGTCTTGGACCTCCACGGTCGTCTGACCAATGCCGGTATTGTCAAATTGACCGACTTGGGAGTACTTGAAGTAAAAATCATAGGAGCTTCCAAAATCGCTCACGTATGGAGTCGCGTTATTGAAGCTTGAGGAACCGTAGTCATAACCGGCCAATTGGCTCAAGCTCGTTGAGATTTCAGTGGGAACGGGAACGGTCGGACTAGAGATGGCTTTAGCTGGATCATGATGTGAATTGAGAGCAATAGAGGGATTGGCCAAGTATTGGTGAGGAATAGCCGCCATGTCCGGGGCAGAAGTATCCTGAACGACCAAGTTCCTTTCTTTGACTCCTTTGTTGCCGTTGGAATCGGTCGATTCATAAGAAATCTTGTAATTTCCCGTCTCCCAAAACCCTCTGTTTGCGATCGTGTCGAATATTTCTCCACCGGCCGGGTCCGCCAATATGTTCCCTCCCGCAATTGACTTTATGGATTTAACCAGCCCAAGAGCTGAATCGTAATTGTCGGTAACGACGGCCCCCGGATCAATGAAAGGGAAACCCGTCTGAATATTCAAAAAGTTAATTCCACCCGCATCGTTGAGCGTAATGACCGGCGGAGTCGTATCCACAATCCGAACCTCGCGATCCAAAGTAGCTTGGTTCCCAAACTGATCCGCGACCGAGTAACGAATTATGACCCTCTTGGAGAGGTCCTCATTGCCGCTGGCATCGACGTATTTAGCGTTTTGCAGATCATAATTCACTACGCTCGCATCAATGACGGAGGCCACCGAAGGGGCGGCGTCGGAATAGGCCACGGCACTCACCTTGTCATTCAAGCTAATGGGTGCGACTCCTGTCCCCAAATCCTTGTATGCCGTTATCCCAGGGTCAACAAAGGCCGTATTCACCTCATGGTACAGGGGGTTGTCCCCATGCATGATCATGGTTGGACCACTGAAAGGAGAGTTCAGCAAAACCACCTGTCGAAAAACTTCCGATTGATTGCCTGCTTTGTCTTTCAACGAATACTTGAACCGGAAAGTTGCGTTGACGCTTGCTTGAGTCTTGGCAAGCGCGATCACTTCCTCGAAGGTAGTAGTAATTGCGTTGTAGGATTGTGAACCTGCGTCCGCAAGCACTTCCACTGTAACCTCGAACCTGCCGTCTTCCCATTCGATTGCACCATCCAAATTGTCGGAGGCAAAGGCACCGGGATCCTTGAACACATTAGTGGAATTCAAGTCGACGTAGATGGGGTCCGATCCATAAAGCGTGATCACCGGTGGATCGTTGTCAAAGACTCGAACCCATCGAGATTTGGGGTCGATCATGTTTCCCGAAGGATCCGAAATTTGCTGATAGGTGAGTTGATAGAGACCGGCGACCTCCATATCGACAAGACCAAAGACGCTTTCCTCTGGACCATTGGAATAGCCCATATGCGATTCGATTTCTTGCTCTGAGTAGTAATTGTCGATCAAAGAAATACCAGGATCTACGAAAACACGCCCTACGCCTCCCTCTACGAGATAAGGAGTATCTTTAGTCTCACCATCCGAAAAAAGTACAAGGGGACTCAAGTTATCAATAATTCTTACTGTTGGAGTCAAGCTAGTGGAAACTGGTTTTCCACTTGGGTAGGCAATCTTTCGAATTTCCAAATCATCAACGTACAAAGTCAATTTTGTTTCCTGTCCGAGAATGGAATAATCAACGGAATTCGCGTTGTATACCTTCACCTTGGAACTCAGATCCTGTCCGTTGTAGGCGGAAGAAGAATACGATGGGTATTGACCGGAAGGGGTTGACAGAATTTTGAAGGGCCCATCATCCGCCACAGGATAAGAGGGGTATTTTCTTTTTACCAAATATTCTATCAATTCGGCGCTTTGGGAAAGTTTGTCGGAGGCAGCTTGGATATCGAGACTAGGAGGATTCAGGAAAAGAACGTCGACCGGTTCGGGAACGGAGAAAATCCCTCCAGTAACGGATGCCGGGGGCTTGGGGGATTCGATTTGAGGAGATGGTGTGGAAACAGTGACAGCGTACTGCATACTCTCGAAATCAAAATCTTCGGCCTGCCCTTCGATACTTTCGATGTCGAAGAAAATATCGCTCGCGACCTTGTGCACCACCTCCCAGTCCCCTCTCGCACCCGACATCAAGGAGGAAAATGGATCAAGGGAAGAGTCGTAGCTTTGCGAATCCGAAGCTAAATCGGGGAAAAGCTGATCAACCGTGGGCGGAACGTTTCCATCGATCAACGCGGATCCATAAATGCCATTGAGATCCAAAAGGGAGCCAGTCTCCACGGCCCGGGCCAAGCCCAATTTGGAAGACGCCACATGGACGGATTGGCCTGACAGCATAGTTTGGACGTCTCCTTCGAGGTCGGTAAAGGTAATGTCTCCCGAAATCAAATTCACTCCCCCCGTAATATCTCCCGTAACCGGGTTTCGAACGGCCATGAATTGGAACATGGTTCCACGAATTCCCGCCGTCCCCAGCGGACTGCTCAAGATCATACTGGAACCTTTTTTCAATTTGGGTACTTTGACCACAAGTTCTCCAAAATCCAAATGAGCGAGGAATCTTGACTGACTTGGCTCCTCCTTAATTTCCGAAGGAAGAGGCATGTCCGATGAATTGAAAACCTTTTGAGAATATTCTCGAAGATAAAACCTTGTCCCGGGTTTTACGGTTACCAAAGTACCGTTCGAGAACAAAAGACCGACCGAACCATCCTTCCCAGTAACCAGAATCGATTTTTCCGAAATCTTCTTACCCACGGCAGTCGAGTCCAAATCGACCATGAATTCTTCCTCTAAGCTAAGACAAGAAGCTTTTCCCTCCAATGAAACGACTAGAATCGTCGCACCGACTTCACCTGCGTAACTTCGAGCTAAAAAAGAAAAGAAAAACAGACCTATCGCCGAGAAGACACATAAAATCCAACCCTTTCCAGTAAAGGGATGATTACTCGGTTCGTCTGATAATTCCAAGGCAAAGACAGCATATCCCCCTTCCGCACCTTGCCGCAAGCGATTTTTAAGAGGATTCTCTTAAGAAATCTCCGATGAATAAGCAGACGCATCGAGCAGACTTTTCTCTGCAAAATCGTCCGAAGCTCTTACCTTTATCATCCATCCTCCTCCATACGGATCTTCGTTTACTTGCTCGGGGGAATCATTCAGTTCGTCATTGATCTCCAATACTTCGCCGGCAACCGGCATGTAGAGGTCGGAAGCGGCTTTTACCGACTCGACGAATCCAAAAACCGAATTTTGTTCGAATGAATCACCAGCGGACGGAAGTTCCACGAAAGTGACGTCTCCTAAACTGTCTTGAGCATGATGCGTAATTCCTACGGCATATATGCCTTCGTCCTCCTTCTTTACCCATTCGTGATCACGGGTGTACAACAAGTCGTCTGGTATCTCACTCATTAGGGTCGCATATATCCATCCATCCCTTGCCTCAAGATAAAAAATTCACGAACCGATCTTTGTACCGGAAGGCACGACCGCATTCTTCACAACAACCAAGATTCCATCGCGAACGTAAACTCCAAGTTCCTCGTCTGACCAACCTTCTTCCACGCCATTGGGTGAGAGGGTGACGTCCGAACCGATTTTGGCGTTTTTATCTATAATTGCATTTTCAATCGCCGATCGATCCCCTACTCCAACCCCAACGACATTGTTTACGGAATCCCCTAATTGAGAACGAGACTCTTCATTGCCGTGAAAAGAGTCGGCACCCATCATTACGACGTTTTTAAAGCGGCATTCATTCCCGACAACGGAACGGACACCAAGCATGCATCTATCGAAAGAAGATCTCCCCACCATGCAACCACTGGCAACCGTGGTGCGGCGAACATTGCACTCATTGAGTTTGGCAGTTGGAAGAATGTCGGGATAATTGTAGATAGGATAATCCTCGTCGTAAAAATCAAAGGACGGAACCTCGTCGGTCAGTTGAAGGTTTGCCTCGAAAAAAGAGCGGACCGTACCTATATCCTCCCAGTATCCATCAAACACATGGGACCTGATGTCCTTGTCTCCTACAAGTGAAGGAATGATCTCCTTCCCAAAGTCGGTGGACTCCCCTTCCAACGCTTCAAACATTGCATTGGCGTTAAAGACGTAAATCCCCATCGAAGCAAGACAGCGATCACCACTACCATCGGACGATTTCAATTCGGGGGGAACCAATCGCTCGATCACAGTGGGATCGGAAGGCTTTTCGACAAAGTCGACGATTTTGGCCTCGTCTCCCATTCTCAATAAGCCTAATCCCGATGCCTCCGACAAAGCGACGGGCTTAGCTGCAACCGTGACGTCCGCTCCACGTTCCAAATGTTCCTCCACCATTTTTGAAAAATCCATTCGATAAAGTTGATCGCCCGAAAGAATTACGAAAATGTCAGCCGGGGCGGCGTGGAAATGGATGAGGTTTCTTCGCACCGCATCCGCAGTTCCTTGATACCAATCATCACCATGCTCGGTCTGTTCTGCAGACAATATTTCAACAAAGCCTTTCCCGAAGCGGTCAAATCGATATGCGTCCTGAACATGCCTGTGCAAGGACGCCGTATTGAACTGGCTGAGCAAATAAATACGATTGTAGCCGGAATTCAAGCAGTTGCTGATTGGTATGTCGACCAACCTGTACTTGCCGGCAAGCGGGACGGCTGGCTTACAGCGAAGTTTCGTCAATGGATAAAGACGAGTACCTCGCCCCCCTCCCATAATTACGCAATGTACTCTTCTCTTCATTTTTTCTCGATTATTCTTGCTCGGGGCCAAGATTTATTAGTTTTACCTTTATGATGTGGAAATTGAAAGTTCGACTCGTGCAAACACAAAACGTAATGACGCGGAAATTTATCCATTTTGAAGGTTGATAATTGCAATGAACCTGCCTTTATAAACCAACTTAATCCCGGCATGGAATTTCAGCCAAATTTAGAGGAATTTCTTTCCAAATGTCCCGATAACGACGTCATCGCCGTTTCGGCTGAATTCACGGCGGACGCAGAAACTCCGCTCTCCGCCTATGCCAAGCTTTCTTCCGAAAAACCTGCATTTCTTTTCGAGTCGGTCGTGGGAGGAGAGCAAGTCAGCAGGTTTTCCTTCGTCGGATTCGCACCTCGAAAAACGATCTCCTGCGGACCCTCAACGACCGAAATAAAGGAACGTGGAGAAACTTCTCGGAGTATTCCAACACCCGATGACCCACTGAAACTTATCGAAGATGAATTCTCCGGAGTTCGCTACCTGGGGGCGGCGGATGACACTCGTTTCTCGGGTGGTGCCGTTGGCTATATTTCTTACGAGTACGCAAACCGCATCGAGCCTTCGGTTGGCTTGCCGGAAGATGACCAACTCGGCTTACCCTTGCTTTTTTTCATGATCGCAGACTTGGTCCTTATCTTTGACCATGCCTGTCAGACCCTTACGATCTGCGCGAATGCTTACGTGGGGAGTGAACCGGCAGAAGCCTACCAACGCTCGTGCGCGAGAATTGAGGAGACCATCAAACTCTTGAACTCTCCTTCAGAACTTCAGCCCGCCCCAGTCGGGAATGCCTTCGAGGCTAAAGTCCCTTCAGGCAACGTGAGCAAGGAGGATTTCGAAGCTATGGTGGAAAAAACAAAGGAGTACGTCCGGTCAGGAGACGTAATTCAAACCGTTCTTTCACAACGGTTCTCTGTCCCTTTCACCTGTCCCCCAATTAATCTTTACCGGGCAATACGGGCGATCAATCCTTCGCCCTATATGTTTCTGATGGAGTCCGAAGACTATTCGATCGTGGGAGCTTCACCCGAAGTTCACGTTCGCCTGACCAAAGACGACGTACTGATCAGACCCATTGCCGGAACTCGACCGAGAGGAAAATCAGAGGAAGAAGATAATTTGCTGGAGAAGGATTTACTCGCCGATGAAAAGGAAAAGGCAGAACATTTGATGCTTGTCGATCTTGCTAGGAACGACATTGGACGAGTTTGTGAAATCGGGTCCGTTCATGCAGCGGAATACATGAATGTGGAAAGATATTCGCACGTAATGCATATCGTATCCCAAGTAATCGGAAAACTAAGGCCTGACTGCAACGCATTTGACTTAATTAGAGCCACTTTCCCCGCCGGTACGGTCAGCGGCGCACCCAAAGTCCGGGCCATGCAGATTATTTCTGAATTTGAAAAGATTCAAAGAAACGCCTATGCAGGAGCACTCGGCTATTTTGGTTACGACGGCAATCATGATTCATGCATCGCAATTCGAACGGCAATGATCACAGATGATGTCCTGCATCTGCAGGCCGGTGCTGGGATCGTAGCTGATTCAGTTCCCGAAAAAGAATATGATGAAACCATCAACAAAGCGAAGGGAATGCTGAAAGCACTAGCTTTGGCTGAACGAATCAGCCTGTGACTTCGTCATACTAACTAGTAAACAAAACATAACATTTAACCTTCCAATTCTAATAGCCTTCGTGAACAAAATTCGTACCCTTAACTTCGAAAAGCAGTAAACCATTGATGCAAAACGACGAGCAAGAGTCCCTTGGTATATACCTGCGCCAAATTTCAACGATCCCCCTTATCACCGTAAAGGAGGAGATCGAGTTGGCGGATCGAATCAAGAATGGTGACGACAAAGCCCGTGAAACTATGATTACGGCCAACCTCAGGCTAGTCGTTAAAATTGCGAAGGAATATTCCAACATAGGTCTTTCCCTCTTGGATTTGATCAACGAAGGAAACATCGGCTTGATGAAAGCCGTCGAACGATTTGATCCAACCAAAGGCGGCAAGCTCAGTACATATGCGGCATGGTGGATCAAGCAATCGATCAAGAGAGCCCTCGCTAATCAAAGCAAAACAATACGGCTTCCCGTTCACATGGTGGATCGCGTTACTCAAATACGCAGAACCTCTTCGGAGTTGGCCGAACGCCTCGGTCGAGATCCATCCGATGATGAACTCGCCGCGGAAATGAACCTCCCAGTTTCCAGGATAACTCTTCTCAAATCAGTCAGTCGAAAACCCGCCTCATTGGACTCTCCTTTAGGTGACGACGAAGGGTCCACTTTGGGTGAGGTTGTTCCTGACGAAAAGGCAGCGAATCCCTATGAGCGACTACAATCCAAAAGTTTGGTCGGCGACGTAAATAGCGTTCTTGCCCAACTTGAACCAAGGGAAGCCGACATCATTCGCCTCAGATTTGGCTTGGAGGGACTCGAACCACTGACCTTGGAAGAAGTCGGTGATAAGATCGGTGTGACAAGGGAACGGGTTCGTCAACTTCAACAGCAAGCGCTGCGACAACTCCGTAAAAACATGAGTTCGATGGAGAAACAGCGTACGATCGAAGAAATCAAGGAAGAGCAACGGATTGCAGAACGAGCTCAGATCCTCAAAGGAATCCTCGAGCAGGCCAACTTGGCTTAAGTAGCAGTGTACCTAACTGCATCCACTGGAGTCGGGGCAGAAAAGAGAAGACAAACTTACTAATCGGTTCGAACGTGAGCCCGTTTGCAGGGAAAACTATTTAACTTTCTTCGCTTTCTTCGGAATCTGATGCGGTCGCTTCGTCAAGTAAATCACCAAGGGAGGTGGTCAAGTCTTCTCCTACCTCATCGTATGCTGCGACTTCCTTGGCCAAAGCATCTTCATCGTAATCGGCAGCCTTTACACTGAGACCGATTCGGCGCTCGTCCTTGTCAATTTTAATAACCCGAGCGGAAACCTCGTCTCCTTCATTGAGGAAATCTTTAATCTTTTCAACGCGTTCCTCGCTGATTTGGCTGATGTGAACAAGGCCATCGATATCGTTATCAAGCTCAATGAATGCACCATAACCGGCGACTCTTGCGACTTTACCCTTGATCACGTCACCCAAGCGATACAAGCGGTCGATATCTTCCCAAGGATCTTGGGTAAGTTGCTTCATACCCAAGGAAATACGCTGATTCTCAACATCAACCTCGACAACAATCGCGTCCACCTCGTCGCCCTTCTTAACCATTTCACTAGGATGGTTAATTTTACGGGTCCAACTCATATCAGAAACGTGAACCATCCCGTCAATGCCTTCTTCGAGTTCCACAAACGCACCGTAAGAGGTAAGGTTTCTAACCTTTCCACGGACACGAGCACCAGGGGGATAATTATGTGTAGCCATATCCCAAGGGTTGACATCCAACTGCCTCAAACCGAGGGAAATCTTTTGATCATCCTTTTGTATTCCCAAAACAACGGCGTCAACCTCATCTCC
The DNA here is from genome assembly GCA_002722545.1 of Opitutia bacterium. Taxonomy (GTDB): domain Bacteria; phylum Verrucomicrobiota; class Verrucomicrobiia; order Opitutales; family Seribacteraceae; genus Seribacter. Next base: position 8,670 of record PBMI01000059.1, on the reverse strand, counting down.
AACGCTCAAGACTTCGCTTGGCTTGGTGATTCTCTTGGTCCATGACATTTCCGTGACGTGCACGAGTCCTTCGACTCCTTCCTCCAACTCGATAAAAGCTCCATATGGCACAAGATTGACAACCTTGCCTCTGACCTTGGCGTTGATTGGGAACTTCTTCTCGATGTCATCCCATGGATTGGACGACAGTTGTTTGAGTCCAAGGGAAACGCGTTCTCTGTTTTGGTCGATATCGATGATGCAAACCGTGATTTCTTCACCAGTTTTAACCATTTCGCTTGGATGGGAGACGCGCCCCCAGCTCATGTCGGTTATGTGAAGAAGTCCGTCGAGACCGTCCAAATCAATGAAGGCACCGTAATCAGTGATGTTTTTGACCATTCCACGACGAGTTTCGCCTGGTTTGATCTTGGAAAGAATTTCGCGCTTCTTGTCTTGTCGTCTTTCTTCAATCAGTTCTCTGCGTGAAACGACAATGTTTTTTCGTTCACGATTGATTTTGACGACTTTAAAATCGAAAGTTTGGCCCACGAATTGATCCAAATTCTTAGGAGCCTGAATGTCGACCTGAGATGAAGGCAAAAAGGCATCTACGCCAATGTTGACCACAAGTCCGCCTTTCACCTTCGAGCGAACACGGCCAGTAATAACCGAACCCTCCTCGCAAGTGTTGACGATCTTTTCCCAATTCTTCTTTTGCTCGGCTTTGTCGAAGGAAAGTTGAGGGTTACCATCCCGATCCTCCAATCGTTCCAAATAGACTTCCAAGTCGGATCCGATCTCCAATTCACCAAGATCAAGGAATTCATGGGCAGGTATAGTACCTTCGGCTTTTCCACCAAAATCAATTACGACTTCGGTAGGTCTGATTTCCATTATGGTCCCGGAGATTACGGAACCTTCTTTTAATAATTCGATTTTGCTCTCTTGGAGCAATTCTTCCATCAAAGCACTCATAATGAGATATAATTTTAGTCCAAAATCACCAGTGCAAAATCGCTAACTTAAGCGAACAGCTGATAAAAATGGGGTTAAAGGTTGATATTAACTAGTTATAAAGAACAAAAATGGGCAAGCTATCACCAAATACTCAATGACCACTTCACGCAAGTGCAAAAAAGCAAAAGGCCACAACTTGTTTGCGAGTTGTGCTCAGGGTACGATTTTATTCAAAGGAAACTCAACGATTCCCTCGGCTCCCATTCTTTTGAGCATAGGAATCAACTCACGGGAAACTTTTTTCTCGATAACCGTTTCCAAAGCAATCCATAATTCGTCACTCAAGGAGGATACAGTAGGTTTGCGCAGGGAGGGAACCTTCTGCAACACTTCATCCAACTTTGATCTTTCAAGATTGAATTTGAGCCCTACTTTGGTGTCAGCTTCCAGAGCAGCACTGAGCATGAGAGCAATATTTTCGATTTTCGCTCTTTTTTCCTGGTCCGCCCAGGTGGACTTGTTGGCGATGAGAACAGTGTTGGTCTCCATGAGGACATCCACGATTCTAAGCTTGTTTGCACGAAGTGAACTTCCAGTTTCAGTAAGGTCCACGATCGCATCAACCAATTCAGGAACTTTGACCTCCGTTGCTCCCCAGGAAAACTCGACTTCTGCTTCGACCCCGTTTTCATCGAGGTAGGAACGAGTTACGTTAACCAATTCAGTTGCGATCGTCTTGCCGCTCAAGTCAGAAACATTATGGATATCAGATTGCTCGGGCACGGCAAGAACCCATTTGGATATGCGGTTTGAGGCACGACTGTAAATGAGGTCAGCAACGATTTCGACGGAGGACTCGTTTTCCTTCACCCAATCTCTTCCGGTTAGACCGCAATCAAAAAAACCGTCTTCGACATACCGGCTCATTTCCTGAGCTCTTACAAAACGACCTTCGAGGTCTGGATCATCCCAGCAAGGAGTGTAAGATCGAGATCCCTTCGTTATTCGAAATCCAGCTTTGCCGAACAGCTTGACAGTGGGTTCTTCCAAGCTACCCTTGGGAAGACCGAAATTTAGTAGCGCGCACATTTTAAAAGGCTCCTAAAACAGCCTTTTTGATCGATCATAGCAAGAAAATTGAAGTGGATGAATCAACTATATCGACGACAGGACTCTTCCCACGATTTGTTCATTTCCAATTCGAGCAAAATTTCTTTTATTTCCTCCATATTGACCGACGGACAGTCACTCATGTCCAAATCAAGGTCAGACTCCAAGCGGACAAGCTCACGGTTTCTAAGCAAATCGGCTCTCATTTCATAGACTACGCTACAGAATCTCTTTGGAGCCAAACGTCCGGCATTTTCAATGATACTCTCCAAGTCCCCATATTCACTCATCCATTTGAGAGCAGTCTTCGGTCCAACTCCCGGAAGACCGGGAATATTATCGGATTGGTCTCCTATAATCGAAAGGTAATCAAGTATGCCAGACGGAGAAACACCGAACTTGTCCTTCACCCCAGCCTCATCAAGCAAACGCCAACCTAACTTGGGGTTGGCGGTAGGAGGAGGGAGAAGCTGCTTAGTATTTGGACTCACCAACTGACTTAAGTCTTTATCGGAACTGACGATAAGCAAATTATTTTCCTCTGCCGACATTTTGCGAACGGCCGAGGCAATAAGATCATCTGCCTCCAATCCTTCCTGCTCTCTCCAACCATATCCGAGAGCCGTCGTCAAACGCTTCACCCAATTCAATTGCTCGGAGAAACCATCTGGTGGAAGACCTCGATTAGCTTTGTAGGAAGGCAAAATATCTTCTCTTCGCTTGGAACCACCTTTATCGAAAAACACCCAAATTTGCTCTGGGGAGCAATCATCCTCAAGTCTCCAAAAGGAGCGTAACCAACCATGAACCATATTGGTTGGAAAACCGTCCGAACGACTCAGTTCGCGGATACCGTAAAAGGCTCGAAAGGCTAAATTGTGCCCATCGCAAAGTAAGATTTTCGCCATCAACAGATAAAGACAGGCTGAAGAGTAGTTGGGCAAGCGCAAAGGGTAAACCTGATGTCGAAAAGTTAAGAAAATTCGGATTTTTCGTCACTCCCCCTCATATGACAGTAGGCTTCCTTCGATAAACTCTGGGGTAGCTTTCTCCATTTCAACGAGAGCCATTCGGTTTTCCAACCCTGCGGGAGCCTGGGGAACGACCACCCTGACGTAATGATCTGTGTAACCTGAATAAAATTCGTCCTTGGGGTTTTCCAAAAGCACTCGAAATACCTGTCCCAGTTGCTTTTCATGAAAGCTCATCCTCTTGGCTGCGGAGAGCCTGCGCAAACGAGCGCTACGCAAGCGCTTCTCTTCCATTTGCAGTTGCTTATCCATTTTAGCCGCCGGTGTCCCCGCCCGCTCTGAAAAAGTAAAAACATGACAATAAGCAAAGGGCAACTCGAGGAAGCGTTCGCAAGTTTCCTCAAACTCGCTTTCCGTTTCCCCTGGGAAACCCACCATCAGATCGGTGCCAAGGCACAATTGAGGAATTGCTTGGACGGCTCTATCAAAAAAGTCAGTCATTTCCTTCATGCCATATTTTCTTTTCATTCCGGCAAGGGTTCGATCACAACAGGACTGCATTGGTATGTGCAAGTATGGCATAAGTGAATGACCAGGATCAGCCATCATGTCAAAAAGCTCGTGCGGTATGGTTGTCGGCTCGACACTGCTTATTCTCAACCTGTCAACCCCCCGCAAATCGGCCAAAGCTTCAACCAAGGTAAGGAAGTCATTCCCCGACGATTCATAAGTACCCAAGTTTACCCCTGTAAGAATGAACTCACGTACGCCTTTTCTTATCATTTGTCTTACCTCCTCGAACAAATCCTCCCAATCTCGTGAGCGGGCTCTTCCTCGGGCAAAAGGAATTACGCAGAAGGAGCACATAAAATCACATCCGTCTTGAATTTTAAGGTTGGCTCTTTGTTCAAAATCAGGGTCCCCGACAAAACCGATGCTGAAATCCTCACGACTGATTCTTTCCCTTACGATAACGGGAGTTGCCGGCTTATCATCGGTGAGATAATCTAGGAAATTCAACTTATCATGATTTCCTATGACGTAATCAACCCCATCAATCATGGCAATTCGGTTAGCGGCCATTTGCGAATAACACCCGACGACAACCGTCATTGCTTCGGGGTTTTTACGAATGAAACGTCGAATTGCGTTTCTTGATTTCGCATCAGCCTCATTCGTTACGGTGCAAGAATTAATTACACCCAAATCGGCGTCCTCCCCATAGGACACAATCTCATAGCCGGCGGCTTTTAGTTTTCCTTCCATTGCCAATGCTTCATACTGATTGAGGCGACAACCAAGAGCCTTGACCGAAGCTTTTTTTCCACTTCCAGTCATTATTATTTCATTCGGACGTTTCATCCCCAAGCAATTCAATTTTGAGAAAAAGAGTCAACTACCTCGGGGAGAGCGCTTCCATTTTTAGCCAAAAGACCGATTAAGGTGAAAGCCTTGAGATACCGGGGAACAAATACCTTAGGATTGACCAAACACCGCACCATCCATCCCATGTAAAAACGATCCACCCAATTCGGTATTCTTGCCTGTGTTCCCGAAAGAAATGCCAAGGCAGCTCCCGTACACAAAATGACGGATGAGAAGGAAAGGTTTTCGCGCAGATAAAAACCAAGTCTTTCCTGCACCCCACCTCCAAGTTGAATAAAAATCGTCTTGGGACGAATTTCTCGAAGTTGAGCCAAGAGCTCAAGATCTTCAATCGCACCGGTCTTGGCATAGGTTGGAGCTACGTAACACGCATCCTCTTCTATAAACTGTCCAAGCTCCTTTTTAATCCATTTACGGTTGGCTTCGCTTTGCTCCTGATCGGGCATGACCCAAAAGGCATCGTGAAGCGAAACGTCTTGATCGAAAAGATAGGCCCGCAAAAAAGCCAAACCCGAAATCCTTTTGATTGGTTTACGGGTGAAAAAATTGGCCCACAAACACATCAACCCGCTATCCGGTAAAACCAACTCGGCTTCAGTCACCGCGCGTGAATAGAACGAACATTTAATCAAATCATCCGCTAATCCCGGACCAGACGGAGCAACACACAAACCGCCGCGATTTGCTTCAAAAACGGCATCCGACAACGAACCTGAAAAAAAGTCGATACCAAGAATTCTCCTTTTGCCGACTGCCGGACCATCCCCTCTTACGGAAGGATTCACAAATGCTTCAGCAAGCGCTTTTGGGAGGGAACAAAACTTGACCGACCGTCCTGAGCACGATTTCAAAATCCAACCAAATCGACCAATTGCCGACATAATTGAAATCAAGCTCGATCCTTTGGCGAACAAGTGCAGGATCCGTAAACTCACCACGCAACCCTCTGCATTGGGCAGGGCCCGTCACGCCGGGTTTTACGAATTGTCGAATACGGTAAGCTTTGTAGTCACGTTGAAAAAGATAATCATGCTCAGCCAAATACGGTCTCGGTCCAACCAAGCTCATTTCTCCTTTCAAAACATTCAAAAATTGAGGAACTTCATCGATGCTGAATCGGCGCATAAAGCGTCCGAAACCAAACACTCTCTTATCTCCGGGAGAGGCTTGTATCGCTTCGTCTCGGGTCTTGGCTTCATCATGCACCATCGATCTAAATTTCCATATGACGAATCGCTTGCCGGCCAAGCCAACTCGCTCTTGCCTGAAGAACAAGGGCCCGGATGCCTGAAATACTTGGAACATCTTAACAAGCACCATACAAAGCGGAAGAATGAAAAGAAGAGCAGGCAAGCTTACGCACAGATCAAAGGATCTTTTGAGCATTTGATTAAAAGGGCTTTCCAAAGGTTCGTTTTGCAAAGAGAAAAACTGTCTTCCCGATTCCTCTACAAAAACTAGGCGGGAATCGAAAAAACCGGACAGAGAATTATAAATGAGTACCCTGCAACCGTGCTGGCTAGCCAAGTCCGTGACAAAAGGGATCCAGTCGTCCATGTTTCGGTCAGGCAAAATGACGAGTTGGTGAATTTTATTCTTCTGCAAAAAACCTTCAAGTTTGGCGTAAGAACCAAGCCATGGCAGTTGAACGGTACTCGGTGCCTTTTCGCAGGTTGAAAAGGTTCCCGCAAAACTAAAGCCATGACTCGAATGCCTGGTTATCCAATTGCTCAGTCCGTCCAACGCAGTGGCTTCTCCGAGGATAACGCTTCTCTTGCTAATCGAACGGAATCCGATCAACCGTTTGAAAAGCCCAGGGAGCGCAAAATTGGAACTGACCAACAAAGGCCAGCATGTGGTAAGATAAAAAACCAAGAACAGTCGACTAGTTTCCTTGTCCTTGGTTGCAAAATAAGATGCAAAAACGAAAAAGGCGATGAGAGAGGTTTGAAAATTAGCCTTCATGACCGATTCACGAATTCTTCGCCATCCGCTCTTGATGAAAAAAGACCCGTAATTTTGAAGTGTTCCGAAAGTCGAAACGATGAGGCCCGCACCCGCAACTAAGGCATAATTCCAAGGCAGGTTAATCAAAGAATGCTCCCACATCTCCCAAAGATACAAACAAAACCAAAACCACGAAAAAACAAACACAAGCAGAAATAACTTGTGCATGAGAGCATATCCACGATCTCTATGGTTGGGCATAAGAAAATTTAGAAGCATATACACAATGCCGAAAATCCAAATACAGTGCAAGGAACTATTTGCCCAAGACGATACGGTATCAAAACCTCGCTCAGGGGTTTCACTAAAGTAATAACTTGCTTATTTCATTTTTTTTTGAAATGAATGAAAGTATGACGGTGCCGGCAAATCTTCAAACAGAATCAAGTGCTGTAATTAACGCACGCAACCTCGAACTCGAATCAATCGATTTTTTCGTCCGCCTGATGAGTATGTTAGGGATGCCCCGATCGGTTGGAGAAATTTATGGATTGCTGTATTTCTCCAAAGACTCTCTGCCGATGGATCAAATCGCCTCCCGGCTTGAAATAAGTATTGGTTCGGCTAGTCAGGGCCTTCGTACTCTCCGTTCCCTGAAGGCGGTACGAACGGCCTACGTTGCAGGAGACCGCAGGGATCATTACTTTGCAGAAACTGAATTCCGGAGATTGTTTTCAAACTTTATCAAAGACGAAATCATGCCCCACTTGGATAGTGCAAAAGATCGAATCAGTCGGATGGAAAAATCACTTCCGGAGCAATCGCATGAAGAAGATGAATTTTATGCAGTTCGCATTGAAAAACTAAGACGGCTCACAAAAGCAGGCGGACGTTTGCTTCCCGCCCTCGCCGGCTTACTGAAGTTATGAACCAAACTCAAGAAGAACTGAAGGATTGGTCGGAAGGTTGGTATTGCATCCGAACTAAACCTCGGATGGAAATGGTAGCCGCGGCAACGTTGCAAACCCTTCAAAACGTTGAAGTTTTTTTACCTCGGACAATCCGTCCTCCTAAAGCTAAAGTTTTTTCGGCCAAAGCTCTTTTTCCTGGCTATATGTTTGCTCGGTTTGACCCAATTTTGCATATCCGAAACGTACATTATGCCAGGGGGGTTGGGTATGTCGTAAGGCGCAAGGAAGTACCCGTCCATGTCCCACCGCAAGTAATGATCGAGCTACGACTCATTTCGCCCGATGGACTCTTGGAAATCCCCGACCAACCGCACAAGGTAGGAGATAAAGTAACGGTCATTTCAGGTCTTTTTGCCGGTGGTGAAGGCACGGTTACTCAATTGATACCCGCCCGAGAAAGAATAAAGATACTTTTTGAAATCCTCGGACAACCCCGAGAGGTCGAAATCAACGAGGATATTGTAGATTTTCCCAGCGCTCACCCGATGGGCATCGGATAAATTTGCCAAAGACAAACCCCATCTTCTTGCCTGATTGGCCTTGCAACGAGCAAACGGCCAAGAGCGGTAGCTTGAAATAATAACATTGATGCCCAGCGTCTTAATCTCCGGAATATCAGGGCAAGACGGTTCTTACTTGGCTGAGAGCCTTGTAAGTGAAGGTTATGAAGTTCATGGATTGGTTCGCCGAACTTCCTTGGAAGTTCCCCATGTCAAGCTGACTCGAATTTCCCCGTTTTTGGATAAATTGACTCTCCACCCTTGCTCTTTGGAAAGTCAAACTGCACTCTTCGAGGTTGTCCGTGAGATCAAACCCGATTTCCTTTATCACCTGGGAGCCCAATCATTCGTTTCCTATGAAATCGAACAGGAATACGCGACCTTGGACACTAATTTGGGATCCACTCACGCTCTTTTGTCGGCGGTCATGAGATTCGCGCCTGAATGCCGTTTCTATTTTGCCGCCTCAAGCGAAATCTTCGGTCATACAGAGACATCCCCGCAAAATGAATCCACTCCTTTCAATCCTCGCTCAATCTATGGGATATCAAAGTTAGCAGGCTTTCATATTTGTAAATCATTCAGGGAAAACGAGGGTGTTTTCGCCTGTTCCGGAATTCTCTACAATCACGAATCACCTCGCAGAGGTAAGGAGTACGTAACCCAAAAAATTATTTCACAAGCCGTTGCAATTCATCGCGGTCAATCGGACGTCATTAAGTTGGGAAACTTGGATTCCGAAAGAGACTGGGGTCATGCAAAGGACTATGTGAATGCCATGAGAAAAATCACGGAGTTTGACAAACCCGATGATTTCGTCGTTGCTTCCGGACGAACTCATACCGT
>PBMI01000058.1 GCA_002722545.1 Opitutia bacterium | reverse complement strand
CCGTTCGCCAATTTCATTTTGATTGAGACCGAGGTTTTCCAAGAGATCCTTTTCGGGTACGTAATCCTGCTTGCAGCTTGAACATATTTTGCGAACAAGCCGCTGAGCCAAAACGAACTCGAGCGAAGCCGACAAAAGAAAAGGTTGCAAGCCCATGTCGATTAATCGGGTAATCGCGCCGGGAGCATCGTTGGTATGCAGAGTACTCAAGACGACGTGACCAGTCAAAGAAGCTTGGACAGCGATGCGGGCCGTCTCGATGTCTCGGATCTCCCCGACCATGATTTTGTCCGGGTCCTGACGAAGAAATGCCCTCAGGGCTCTCGAGAAATCCAGGCCCACTTGGTGATTGACCGGAACTTGCATGATGCCCTCCAGTTCGTACTCAACCGGATCCTCGGCCGTGAGCAATTTGGTTTCCACCTCGTTGACTTCCCGCAACGCGCTGTAAAGAGTGGTTGTTTTTCCCGAACCGGTCGGACCCGTAACGATGAAAATTCCATTTGGTCGACGAACCGCGTCGCGGATGCCCGTTTTGACGTCTTCGGGAAGACCGAGGTTGTCGAGGTCCAAGTTGACGGCCGATTTGTCGAGAACACGCAAAACCACGCTTTCCCCGAATTGAGTAGGCAGAGTGGAAACCCGCAAGTCAACCGCCCGCCCTTCGATCGTCAGCTTGATCCGTCCATCCTGCGGAATTCGGTGCTCGGCTATGTTCAAGTCCGCGATCACCTTGATTCTCGAAATGACAGGAAGGGCCAAGGTCTTGGGCGGCGGTGACATCTCATAAAGCGCGCCGTCCACCCGATAGCGGATCTTGAACTCCTCCTCGAAAGGCTCGAAGTGAATGTCGGATGCCTGAGCGCGAATAGCCTGCTGAATGACCAAATTGACGAACCGAATGATGGGGGTCTCGTTGGCGGCATCCGTAAGATCGTTTTCCTTGGAGTCGTCCAATCCCTCGAAGTCCTGCAGACCAACCTGCCCCAAAAGATCTCCCATGGTGCTTTCGTCCTTGGGGTAATGGGCATCCAAAAGATTCTCCACGTAATTGGGGTCGCAGACGATCAGATGAATCTCAAGGTCCAATGCAAAGGTCAGATCGTCGATGATTCCCGAGTTAAAAGGATCGGCCGCCAAAAAGTGAACCCCACCCTCGGATAAATAAAGGGGGACGATCTTGTATTTTCGGGCGACCTCGGGTTCGATGCTCCTCAAGGCCTCTTCATCGATTTCCGCAACTTCCCCGATTTGCAGTTCGTAACCGAGAAATTGGGCGACCAGGCTGAACACGTCCTCCGCCGAGGCGAGCCCCGCGTTAATGATGGCTTCGGCGTACGATCTTTTTCCTTCCCTGACATCCTCATCGTACAATTGCTCGAGTCCGTGCTGCGAAACCCCTTCGACCTGCTTGAAAATATCCCGGATAGAAGCGTTGTAATCTTGATAAAGCATGTTTGGGTTACCTCACTCTTCCGCAGTTGTTACCATCAGCACTTCATCCAGAGTCGTGACCCCGGCCAAGACCTTGCGGAAACCGTCCTCGCGCATGGTGCGCATTCCCATTTCACGGGCTTTCTTTCGAAGTTCGACGATACTGACGTTGTGATAAATCATTTCCTCGATTTCATCGTTGACCACAAAAATCTCGAAAACGCCTTTTCTACCCCTGAATCCTTTGTCCCCGCATTTTTCGCATCCGGTGCCATGCATGAAACTCGCCGATCCAGCTTGGTCTTCGCTGACGCCCAAAATTGCCAATTCACTTGGATTGGCTTCATACGGTTGCTTGCAACTCTGACAAATGGAACGGACCAATCTTTGGGCTAAAGCAGCCCGTAGGGATGCGGAAACAAGGAATGGCTTGACCCCCATGTCTATCAACCTGGATACCGCGCTCGGTGCGTCGTTGGTGTGAAGAGTGCTAAAAACCATATGTCCGGTCAAGGAGGCGTTAATGGCAATCTCCGCAGTCTCGAGGTCTCGAATCTCACCCACCATGACGATATTCGGAGCTTGCCGAAGCATGGCCCGCAAGGCGGCCGAAAAGGTCATGCCCACGTCCGCCCGGACCTGTACCTGATTGATGCCGGCGACCTCGTACTCCACCGGATCCTCGACTGTAATGATTTTCCGATCAGGCTTGTTAATGGCGTTCAAGGCGGAATATAAAGTGGTCGATTTACCCGAACCGGTTGGTCCGGTCACTAAAAAAATGCCGTCCGGCATCGATATGACGCTTTCGAATACTTCCTGATCATCGGAAAAGAAGCCTAGTTGGGGCAATCCCAAGCTCAGGCTTTCCTTGTCGAGAATACGCATGACGATACTCTCTCCGTGAACGGTCGGCAGGGTGGAGACCCGCAGGTCGATGACCTTCTCCCCGACCTTGACGTTGATCCGTCCGTCCAGGGGTACTCTTTTTTCGGCCAAACTGACGTTTGCCATGAGCTTCGTGCGCGAAATAATGGAAGGCTGAAGTCGTTTCGGAGGATCGGGTTGTTCCTGTAATTTGCCGTCCACCCTGAACCGGATGCGGAACTTTTTCTCCAAAGGTTCCATGTGAATATCGGAAGCTCTCATCTCCAAGGCATCCTTGATCACGGAATGCACGTACTTGATGATGGGTGCATCCTCTTCGCTTACGTCCTCCGGCCGAACTCCGTCTCCGATTTCGATGTCATCGTCGCTCATCCCCTCGAAGAAATCGTTCAACTTGCGGTCTTCGGCCGATCCATAGGCGTGATCTATGGCTTCGAGCACGTCCCCCCGATAGGCGACCTTGGGGTTGATCGATTTCTTGAGGTGAAATTCCAAGGCAGACTGCCCATTTTCCAAAAAGTCCAGGGGATCGCCTAACGCTAGCTCGATTTCCGCTCCAGTCGCGTCCAAGGGCAAGGCCTCGAACTGCCTTGCCAAATCAGGCGTGAGTAATCCGACGATTTCTTCCGTTGGGTTGACCTGAGACAGGTCGACGGCTTCCATGCTCAACTCGGAGGAAAGGTAGTTCACCAAATCCTCTTTGGGAAGCCCGGTTTTGGCGAGAATTTCATCCATGAAGAAGAGTTCCTGCCCTCCCATCGGATTATCCGACTTGGTTTGAACCGCCGTATTGACCTCAGCAATCAACTCATCCGTAACCAAACCTTGCTCCCGCAAGGCATCGAGGACGAATTCATCGGTTTGGTTCATGGCAATCTTTCGTTATCCGCTCTCAAGCGGTATCGTAAAATTCCCGAAAAGCAAACCCTCATTAAACTAACGCCCTAGTCCCATAAGGAACTCGGGGTTGTTTTTCGTTTTGCGAACCCGTTGAATGAACATTTCCATCGCTTCCACGGGTGGCACGCCCTTGAGCGAACGACGGAGGGAATAGATTTTGGTCAACTCATCGGGATGATAGAGAAGCTCTTCTTTTCGGGTCCCGCTTTTTTCAAAATCCAAAGCGGGGAAGATTCTCTTGTTCGAGAGTTCCCGGTCCAAATGAAGCTCCATATTACCCGTTCCCTTGAATTCCTCGAAAATCACTTCGTCCATCTTACTTCCGGTTTCCACCAAAGCCGTACCTAGAATTGTAAGGCTTCCCCCACCCTCGATATTACGGGCCGAGCCGAAGAACCTTTTGGGACGTTGCAGGGCAGTCGCCTCCACGCCACCACTCAAAATTTTCCCACTGTTCGGCATGGTGGTGTTGTAGGCCCGGGCCATCCGGGTGATGGAATCGAGCAAAATCACAACGTCCTGCTCGCACTCGACCATGCGGCGGGCTTTTTCGATCACGATTTCGGCCGCATGAACATGACTTTCGGCGCTCTCGTCGAAGGTCGAGGCAATGACCTCGGCATCAGGCACCTGCCGTCGGAAATCGGTGACTTCCTCGGGCCTCTCGTCGACGAGCAACACGATCAGGTGAGTCTTCGGGTTGTTGACTCGCAAGGCACGGGCGATAGCCTGCTGAAGAACGGTCTTTCCCGTTCTCGGGGGTGCCACGATGAGACCACGTTGACCAAAACCGATGGGCGAAACCAAATCAACCACGCGCATCGAGACGTTATCCCACTCGACGTCGGGTTTGGTCTCGAGAAAAATTCTCTCCAAGGGATAGTAGGGAACCAGTTCGGTAAAAGGCGTTATGCGGGAAGCTTCCTCGGGAGCGCCATTCATCACCTGTTCGACCTGAACGAGAACAGGGCAGCTGGACTCCTCCATTTTAGGGCGAACGAAGCCCTGAACCAAGTGTCCCGTCTTCAATCCCAGCGACTTGACCAAGGGAGCGGGGACGAAAGGGCATTGGGATTTGAGGCGGTAATTATCCTTCTCCTGAAGCAAAAAGGCATGACCATCCTGCATCACTTCGAGGATTCCAGATATCCGCACGGGAACCACTTTCTCGAGACAGGCATCCAACAATGCGTCAAAAATCTCTTCCCGCAGAGGAGCCGCCGCCAATTCGAGATCCAAATCAAGCTCCGTGACCTTCGCCTTGAGCTCTTGCAAATTCAACGGCAAAAGCTCGTCCAAAACAATCGGCGGGGACTCCGCGGAAACGAAAACTTCGGCGAGAGCGGAGATGCCGGCTTCGGTTCTGAGTTCCTCGTTTTCCATGAGGTTGCCGATCTCCAAAGGCTTGACCTCGGTTTCTTCGTAAGGAAGACGCTTGGGTTTCTTGAATTTTTGGCGGGACCTGTTCTTTTGGTTTGGGTTTTGGTTTTTCTTCTTGTCCTGCCAATTCTGCTTCTTGCCATGGCGGTTGCCCTGACCGTGTTGACCGTGTTGACCATGCTGGCCTTGATGGCCTTGTTTCTTCTGTTGATTCGGGTTTCCCTGTTTGGGGGGATTCCCTCCCTGCTGCTTCCCATCGCCCTGTTCACCGTTTTGGGTTTGCTCCGGACTCTTTTTAGGGTCGGCGCTCCCGGAATCCTCTTCCAGATAAGGGTTCGGCTTTTCCGTCTCGGATTCGGAACCATCGGTACTGAAGAACAACTGCGTATCGCCCTTGTTCTCGGAAGGCTCGGGACTCTTTTCGGACTTGGGCTTTTCGGGCTTGGGTTCCGGAGCTTCGGGTTCCGGGGATGTTTCGGGAGGAGCGGAAGAGGCTTCCTTTTCGAGAGCGTCGTCATCGCTTTCTTTTTTCTTGGTCGTGCGTTTGGTTGGCATAAAAGATATTATTGAGGTTTGGGCTTGCTGGTAAAAGATTTCAAAAAGTAAAGGACTTGCCGTTCCAAAAACTCAGGAGAGCCGCTTCCAAGAAGGATGGAATCCGCAAGCTCGGCCTTTTTTTCAGTGGGCAATTGAGCATCGAGACGACCCCCTGCCTGTTCGAAGCCAAGCCCCCGGTCGAGCAACCTTGCGACCTGGACTTCTCGGGATGCAAACAGTGAGATAACGTGAGCAAAATGGGATTGAAGATCATTTTCGAAAAGAAGGGGAATCTCCACCACGAACAATGAGTTTTCACTCTTTTCGATTTTGGTTTGCCATGCCGCCCTTACGAGCGGGTGAAGAATGGATTCAAGCCAAGATCTTTCGTGGGGTAAATTGAATACTATTTCAGCTATCTGCTTTTTGTCAACGATTCCTCGCTCTTCGATAATGGACGGGCCCCACCTCTCCATCAACAGGCTGGCAACCTGCTTGTCGGAAGCAAGAATTTCTCCGGCCAACTGATCGGTCGATATTGCTTCCCAGCCGTTCTTGGCAAAAATTTCGAGAACGGTCGATTTCCCGCAAGCAATACCCCCCGTCAGCCCGATCACGGACTTTCCCGGAAAAGGGGTCATGGTTTGAATTTTGACGATGCCGCAGGGACAAGCAAGCCCCGAAATAAATATTTCTCATTCGTACTATCGTCTTGCCAGTCGGAAAAACTAATCTAATATTCTACCTTCTTTGGCTGGTAGGGTATCCAAGTGGCTAAAGGATGCGGACTGTAAATCCGCCCGCTTCGCGCGTTCGTCGGTTCGAATCCGACCCCTACCACCATCTCTGGCCCCAACGGTTATCCTCAGTGGGTCGTCACGGGCTACGCCCTCGCGATGACAACACACTCTGTCATTGCGAGGAACAACGTGACGCGGCAATCCATCGTGTCTCGAGTGACGCGCACGGGGGATGCGGTTCGGTTTCTGAAGACCAGTGGATCGCCACGGGCTGCGCCCTCGCGATGACAAGATGGTGGGCAAAAGGAACGATCAGAGATTCAATCCCTTGCCCCGTTGCACTCTTCCCCCTTCAATCTTCTCTCTTCAAAATCACCCTGCACCCTTCCATCCATCGTCTCAGTGACGGAAGGATCCGCGATTCGTTGCCATTTGACATCCGGCTTTCCTTGGGCAGGATGATTGTCCATGCAAAGAGCAAAAAAATGGCTCGTCATCGTCTTGGGGGGTGTGGCCCTTTATCTCTACCAAACCTGCTCGGGTCGCTTTCCCGGTTGAGTTCGCCCTTATCCTGGACGGATTGATTCCAAGGAAAATGCGACAGATGCGTCCATCCTTAGCAGGGTCCTTGTTCGGAAAAAGCTTGGGTACGAGTTGGAATGAGTGAAAAAACGACATTGGCCCGCTGGAGCGGTAAACTTTTCTACGGTGGTGTCTTGGCTTTTGCCTTGTCCGTTCTGACGGCCGAGTGGTTGAGCCGGGAGTTGCATGAGTTTTACCGGGAGTCCATGTTGTGGAGGGATCTTTTCGGAGCAGACCCGAACACGATTACGACCACTTTGGAAAAGGTTTCCTGGGCTTTGATTTTCGTGTGTTCGTGGTGGATGTTTTGGAAACTTGATTCCTTTCTTGGATTCGAACCAAAGGAAAAAGAACCCGAGATCCCGCGGGAAACAGAAGAAGTCAAGGTATCCGAAGGCGATGAAACGGAATCCGACGACCGCAAGCGGGCCAAAGAGTCCAAGAAAGAGGAGCAGAAAACTGGGGAAAAAGAGCCTTCCGAATCGAAGGACGAAGAGAAAAGCGAGGGCGGACAAAGTGGCGAAACCTTTGCCTCGGTTCAACCGGAATCCTCTTTCGATCCAATGGAGGCCGGGTTTGCGGAAACCTTGGGCCTCGAAAAACCTTATGCCGAAGAGGCAATCAAGTCGGCGTACCGGAAACTGATCGCCCAGTATCATCCGGACCGGGTGAGCGCCATGGGCCCCGAGATCCGAGAGGTAGCCGAGACCAAAGCCAAGGAAATCAACGAGGCCTACGAATACTTCAGGAAAAAATTCGAACGGGATCAAGAACCCGACTCCCCGCAAGAGTGAAAAGTCGGGAAGCCGAGCAAAAGTTCGCGCTTGCTGAAAAACGCCAACTTATTAGGTTAAAGGGTTTTTTCGAAAATCATGAGTAAAAAACCAACCACCCACGAATTCCAAGCCGAGACCAAGCAGGTACTCGATATCGTCGTCAACTCCCTTTACAAGGACAAAGAAATCTTCGTCCGGGAATTGATTTCCAATGCATCCGATGCTTTGGAAAAGTTACGCAGGCTCCAATTGACCGAGAAGGACGT
Organism: Opitutia bacterium; assembly: GCA_002722545.1. GTDB lineage: Bacteria > Verrucomicrobiota > Verrucomicrobiia > Opitutales > Seribacteraceae > Seribacter. Next base: position 15,567 of record PBMI01000058.1, on the reverse strand, counting down.
TTTCGACGACGGGTTGGAACATGAAATCAACGTCACGACCGACGATTCGGCCAATCAACTGACCATTCAGGATTTTGGAATCGGTATGACCGAGGAAGAATTGGTCGAAAATCTCGGCACTATTGCCCATTCCGGCTCCAAGGAATTCATGGAGGCCATCAAGGCGGACGGAGAAAAGAACGATGCCCTGATCGGAAAGTTCGGGGTCGGTTTTTACAGCGTGTTCATGGTGGCCGACAATGTTCAGGCTTACACGAGGTCATGGCACGCCGAGGGGACTGGGCAATGCTGGGAAAGCAAGGGAGACGGTTCTTACTCGATCCAACCCGCCGAAGGACAAAGACGGGGAACCAAGCTCGTCATCGACCTGAAGGAAGACTTTTCGGAATTCGCCAAGGAGGACCGAATCAAGGAGATCATCAAGAAATACTCGGCTTTCGTCCAGTTCCCCGTCTCCGTGAATGGCGAGAGGGTTAATACGGTCGATGCGATCTGGATGCGTTCGAAAAACGAGATCAAGGACGAGGAATACGAAGAATTCTACAAATTCCAGGCCAATGATTACGAAGCTCCTCTGATGCGCATGCACTTTAGTGCGGATGCCCCGTTGGAAATCAATTCTCTTCTTTTCGTTCCCAAACGGAACATGGAAAAGATGGGGATGTTCAGAAACGAAAATAAGGTCGCCCTTCATTGCCGAAAGGTTCTTATCGACCCTGAACCCAAGGGCTTGTTCCCGGAATGGCTCCGTTTTCTCAAGGGTGTGGTCGACAGCTCGGATTTGCCCCTCAACGTTTCCCGGGAAACCATGCAGGACAGCGATCTTTTACGGAAGCTCAACCAAGTCCTGACCAAAAGATTCCTCCGCTTTCTGGCCGAACAAGCCAAGAAAGAGGAAGAAACCTATCTCGAATTCTGGAAGGAGTTCGGGGTTCTCATCAAGGAGGGTGCCGCGACCGACTTTACCTACCGCGAAGACTTGGCCAAATTGCTCCTTTTCGAGTCTACGGCGATGGATGCGGGGAAATTGACCGGCTTGGACGCGTACATCGACCGCATGGCCAAGGACCAGAAGGAGATTCTCTTTCTTTTTGGCAAAAGCAGGGAGTCCATCGAAGCAGGACCTTACCTCGAGGCAATGAGCGCCCGCGGTTTGGAAGTTCTCCTCCTGACCGAACCGGTTGACGAATACCTCATGCAAACCGTCCGGGAATACAAAGAGAAGAAAATCGTATCCGCGGATTCGGAAGACTTCGAACTTGAAAAGCTCGATCAGGAAAAAGACGGGGAAAGCTTGGACAAGAAAAAGACCAAGTCTTTGTGCAAGTGGATGAAGGAAAAATTGGGCGACAAAGTCTCCGAGGTCGAAACCGGAGAAAGACTCATCGACAGCCCGGTTTGCGTGGTCGGGGGTGACGGAATGGGGGGAGCTTCGGCCAGACGGGTCATGAAAATGATGCAGGGAATGGATGAAGCCATGCCTTCCCCCTCGGTCAAACTTCAAGTCAACCCTGGTCATTCCATTATCAGGGGGCTGTCCAAACTCAAGGACAAGGACGAAGAGACTGCATCCTTGGTCGCGGCCCAACTCCTCGACAACGCCATGGCTTCCGCCAACTTGCTGGACGATCCGAGGGAAATGATAGCCCGCAGCTACCAAACATTGGAAAAACTGGCCTCTTCCGGCAGCTGATCGAGACCGCTCCCAAAGCGCCCCTTTTAATTCCCCTTCCACAATAGGGGTAAAATTGATATTGCGAAATTTCGAAAAAGCATGAATAAGGGTTCTACTATGAGAGCATTTTACTCCAAATCCCACTTATTTTATTTCCTCTTTTTATCAGCTTTGCTCAGCTTGACGAGTTGTACGCGCGGAGGTGGGTCAAACCCATTCGCCAAGGATGACGGGGAGATCAAGGAAAACATCGAGAACCTGATGGGGCTTGCCGTTGGCATGACCAAAGGTCAGGTCTTCGAGCTCTCGGGGATCGCCAATTACGTCGAAGGATATGATTGGGGAAGCGTTTGGTTTTATAAGATTAGAAAAGGCGGAACGGTTGGCACTTTGGCCGACAAGGACATTGCTCAAAGATACATGCCGGTCGTGTTCGACAACACCGACAGGGTGATGGGTTACGGTCGCAAGTTTTACGACCAAACCCTCTCCGACCTCGGCACCGGGCAGTTCTAGTTCCCCGATCGGCAACCCCGAAACTTTCCAATTGTTCGGTTGACGAACGATTGCTTTTCATTCATTTTGATCCTTTTCCCAATTTCCTCAGATGAAGACTACACTAGCCAGACCAGAAACCGCCACGCATGATTGGAAGATCGTCGACGCCACCGACCAGATCCTTGGTCGATTGGCCGTAACGATTGCCAACGCCCTGCGAGGCCGCAACAAGCCGATTTACACGCCCCATGTCGATACCGGTGATTACGTCATCGTGCTCAACGCGGACAAAATCAAGCTTACCGGATCCAAAGAGGACCAAAAGAAGTACATGTTCTACAGTGGTTACATGGGCGGCGAGAAATACAGAACGGTTTCCGACTTTCGTGAAAAACGGCCCGAATTCATCATCACAAACGCAGTCAAGGGCATGCTTCCGAAAAACAAACTCGCGAGCGCCATGCTCAAGAAACTCAAAGTCTACCGCGGCTCCGAACACCCTCACGAGGCTCAACAACCTTCCCCCCTTATTTAAAGAAATTTCATCATTATGAGCGCCAAGGCAAAATCAGTAGAATTCATAGGAACCGGCCGCAGAAAAACCAGTACGGCCAGAGTCAGAATCAAAGAAGGAACCGGTATCTTTGTAATCAACGGTCGAGACCTTGCCGATTATTGCAAAACCGAACAGCAAAGAAAAACAGCTTTCTCTCCCTTGGCCACCGTCGAAAAGGCCAGCAGCGTAGACGTTTCAGTTAACGTTTCCGGTGGTGGTGGAGTTGGTCAGGCAGGGGCCATCAGACATGGTCTCTCCCGGGCCTTGGAAAAAATGGATTCTGAACTTCGCGTACCGTTGAAAAGGGCTGGTCACTTGCGACGTGACCCCCGCAAAATCGAAAGAAAGAAAACCGGCCAACCAGGGGCCAGAAAAAGATTCCAATTCTCGAAACGCTAAACGAAAAGAAGAAACTTTAACGAAAGACCCCTCGGAACTCCAACCGGGGGGTCTGTTTATTTAAAGACAATCAACTCAAGGCTCAAATCGATGAAAACATGTATAATCGGAGCTTCCGGATATTCAGGTAGAGAGCTCGTGTGCCTTCTCCTTGATCACCCGTACGCAACCTTGGAAAGAGTGACGTCCCGTTCCTTGGAGGGAAAGAAAGTCGAAGATTGCATTCCCAAATTGCGGGGAAAAGACTGTGCCCTGTGTTTCACCAATCCAAGGATCGAGGAACTGTGCAAAGACGAGAACGTAGAATTATTCTTTCTCGCCCTACCCCATGGCACGGCCGCCGAATTCGCCATTCCCCTTCTAGAGGCAGGCAAGAAGGTAATCGACCTCTCCGCCGATTTTCGGCTCAATTCACCGGAAAGGTACGAGGAATTCTACGGACAAACTCATCCAGCACCCGAGTGGTTGGAAAAGGCGTCCTACGGCTTGCCCGAACTGCACGAACTTTCCTGGGAAATTTCTCCCTTGATTGCTTCTCCGGGCTGCTACCCCACGAGCATCCTCGTTCCTTTGGCCATTCTTCTTCAAGAAAAAATCGTGAAGAAAGAAGGAATCGTGGCCAATTCAATGAGTGGAATCAGCGGAGCTGGAAGGAATGCCACCGAAAAACTCCTTTATTGCGAGAGAAACGAAAGCGCGGGTCCATATGGATTGCCGAAACACCGCCATCTCTCCGAAATCGAAGAGCAACTTTCGCTTCTGCAAGATGGATCTTCCGAAGATGTCGTGATTTCCTTTCATCCGCACTTAGCCCCCATGAGCAGGGGAATATGCACGACGATCTCGGTACCGGCGCAAGGAGACTTGGACCGGACCAAGGTAATCGATTGCTGGGGCAAAACATTCGGTAAGCGTCCATTCGTCAATCTTTTGCCGGAAGGGGAATTTCCGGATGTGGCTCATGTCGTCGGTACCAACCGGATCGATCTCTCCGTCCAGGCCGACCAAAGAACCGGCAGGTACGTCCTTTGCTCGGCTGAAGACAACCTCATCAAGGGTGCGGGCGGACAAGCCATTCAATCGATGAATGTCTGCCAAGGATACGAAGAAAGTGCTGGCCTGCTATGAAATTTTTTGAAAACGGCGAGGGTTTGACCGAGCCTCGGGGCTTCTTCTGCTCGGGCGTGCATTGCGACGTCAATGGCAAAAACGACGGAAAGAACGATCTTGGCATTGTCTACTCGAAAAAGCCTTGTTCGGTAGCAGGAGTCTTCACGACCAACGACGTCAAGGCCGCTCCCGTCCGCTATTGCCAGACTCTTTTGTCCGACCCGTCGGCCAAATTCCATGGGATCGTAGCCAACAGCGGAAATGCAAACGCTTGCACCGGGACACAAGGGGATTCGGACTCCGCTAAAATGGCTTCCGAAGTCGCACGGCACTTGAATCTTCATTCAAAGGAAATTCTGGTCTGCTCGACCGGACGTATTGGGGTGCGCTTGCCAATCAGCAAGATCACCTCGGGCATCAGAGATGCAGCCATGGACGTGAAGGCGGAGTTGGATGGGGCGAGGGCTTTTCAGGAGGCAATCCTGACTTCGGATACTTGCACGAAGTCCTGTTCCGCGAAAATCCAGACGTCGACTGGAGAAATCACGATTGGAGGAGTGGTCAAAGGAGCGGGCATGATCGAGCCGAACATGGCTACGATGCTCGCTTTTCTGACCACCGATGCAGCCGTTTCGAATCCCTTTCTCCAAGAGACTCTCACCCATGCCGTCGGTCAGTCCTTCAACCGGATAACCATCGACGGGGACATGAGCACCAACGACAGCGTTCTCTTCATGGCCAACGGGGCTTCTGGTCTTTCGATCGAAAAGGAACCCGAGAGCGTTCGACTGGAATTTGCAAAAGCCGTCGATGCCGTTTGCGCTTGTCTCGCTCGCAAATGCGTCAGCGACGGTGAGAAAGTCACGAAATTCGTCAAGGTCAAGGTTGCGGGAGCTCCCGACGGCCCGGCTGCGGAAAAAGTCGCTCGCATCGTCGCGAATTCCTTGTTGGTCAAATCGTCCTGGTACGGTTCCGATCCCAATTGGGGAAGAATCGTGGACGCCGCCGGCTATGCAAAAGTCGGGTTGGATATCGACAAACTCGACATGCAATACAATGAGGTCCCCGCCTTGATCAAAGGGGAACCCCTCCATGAAAACAAAGGCAAATGGAAAGAGATCGTCTCGGGCAAACAATTCAGCATCAAGCTTGAATTGAACCTGGGTTCGGGGGAAAGCGAAATTTGGTCCAACGACTTGAGTGAGGAATATGTTAATTTCAACAAGAGCGAATGATGGCTGAGGTCGAGGAAAGCAAAAAGAAAGCCAGTATTTTGGTCGAGGCTCTCCCTTACGTTCGGCGCTTTCGCGGATCGATTTTCGTGATCAAGTACGGCGGAAGCTTCATGGACTCACCCGACCCCGAAACAAGAGCCGGAGTGGCCCGCGACTTGGTCTTCTTGAATTTCGTGGGGATCAAGGTCGTAGTGGTTCACGGCGGTGGGAAGGCCGTGACCCGAAAATTAGCCGAAAAAGGGATTGAAGCGAACTTCATCGACGGATTGAGAGTAACGGACAAGGCTACCATTGGCGTAGTGGACGAAGTTTTAAACGGAGAAGTCAATGAAGAGGTCGCGTCCTTCGTTTCCTCCCACGATTGCGGGGTCCGACGGATTCCCGGCAAAGAAGTCCTATCCTGCTCGAAATTGGCAAGCGAACCGGATCTCGGCTACGTGGGAGACATCGGATCCGTTCGAACCGAACCGATCCTCGAAGCTTTGGAAGAAGGCCTCATGCCCATCCTCTCCTCCACCGCATCCGATGCCGGAGGTCAATGCTACAACGTGAATGCGGATACTGCAGCGGCTCAAATAGCAATCGCCCTCAAGGCAAGAAGGCTTGTGTACCTGTCGGACGTCCCCGGGCTCCTCAAAGACCCCGAAGATCCTGCCACCCTACTCTCGAGCCTCCCCGTCCATCAGGTCGAACCGCTCAAGGAGGAGAAAGTGATCTCCAAAGGGATGCTCCCCAAGGTCAACAGCGCAGTTGAGGCCTTGAATGCCGGCGTTAACCGGGTACACTTTATCGACGGGCGTCTTCCTCACAGCATTTTGCTTGAAATCTTCACGGACGAAGGTATCGGAACGGAAATCGTCCACAACTGAATACCATGGACTCGACCGATCACAAGAAATTCCTCATAGGAAATTATGCCAGTCCCGCTCTTGAAATCATTCGGGGCGAAGGAGCCAGGCTTTGGGATTCGCAAGAAAAAGAGTTCCTTGACTTCACAAGCGGAATCGCGGTGACGAACATCGGTCATTGTCACCCCCATTGGACCGAGAAAATCAGCAAGCAAGCGGAAATGATCGTTCATTGCTCGAACCTTTTTTCGATTCCCGAGCAGGTCCGTCTTGCCCAAAGACTGGTGTCCGAAATCGGAGCCGGCAAGATGCTCTTTTGCAACAGTGGAGCCGAGGCCAACGAAGGGCTGATCAAATTTGCCAGGCTTGCTTCCGAAACTCCCGATTTTCAGGGAAAAAGCAAGATCCTCGCGGCGGAAAACGCGTTTCACGGAAGAACAATGGGAGCCCTCTCGGCGACTGCTTCGCCCAAATACCGCAAGGGGTTCGAACCGCTGTTGGACGGTTTTGAATTCGCCCCGCTCAACGATCTCGAAGCATGGGATCGCAAGTTGGACGACCAAACGATAGCCGTTTTGATCGAATCGATTCAAGGTGAAGGTGGAATTCACGAGGCCAAGGACGACTTCCTTCAAGGCCTGGAAAAGCTCTGCCGGGAAAAGAACGCTTTGCTCATGATCGACGAAGTTCAATCCGGAATCGGACGGACCGGAGACTTTCTCGCATTTCAACAATCCGGAATCTCTCCCGATGCCGTCGCTTTGGCCAAGGGACTGGGCGGAGGGTTTCCCATTGGAGCCTTCTGGATCAGCGAGCAATGGACTGGAGTTTTCAAACCCGGCAGCCACGGCACGACCTTTGGTGGTTCACCCTTGGCGTGCGCCGCGGCTCACGCAGTCCTCGACGTCATCGAGAACGAGGGACTCATTGCGGCGGCTCGGGAAAAGGGTCATGTTCTGGGCACAGGGTTGTCCCGGTTGGTCCAAAGCTTCCCCGAGATCCTTGAAGGTGTCAGAGGACGAGGCCTCATGCTCGCCCTTGCCTTGAAAGAAGACCCCTCCGAAGTAATCGGTTCGATGCGCGAAAACGGTTTGTTAGTCGTCGCAGCGGCAGGAAACGTGATTCGTTTTCTGCCTCCCCTCAACGTCGACGACGACGCAATCGAAAAGGCTTTGAAAATAACGGAGGATGCTCTCGTATCTTTCCAAACCAAGCATAAAGAATGAAACATTTTTTGACGGAAACCGATTTCGATCAAAATGAGATCATCGAGGTTTTTGAACATGCATCTCGCTTCAAAAAGAACCGGGAAAACCGACCGGACTCCGCTCTATCAGGTCAAAGTTGGGGCATGCTTTTCTATAAAAACAGTACCCGAACAAGGATTTCCTTCGAAGTGGGAATCAGGGAATTGGGTGCAAACCCATTGATCATCGACCAATCCAGTACCCAAATCAGGAGAGGTGAAAGCATTGAGGACACCGCGCGTGTGTTATCCCGTTACCTCGATGGATTGATCATCCGAACCCATGGGCATGACATCATCGAGGAGTTCGCCCGACACTCCTCCATTCCGGTTGTAAACGCCCTCACGGACTTTCTTCATCCCTGTCAAATCTACGCCGACTGCATGACGATCCTGGAAAAAACGGGGCAAGGCCTCAACCCGTTCGAGGGACTGAGGGGGAAGAAGTTGGCTTTTTTCGGAGATACGAGTTGCAATATGGCCAACTCATGGATTTTGGCCGGAGCCCTCTTTGGAATCGAAGTGCACTTGGCTGGCCCGGCCGACTTTCAACCTCGGCCCGAAATCAAAGAATTTTGCCAAGCTCGCGGCTTGCCAGAGACTTGGCGTCATACGCAAGATCCAAACGAGGCTTCTCGGGACGCCGACGTCATCTACACCGACGTGTGGGTGAGCATGGGATGCGAGGAACAAGAACACGATAGGTTGCTCCAGATGGAACCTTTCCGCGTGACCGCCGAAACCCTTGCCGGGGCCAAGGAAAACTGCCTGTTCATGCACTGTATGCCCGCACACCCGGGAGAGGAAGTCGCTCAAGAAGTTTTGCATACACCGCAAGCCATTCTTTTTGATCAGGCGGAAAACCGGTTGCACATGCAAAAATCAATTCTCCGCAAAATCTCGCATTTTGAAAAAGACGCTTAAACCCTGTCATTTATGAAAATCATACTTGCTTATTCAGGAGGTCTGGATACTTCCGTCCTCGTCCATTGGTACGCAAACGAACAAAACGCCGAAGTCATCACCTACTGCGCCGACGTTGGCCAAGAGGAGGAACTTGATGGCTTGGAGGAAAAAGCTCTCTCGACCGGTGCCAGCGCTCACCGGACCTTGGACTTGGTAGATGAGTTTGCCAACGACTTCATTTACCCAATGGTTCGGGGAAATGCCGTTTACGAATCCCAATACCTCCTTGGCACCTCGATTGCCCGCCCCCTGATTGCGAAGGCTCAAATCGAGATAGCCCGGGAATTCGACGCCAATGCCGTCGCTCACGGAGCAACCGGCAAAGGAAACGACCAATGCAGGTTCGAACTGACTTTTTCCGCTCTCGCTCCCGACTTGAAAATTCTCGCGCCATGGAGAGACGCTTCCTTCAGGGAGCAATTCCCCGGACGCAAGGAAATGATTGATTATTGCGCGAAACACAAGATCGACGTCGAGGCGAGTGCATCCAAGCCATACTCCATGGACCGTAACCTTTGGCACATTTCATATGAAGCGGGCATTTTGGAGGATCCTTGGTTCGACCCGACGACCCCGGACAATCGCGACATGTACAAGTTGACGATTGACCCTGAGTTGGCGCCTGACGCCCCGCTCTATATCGATTTGACCTTTGATCAGGGAAACTGCGTGGCCATCGACGGCGAAACGGATTCACCCGCGAAAATCATACGAAAACTCAATAAGATTGCCGGGGAACACGGAATCGGACGCGTGGACTTGGTGGAAAACCGTTTCGTCGGCATGAAGAGCCGCGGAGTATACGAGACCCCGGGAGGAACCGTTCTCCTTCACGCCCATCGACAACTTGAAACCTTGACCATGGATCGCGACCTCATGCATCTCAGGGATTCCTTGATCCCAAGATACGGTGAGTTGATCTACTATGGTTTTTGGTATGCCCCCGAAAGAGAAGCCCTACAAGCCTTGATCGACCAAAGCCAGTCCACCACCTCGGGTACGGTTCGCCTGAAACTGTACAAGGGGAGCATAACCACGGTCGGGCGGAAGTCCGAGTATTCCCTTTACGACGAAAGCATTGCGTCCATGGATGACGACGAAAGCGATTACAAGCCGGAGGATGCGGGCGGTTTCATCCGACTCAACTCGCTGAGGCTCAAGGAAAGATTTCAGAAGCAAAACTACAAGGGTTGACAAAGAAAAGATGCGTCTTCTCGTCATAGACAACTACGATTCCTTTACCTATAACTTGGTACAGTACTTCGGTGAACTCGGGGCCGAGTCCGAGGTCTTGAGAAATGATGCGAAGACCCTCGAGGACATCCGAATAGAAGAATATCAGGGCATCGTACTCTCGCCCGGTCCTTGTGATCCCGACCGAGCAGGAGTGAGTTTACCCGCGGTGCTCGAGTGGGCGGGAAAAAAACCTCTTTTCGGCGTATGCCTGGGCCATCAATGCATTGGACAAGCCTTTGGTGGGAAAATCGTTCGGGCATCGAAGCTGATGCACGGCAAGACTTCACCCATCAGGCACGATGCGACCGAATTGTTCAAGGATCTACCCTCCCCTCTCATTGCGACCCGCTACCATTCTCTCATCGTGGAATCTTCTTCTTTACCTGATTGCCTTTCCATCACCGCTCATACCGAGGAGGGAGAGATCATGGGACTCAGGCACAAAGAGATGCCTATTTGGGGTGTTCAGTTCCATCCCGAATCGCTTGCCACCGAAAAAGGAATTATGATCTTGAAGAACTTCTTGGATTTCTGTTAGAAACTGTAGCGTGTGGTATATGGAATTCTCGATCATTGATGCGCTGTCCTAAGTGCTCTTCGGATGACTTGAAGGTTCTCGAAACGAGACCCGGCAAGGTCGCTTCCACTCGCAGGCGAAGGGAATGCCTGGAGTGTGGGCACCGTTTTTCGACTATTGAGGAGGTCTTGCATGAAGATCTCGCGGTAGTCAAAAGAGACGGCAGGAGAGAAAGCTTTGATCGAACGAAACTGGCTATGGGCTTGAGGCGAGCGATTGCCAAAAGGCCGATTGACGCCGAGCAAATCAACGCCCTGCTTTCCGAAACCTTGCGTCGTATCGAGAACGAGTTCGACAGTGAAGTGCCAAGTCGGGCGATCGCCGATGCGATTATGCACAGGTTGCGTAAAGTTGATGGGATTGCTTGGCTGAGGTATGCCAGTTTTTACGAGGATTTCATGGAGTTGTCTCGGTTTGCCGAGGAAATCTTGAACTTGGGTGGCGGGAAAAAGGGTGACGAAGACAGCGACTAAAAGAGACGATTATACCAGGCTACAGAACCTCAATGCCCTCTTCTCGGTCATTGGCAGTTCTTCTACGAATGAAGAGACGCTCCAACTTCAGAGAACTCTTTCCTTCATGAGGGATAATGATGAAGACGCTCAAATGACCGTGAAATCGTTCGAGCACTGTATCGAGCAGGTGGTTCGCTTTCATTTTCCCAAGGACAGAAACTTTCCCTTCACTCATTGGAACGCCCGCTCCGTTTCCATCGACCCCCTTTGGGTAAGAGCATCGGTTCTCGAATTCATCCAATCCTTTCAAGGGAACCGGCGAGGTTTGCTTTTGGTTTCTGGCTTGCGCGAATCCCTGCTGAGGGGCGGAAAAAGGTGGACGGTCAAAAAAGAGCGGGAATACCAGGAACTCAGGTCTTTTATCGAAGGCTTGGTTCTGCGTTACGCAAAAGCCGAACAGAACCTGACCGTTCTCTTCTTTTAGATTCCGATTCTAGCTTGAATTCTCGGGATAACTGCCGAGATATTTGACCAAAGAAGAGCTCTTTTCCAATTCCTTCATCGCCTCCATTACTTTTTCGTCCTCACGGTGCCCGATGAAATCGACGAAGAAATAATAATCCCACTTCTTTTTGCCACTGGGACGGGATTCGATTTTGCAGAGATTCAAATCTCGTTCGGAAAACGGCTTCAAGGCATTTTGCAAAGCCCCAATCTGGTCGGAAAGAGAGAGAACCAGACTTGTCCGGTAAACGACTTCATCCCTCTTGGGCAAGGATTTGCGGGCCACCACGAGAAAACGAGTCGTATTGTTTTTCCGGTCTTGAATTCCTTCCGCCTGCATGGGCACCTCATTGAGACTCCCCGCCAATTTCCCGGCAATGGCTCCGCTTGCCTTTCTCTTTTTGCATTCAAGCACCGCCTCCGCAGTGCTTGAAACCGGTACCAACCGAGCCTTGGGCATATTTCGTCTCAACCATTCGCCACACTGAGCCAAAGCCTGATCCTTGGACAGGACTTCCTCGATCTCACCCAGTGGGGAAGGACTCAGAAGGCAATGCTCGACCTTGAGATAAACCTGAGCGACGATGTTCAGTTCGGTATCGGCCAACAAATCCAAGGAGCGGTTCACCGCGCCTTCGGTCGAGTTTTCGATCGGAACTACGCCATAGTCGCATTCCCCTTGTTCGACCGCCTGAAAGACATCGGGGATGTCAGGCAAGGGACGGTACGAAAGAGTTGCCCCGAAATTCTTGACTGCCGCTTGATGTGTGTAGGTTGCCTCGGGTCCGAGAAAGCCAATGACCAAGGATTTCTCCAAGGCAATCGATGCGGAAATCACTTCCCGGTAAATCGTCCGAAGGGAATCCCCTTGCATGGGACCCGAGTTGAGTGCCCGAAGTTTCTCGAAAACTTGTTCTTCGCGGGCTGGATCATACGGATCCACACCCAACTTATCCTTGATCCGACCAATTTCAACGGCGGCCTGAACGCGTTGATTGAGCAGACGAACGATATGAGAGTCGATCTCATCGATTTCATCCCTTAGGGATTCTAAGTTTAAGTTTTCCAAAAAAAGAATAGTACGAGTTTTAGTTCTGAGGATTGTGTTCGCCTACTCCCATTCAACCCGATAATGTCTCCACCTTCAATCTTAATCAAATACCATGAGTAGCTGTAGCAGAAATTTTTCTTCGATCGTAGTAGACGGGGATGACCGAGCCCCAAATCGATCGATGCTCCGAGCCGTAGGTTTCGAGGACGAAGACTTCAAAAAGCCCCAAGTGGCAGTTTGCTCCGCATGGAGCATGGTAACACCTTGCAACTCCCATTTGGACGAGTTGGGCAAGGCTTCGGTTGTTGGGGTCGATGGTTCGGGTGGAAAAGCAGTACCCTTTGGTACTATCACCGTCTCCGATGGTATCAGCATGGGTACTCCGGGCATGAGATACTCTTTGGTATCCCGAGAGGTAATCGCCGATTCGATTGAAACCGTTGTCGGGGCGGAAGGAATGGACGGGGTCGTAACCATCGGGGGTTGTGACAAGAACATGCCTGCTTGCCTGATCGCTCTTGGACGCTTGAATCGACCGGGAATCTTTGTTTACGGAGGCACAATTTTACCGGGCATTCATCAAGATAAAAACTTGGATATCGTTTCCGTCTTCGAGGCCGTCGGCTCTCATGCTTCAGGCTCAATCGATCGGGAAGAATTGATCGAGATCGAGAAAAAAGCCATACCCGGACCAGGTTCCTGTGGAGGAATGTACACCGCGAATACCATGTCCTCCGCCATAGAGGCTCTTGGAATGAGCTTACCCGACAGTTCCGCCCAATTGGCTGTATCGGAAGACAAGCGACTGGATGCCAAAGAAGCTGGGGCAGCTGTAGTCAACCTGATCGAAAAAGACATCAAGCCCCGGGATATCATGACAAGGAAGGCCTTCGAGAATGCCATCACCGTGATCATCACCCTCGGAGGTTCAACCAATGCAGTCCTCCATCTGCTCGCCATGGCTCATGCCGCGGACGTTCCTCTCGAGCTCGATGATTTCACGGAAATCGGCAAACGGGTTCCGGTTCTTTGCGATCTCAAACCAAGCGGTAAATACAACATGTCGCACTTCGTACGTATCGGAGGACTCCGTCCTCTTCTCAAGACACTTTTGGAAGAAGGCTTGCTTCATGGAGACTGCATGACCGTTACGGGCAAGACCGTTGCCGAAAACTTGGAGGGAGTTCAACCCTATGCCCCTTACCCCAGTGGACAAGATTTGGTCAGGCCTTTCGACGATCCCATCAAACCGGACAGTCACCTGCGCATTTTGTATGGAAACCTGGCTCCGGATGGTGCAGTGGCTAAAATCACCGGCAAGGAAGGGTTGCGCTTTTCAGGCCAAGCCATCGTTTACGAATCCGAAGAGGCTTCCCTGAGGGGTATTCTCGATGGAGAAGTTGATGCGGGTCACGTCGTTGTAATTCGAAACGAGGGCCCGGTCGGAGGACCGGGCATGAGAGAAATGCTCTCGCCCACCGGCGCCATCATGGGCAAAGGCCTGGGCAAGGAGGTCGCCCTGATTACCGATGGACGATTCTCCGGTGGAAGCCATGGGTTCGTAGTTGGTCACGTAACTCCGGAGGCCGCGGTGGGTGGACCCATCGGACTTCTCCAAAATGGAGATCCGATCACCATCGATGCCGAAAACAACGAACTCACCCTCGACTTGCCCGAGGATGAAATCAAAAAACGCAAAGACCAATGGAAACAACCCGCCCCTAAGGAAACAAGAGGAGTTCTGGCCAAGTTCGCCAAACTCGTAAGTTCCGCCTCTTTGGGAGCCATAACCGATGGATTTTAAAACCATTATGAACAAAGACACTTACCTCGCATTCGAGAACGCGGACTTCTGGGCAGATTTTTCCCTAGTCGATTTTCCAGCCGAATACCTGAATTCAATGGCCGAAAACGCCTCTCGGGCTCTTGCCTCCATGAACGAATTGGAAAAGGGATCCATTGCCAACCCGGACGAGGGAAGAATGGTGGGGCACTATTGGCTCCGGGCTCCCGAACGGGCTCCCGACGAGGAGACGACCCAGGCCATTGTCGATTCGATTGCCAAGATCAAGGACCTCGCCCAACAAGTCCACGAAGGGAGCTTACAGGCTCCCTCCGGTCCCTTCACCGACCTTCTTGTCATTGGAATCGGTGGATCGGCTTTGGGTCCTCAATTCGTGGGAAGAGCACTGGGTCATCCGGATTTCGACAAACTTGCAGTCCATTTCTTTGACAACACCGATCCCGACGGAATCGATCTCACCCTTTCGGAGATTGGATCGAACTTAAAAACCACTTTGGCCCTCGTCATCTCAAAGTCGGGCGGTACACCCGAGACCCGCAACGGTATGCTGGAAGCGGAAAATGCTTTCTCGGCCAAAGGGTTGGATTTTGCCAAGCAAGCCATTGCCATTACCGGGGAAGGCAGCAAGCTCCATCAACACGCCACCAAGAACGGTTGGCTCGACTTCCTTCCGATGTGGGATTGGGTAGGTGGCAGAACCAGTGAAACTGCGGCCGTGGGACTCATGCCTGCGGCTCTTCAAGGTATAGACGTGGATCAACTTTTGAAAGGCGCGGGGCAAATGGACGAAATCACCCGCCAAAACGATTTCAGGAACAACCCGGCGGCCATGTTGGCTCTCTCCTGGCATCACCTAACGGACGGGAAAGGTTCCCGCGACATGGTCATCCTCCCCTACAAGGACCGGCTCGAGCTTTTCGCCAAGTATCTTCAACAACTTGTGATGGAATCATTGGGGAAGGAAAAGGACCTCGAGGGAAACGTCGTACACCAAGGTATTGCCGTCTATGGCAATAAAGGTTCGACCGATCAGCATGCTTACGTTCAACAATTGAGGGAAGGTGTCCCCAACTTTTTCGCCACCTTCATAGAGGTCCTCAAGCACCGGGATGGTGACGGTCCCGAGGTGGACGAGGACGGAATGAGCTCGGGAGACTATCTGCACGGTTTCTTTCTCGGAACCAGAGATGCTCTTTACGAAAAAGAACGAAAATCAATCACCCTGACCATCAAGGAAGTCAACGCATCAAGCGTGGGAGCCCTGATCGCATTGTTTGAACGGGCCGTTGGCCTTTATGCCTCCCTTGTCGGAATCAACGCCTATCATCAACCAGGAGTGGAAGCGGGCAAAAAGGCGGCCGCATCCGTCCTCGAAGTACGAAAGGCCGTTCGGTCTTACCTTTTGGG
>PBMI01000057.1 GCA_002722545.1 Opitutia bacterium | reverse complement strand
GGGGCATGCTTGTCCAAGGTTTTGATCGTGAACAAAAAGAATCTCCCTGTTCTCCGGTACTTGGTTAACGATTTGAACGGCGTTTCCGCTTGTACAAATAACCTCGCTTAGTGCCTTGGCGGCAGCTGAGCAATTAAATAGGCAACCACCAAAAGGTAGGATTTTTGGCCTTGTAGTCAGCAAGTTTGTGGGCGGGGCATGAGTCGGAAAGAGATCATCCTGCATCCAAATCAGGGAGCAAAACGGTTTTAGATGGATTCAAGATTTTCCCGTTTCCGCCATGAAGTGCACTCCGCAGAAGACAATGACTTCGGCATCGGTTTCAGCGGCTTGCCGAGCCAAACCCAAGGAGTCTCCAACATAATCAGCAACCTGTTGGATTGGGTCGATTTGATAATTATGGCAAAGGATTACGGCATTGGACTCTTTCTTGAGCCGTACGATTTCCTCTTGATCGGCAGATAAGGGGGGTGGCGTTTCGTTATGACGAAAGACCTGGAGCCCCGCGGCTTCCTTGATGGTCGAGCTCATGTTTTATTTGGACTTCGGACATTTTGAAGATTTGTGGAAATCCGGACATTCGGCTTGAACCTGTAGGCGTTGATCCTTGACCTTGAGTCCAAGTTTTTCGGCAACTGTTTTGCCATACCATTCCATAAATGGGGCGTCTACATCCTGAATGTGGTTACAGTCCGAGCAAATGACTTGGGCCTTGAAGGTTTCGGACTGTCCGTTGAGACTGTAAAACTTATTGTCTTGACCAACGTCGATCTTGCGAATGATTCCACTTTCTACAAGGAGAGGGAGGCTTCGGTACAAAGTGGCCCGGGATACGGTCTCGTCCAAGTCTTGAGCATCACGGAGCAACTGCTCGGCCGTGAAGTGACCGGACTGCCGAAAAAGGGCTTCAACTACTCCTTTTCGTTGTCCGGTCATGCGCAATCCCTTGCTTGATAGAAAGTCGGAGAAACTTTCCCATGTTTCTTGATCTGGGTTACTCATTGGACCGGATGTCTGTCGTAGGTCAATTTGCCACTCCTACGCAAGAGGGTCAAACTTATTGAGACATTGTTGAGATTTTGCCTGATGCTTCTTCATTCTTGGCATCAAAAAAAATAAAAAGTATGGTAACGCATGTCATTAAAAGTAAATGAACGTTTGATTCCCGATTGGGCAATCGAAAGACAGGCTGAAGCCCTTTTTGAAAACGTTGCCCGGAGCATGGAGGGTAAGCCCCGAGAGGTCATTCAAATGGCCGCCGTCGACATGGCCA
Organism: Opitutia bacterium; assembly: GCA_002722545.1. Taxonomy (GTDB): domain Bacteria; phylum Verrucomicrobiota; class Verrucomicrobiia; order Opitutales; family Seribacteraceae; genus Seribacter. Next base: position 23,575 of record PBMI01000057.1, on the reverse strand, counting down.
AGGACCGCCTGATCGATCAAACTCTCATGTCCGAAGAGAGCAAGCGACGGAATTATGAAGTCGACTCTTCGGAAGTGAACAAAGGAATGAAACTATGGCTCAGACAAAACGGAGGTAAGAAAGCCCTGGAAAAAGGCAGCCATCCTTTGATCAAGAGTCAGGATGACTTGCGACGCGAAGTTACCACTCAAATTCAGTTCAATCGTTTGCTGGAAGAGGAGTCCAAGTGCGACCCGGTCAGTGAGGAGGAAGCCCGCAAGTATTATGATTCGAGGCCTGACCTTTTCAGCACTGAAACTTTGCTCACTGCTTCTCATATTTTGAAGAAGGCTTCTTCGGAAGCAGATTTGATACAGGCGAAAAGCGAAATCGTCGCCCTGCGTGAACGCATTGAGGGTGGAGAGGATTTCGTTGAATTGGTGAAAAAAGAATCCGACGACTCACAAAACGACGGGCATTTGGGCCAATTCGGCCGTGGTCAAATGGTTCCTCCTTTTGAAAAAGCGGCTTTTGCCTTAGAGGTCGGAGGACTCAGTCAGCCAGTCCAAACACAGTTTGGTTGGCACCTCATTCAGTTGCACGCCCGAACCGAACCCGTAGTAACTCCTTTCGAGGAAGTGAGTGACAAAGTGATCGAGTACTTGCAGGAAAGACGCAAAGACAAAGTGTTCGAGGAGTTCCTCGACGGGTTGAAAAAGAATGCGGAAATTACCGAGGTTTCCGGAATTTAGGAACTACTTGCGTCCAATGCCTTCCAGTATGGCAAGGGTACTCGCTGACTTGTTGAGGGCGTAGAGGTGAAAGCCCGGACTTCCTCCCTTCAGGAGTCCCTGCACCTGTTCGCCTGCCCACTGCGTTCCCACCGCGGGTTGTTTCTCTTGCTCCGCCGCTTCAAGGGATTTTTCCAATCGGGTGGGGAGTCGGGCTTCGCACATAGTGCAGAATCGGCGAACTTGTCCTAGTGAAAGAACGGGCAGTAAACCAGGAAGAATGGGGATCGTCATTCCGGCTGCTTCGCATTGCTTTACGAAATCGAAGTAAACTTGATTGTCGAAAAAGAGTTGTGTGGTGATGAAGTCGGCGCCGGCTTCCACTTTGGTCTTGAGGTTGGCTAAGTCGATTTGCTTGTTTGGCGCTTCGGGGTGTTTTTCGGGATATCCGCCCACACCGATTCCAAAATCCGGGAAATTTTCCCGAATAAGAGAAACCAAGTCGGAGCCGTAGGACAGACCTCCGGGAACGGTTTGGAATTTGGTTTCTCCTTTGGGTGGGTCTCCGCGCAAAGCCATGACGTTGCCAAAGCCGGCTTGGGCGAAGTCTTCGAGGATTTCCAAAAGTTCATCCCGGGTATGACCTACACAAGTGAGATGAGGCATTACCTCGAAGCCATGTTCCTCCCGAAGGATCTTGGCATAGCGCATGGTTGTCGTTCGCGTGCCGCCTCCTGCTCCGTAGGTAATGGAAACAAAATCAGGTCGGTGAGGCTGGATGAGCGATGCAGTTTCAAGCATTCGTTGCCCCCCTTCCTCGTCCTTGGGAGGAAAGAATTCTACCGAAAAGAGTTTTTTCTTTTCTTCGAGAATCGATTTGATGGAGGATAGCTTGGTCATGAACGCATCAACATATCATGATGCGTTGATGTGTTCAAGGGTATTCTCTTTCCTCAGAACTTTAGCCTTGAGCTTAAAAGTAGGTTTTGAATCGACTTCAAGTAGCGGTCGACGTTTGGTTGTGGGGATATCGTTTGAGCTTCTTCAAGTAAACGGACTGCCTTTTCGTATTCTCGGTTGGATACACGCATGCGGGCGTGTTCTATCAACGAACGCACTTCCCACCCGTTTGCCTTGGCCGATCTTTCGAAGAAGAGGGCAGCTTGGGTGTAATCATTTTCATTCCAAGAATGTTGACCGAGGAGTAAGAGGGCTTTCCCTTCGAGAGGATTTGCCTCAACGATTTCTCGAAGAAGCTTGGCTGACTCCTCGTTTTTACCCGTTGCTTTGAGCACTTCGGCTTGCAGGAGGAGAACTTCTTTCTTTTCCATCGCAGAAAAGGAACCGCCGAAAAACTGTTCGATTTCCCGTAGGTAGCTGAACCCATCCTCGTAAGATCCCCTCTCAATGAGAATTCTCGCGACCCGGACGTACTGAGACAATGAAAGCTTCTCTTTTTTTGCAAGAGCTTCCTGGTACCTGGAGAGGGAAATATCGTAGAGGCCGAGATTATGATAAAGGTCTCCTACGCTAATGAAGCCCGAAGTTTTGAGTCGCCCCATTCTCCTTAGAGTTTCCAAAGCTATCGCTGCATCTTTTTCACGATCCATTGCCTGAAGCGCCGAGGCCCGTGCATAGTGGCAGAAAGTATTTTCCGGATCCCTTTGGATCAGTTCGTCCAAAAGGGCAAGAGCTTCCGAATACCTGCCCGTCGATAAGAGACAGTTGACCAGTCCGTTTCGGGCATCCTTGCTTTCCGGATAGAGAAGAATACCCATCCGGTATGCATTCTCGGCGGCAAGGTAACGATTTACGGACAGATGACAGTATCCCAGGGCAACGTAAGTGACGCCGTCGTTTTCCCCAAGGCTAATGGCCTCGGCAAGACTTTTGCTCGCTTTGTCCAGTGTTCCCAAACTCAGGTAAACGAAGCCCAAATTTTTGCGAGCTCTTAGAAAAGAGGGGAATTTCTCCAAGGCTTTTTCATAGGTTTGGGCTGATTTGGAAAGGCGGCCTTCTTGATAATACATGGTTGCCAAAGCGAAATCGATGGCGGCGCTGCTTTCCTCGTCGATCTTCTTCTCAAGGTATGAAATGGCCTCTTCGAGTTGGTTTTCGGACTTTGCCACGACCTCTTGTAGAATAAATTGCTCGCTCCTGCTTATGCGTGGTTCGATCTCGCTTCGGAAACCATAGCTTCCCATAAAACTTCGAACGAATTGTGGACTATTCCAAAAGTCCTTCGTGAGCGAAGGGTCCGGGGCAAAGCCCAATGAAAAGATGCCGGGAAAGGCCAGCGCAAGATAGGGTAGGATCTTCATTAGTCGAGAAGGGTGAAGCGAATGGGGAGGTAAAACTGCACCTTTACTTTTTTCCCGTTTTTGGTTGGTGGTTGGTAAACTGAATTTTCGGCCGCCCTGCGTGAAGCATTGACGAAATCCGGGTGGGTGGATGACACAACGTCCACAACTCTTACTTTTCCATTCTCATCGATCATTACGAGAAGTTTGACCTCTCCCTCCACCCCTTGTCTTTTGAGCTTAGGAGGGTAAATCAAAGAGCCTTTTTTGATGATGCCTGGAGTTTTGTCCAATTCGTGCAGGGCAAAAACCAACTGTTCTCCGAATCCATCGGGAGTCGGGTTGTAGTTCGCCAGTGAAAAGGCGGCCTTGAAGTCGCCAGGACTTACGTCGAGGCTTGCCATCATCAGGTCGATATCGAGCTTTTGAGGTGATTCGGTCAATTTTGGAAGAACAGGGTCAGTGTAAGCCTCCTTTTCCACCTGCTTTTCCATTTCGGTCTTTGGAGGAGGTGGTGGGGTGAAAGAGAATGCCTCCACCTCTCGAACCAGCCATTTATCGGATTGCCGTATGAATTCGGAAAGGGGAATAAGGCAAAAGAGACCGAGTGTCACCAACACTGCAAAAGCGAGGTTTTTCCATATCGCTCCCCGTATGCGTTCCTTGCCAACGCCCGGGATCAAACCTGAAGCATTGTTATTCATCTTGCCATAGGAGACAGCTTGACTGCTTTGGCCCCTCCCAGGAGAGCACGGTCCATTACCTGGGTGGCCAATCCAGCCCGGGCTCCCGGGTAAACTTTAACTAGTACGGATTGGTTTTCGCCGGAAGACGACGTTTTGACGATAGGGGCAATCTCAGACAACTGGATGAACGACCCATTACGTAGAATACGACCCGACCCCGTGATTTCAAAAGAAAGTGGAGGAGAATCGGAGATCGTTTGAGTCGAGTCCTTGTGCTTTGGGGAAATGCCGATTTCGTTTACGAAGGAAGTCGCTACTATAAAAAAGATGAGCAAGATGAACACCATGTCGATGAGGGGCGAGACATTAATCTCCAGATCCTCGGAATTGGGGTTACTTCTTTTAACGGTCATCGGGATTTGCGGGTTGCAATTGAAACCGAAGGAGCATTGCTACGGGCCTTTGCCACCATTTTAGACATGAGTCCGGCATCCGCCCATTGGTCGACTTGGATTACGACTGGCTTGGGGCGGTTCTTGCTTGCGACTTCTATGAGGCGAGGGATTTCTTCCAAGCCCACTCTCTTTCCCGCATGAAAAATCTCGTCCTTTTCGGAAAGAGCGAAAAGGACTGAGTTTTTCTTGAGCGACTCGGCGGTCAGTGCTTCCGGTCGTTTGATCTCGACTCCGGGAACGGAAACGAAGGTAGCCGATACAATGAAGAAGATCAGGAGAATGAAAACCACGTCGATCAAGGGAGAGACGTTGATCGACTCGCTCTTTTCATCGTCTAACCTTCTTCTTCTCAAGCTCATGAAGAGTGCGGTACCGAGGAGACTTGCCTCATGCAAAGGCTTTCCAACCTGTTGATGCAGGTTAGCCAAGCTTTCTTGCGCCTTTGCAACAGGTGAATGAATGCAAGTGCGGGGATTGAAACCAAAAGCCCCGTTTGGGTTGTTACGAGAGCTTGGGATATACCACTGGCTACGGTATCCATCTTGTAACTGTCCTGCATGCTTAGTCCGTCGAAGGTCCGGAGCATGCCCACGACGGTTCCGAGGAGTCCAATGAGAGGCGCTGAGGTCGCCAAGACCATCAGGAATCTTAGCCTGCGGTTCAAGTAGGATGAATCGCTTGCCCGTACTTGATCGAACTTTCTTCTCGTTTGTTTTCCGTTTTCATGGTCACCCATGCAATACCTCATAATTTCGTTTACCCGGCTGCCTCCCTTGAACGCTTGCCAACTTTCACGGGGAAAGGCTTTTATATCCGAAGGAATGACGATCTGCAGCCTAAGCCATAGATCGAATGCGAGGTAATAAGTATACAGAGAAAGCACCCCAAGGACGGGCATGAGAAAACCTCCTTTTTCCCAGGCTAAACTTGCCTCCTTCCAAAACTCAAGAATCACTTCCATCTTCTTTTTTTCCTTCTTCCACTTCCAAGACTTCTTCATCGGGTTTTCTCTTTTTGAGATGAACGAGTCTGGCGGAGAAGCTTTCCATGGCGGAAACGAGACCCTGCACGCGCCTCGATAATAGGGCATGAGCGATAAGCGAAGGTATGGCGGTAATCAGACCAAACTTGGTGGTGACCAAGGCCTCGGAGATTCCGCGAGCCAATTCGCTGTTCTCGGGGTTGGCGAAATTCGTGATCTGCCGGAAGACGTCGATCATCCCGGTCACGGTACCCAAGAGCCCCAATAGGGGGGCAGTGGCGGCCGTTACGGCAACCAATGGGAGGGCCTTTTCGAGTTTAACCTGCGCATCGATGATATTCTCGTAGAGAATTTCCTCGAGAATTTCATACTGCTTTCCTTTGTAGGTCTGAGCCGTCTTACGAAGCAACTCGAAAGTTCCGTGGTATTTCCCGGTGAGCGAGGGGGCCTTGATGGGTATTGAGATGAAGATGATCTGAAAGGTTTTGAAGATCGCGATGAGAAGGGACAGTCCTGCAAAGAAAATAATCGGATAGATCCAGATGCCGCCTTTTTCCAATTCCTCGAGAGGAGTCAATTCCCCTCCTTCCATGATGAGCGCCTTACCCATGCTCGGGTCGAGGGGCAGGGTGATGTCCTCGGATGAATCGTTCCGGAAGGCTTGTGCAATCAGAGCCGCCGAGTCCTCCGGAGTAACAAGAAGTCGGGAAGGGTCGATTCGCGTCACTGATTCAGGAGTGAGGTCGGCTCGGGCATCGTTTGTCCCAATGATGGACCGCTCGACAAAGCCGGCAGTCCCGTTTTCGCCGGCAAAAAAGAGTATCGGGCCCAACGAGAGAAAAGAGCCATCTTCACGTGCTCCTTCAGGAGGAATGATGGCATTTCCGGAAAAGATCATACCTCCGGAGTATTGCCGAATTGCTTCGGTCGATAGAGAGGTGATCTCCAAGTAGGCTCCAAGCTTGCTTGCTCTTGTATCTCCTGCTTTGTTCAATGCATCCGCCATGGGAGCTTTCCACAGTTCCTGTTCGGCCGGGGGAGAGCTCTGCCTCCAACTGCGGGTGTAGTCCTGAAGCAACCTGAGGCTTTGATCCAGTTGCGCTTCGTTCTGAATGACTTCATCCTTGAGTTGGATAAGGCTGGCATCCCTATTGTCGCGAAGGCGGAGCTTGCGGTCCAGCTCTCGCCTTTTGGATGCCGCTTCGCGTTCCATCTCGGAAACCTTTCTTGCCAAAGGGATTTTTTCATTCTCAATCTTGAGTCGCAATTGACCAAGTTCACTTATGGCGGTCCTTAGGTCCTGCTCGGCTGAGGCTCTCGCTTGCACGATGGTTTGCCCATAGGATTTGCCGAGAGAGGCAATCAGGGAAAAAATGAAGGTCGTCCAATAGGGCTTCATCGTTCAATCCTTTTGGGAGAAGGGATAGGTAACTTAAGAAAGCGCGGCAGTGCGCGATTATTCATCAGGTCAACCCCTGCCGATATTTCGGAAGCAAGGGAATCCATTCGGGTCCATTTCCATCCTCCTTCACCCGGCTCTCCGTATCCTGCGATCGTTCCTGATTCGTTCACGAAGTAGGCCGCTCCAAGACCGAAATAAAGAACGAGGAATTCCCTGGATCTTTCATCATCGAGGGTGAATTCAATTCTTTCCAGAGTAACGGAGCGGTTGAAAAGATGCACGGACTGGAGGATTGAAACCGCAATTTCAAGCCTTTTGCGCAAAGGAAGATCTGATTCATTCAATTTTTCTCTGAAGGCAGCTAGTTTTGCGCTTAGGGGCGCCGGCAAAATCAGTGATATGGCATCTATTTCAGTCCGCAAAGTTTCTACCTCGTCGAAGAGCTTGCGAGTCGATTGTTCCGCTGCCTCTTTACGGGTGGTCAGCTTGACTCGTTCTTCCTCAATCGATGATTCCTCATTTTGGAATGTTTTCAGGTTCTTGTCGAGATCTTCGATTTCGAGGAGGAGGGCATCCTGAAGATCGGTAAGGGCCGCTTTTTCCGATTTCCATTTGACGGATTCCTCTGAGATGAGCAACTCGGTCTGGACCCATTCTTCGATGATCTTTTGCGTCTCCTTTACCTGAGCGGAAAGAGGCAAGCTCATTGCCAGCAGGACAAGATGCACTTGGAGAACTATTTTGGAGGTTTTCATGACGAAAATGGTGATTCGGAAACTAATTGAATTTACGAAAATTGGAAGCTTAAATGAGACTGATTCTCAACATTGGATAATAGTGCGTAAAGGAGAGGGGAAGCTACTGCCGGGTTAAGACGAAAGTAAGCGACGAAGCGTTTCGTCAACGACCTGAGGGTTCGCTTGCCCGCGGGTTGCCTTCATGACCGAGCCTTTGAGGGCATTGATCGCCCCTTCTTTGCCTCCTTTGTATTTTTCAGCGGCATCCGGATCGTCTTCGATTGCTTTGACGCACAAGGATTCGATCTCATCTCCGTCCGACTTCATCTCCAGCCCCTTTTCGTTTACTAGTTCAGCGGCGGATTTTCCGGTGGCAAACATCTCGGGGAATAATTCTTTGGCGACGTTGTTGGATACGACGTTTTCTTCGATCAAGTTAATCAGTTCCGCCAAACTTTCGGGGGCCAGGGGGCAGTTTTCGACTGAAATCTCACTCTCGTTATCTGAATCCTTCCCCGCTTGTGAGAGTTCCCGCAATAGGTCGTTCACCACCCAATTGGCAGCTTTGACGGAATCCTTGGTCAAATCGGCCGTTTTTTCAAAATATTCACACAAGGGTCGGTCGCCGCACAAGGCTGCAGTCGCCGTGTACGGGAGATTCATCTCAGCCATGTAGCGTCTTTGTTTGTCGAATGGCTTTTCCGGGATTTCCTTTGCAATTCTTTTCACCCATTCCGGGTCGATTTTGACCGGCATCAGGTCGGGGTCTGGGAAATATCGGTAGTCATGAGCCATTTCCTTTGAGCGCATCGAGGTGGTTCGTTTTTCCTCGGGGTTCCATCTTCTTGTTTCCTGAAAGATTTCCTCACCGTTCTCAAGGGCCTTGGTCTGTCTCCTGATCTCGTACTCGACACCTTGCTTGACACCGGAGATCGTATTGAGGTTCTTGAGCTCGACCTTCGTGCCAAGAGTGGTTGTTCCAACGGGACGAATACTGACGTTTGCGTCACAACGAAGTTGTCCCTTTTCCATGTCGCAAGGAGAGATTCCGGCGGAAACAAGAGAGTTTCTCAGCGACGTTAGGTAAGCAAAAACTTCATCGGGAGTGAACAAGTCGGGTTCGCTCACGATTTCCAAGAGGGGCGATCCCGCCCGGTTGTAGTCGACCAAGCTGTCCCTTTCATAATGGGTTAATTTTCCAACGTCCTCCTCTAGATGAATTCTCGTGAGCATCACCTTTCTGTGTTCGCCCATGACGGTCGGAGTTTCCCCTGGTAGTTCGATTTCCACTTCTCCACCTTCGCAAATCGGTTGATCGAATTGTGAGATTTGGTAGTTCTTGGGCATATCGGGGTAGAAGTAATTCTTCCTGTCCCATTTGCAGACTTCGGCGATCTTGCACCCAAGAAGCAAGCCGACTTTAATTGATTTTTCGATCGCTTCCCTGTTCATGACCGGAAGGGCTCCGGGCAGGCCAAGTACGACGGGGTCGGTCAAAGTGTTTGGAGGTTTTCCGAAACCCGTTCCCACCCGGGTGAACATTTTTGAATTCGTATCCAATTGGACGTGAACTTCCAACCCCATGACCGTTTCGTATTTTACGCTCATTTTGTTCAGTCCTCCAGGTTGGGGGCTTGGCGGCCAAATTGAAGTTCACGATCAAAGTCGTGAGCAATGGAGAGTAATGTACCTTCGTCGAACGCTTTACCGATCAACTGTAATCCAATGGGTAAGCCGGATTCCGTAAATCCACAAGGGACGGACAAACCGGGCAACCCGGCAAGGTTGGTCGAGATGGTGTAGACGTCGCTCAGGTACATGGAAATGGGATCTTCGCTTTTGGCGCCGAACTTGAAAGCCGGGGTGGGGGAGGTGGGAGTCAGGATGGCATCTACCTTTTCGAAAGCCCGTTCGAAATCCTGCCTGATCAAAGTTCTTGTTTTTTGAGCCCGCAAATAATAGGCGTCGTAATAACCGCTGCTCAAACCGTATGCCCCTAGGATGCAACGTCTCTTGACTTCCTCTCCAAACCCTTCACCACGGCTTTTTGCATAAACGTCGACCGCATTTTCGGCTCGTTCGCTGCGGCTCGTGTAACGGATGCCATCGTAACGGGCAAGGTTGGAGGAAGCCTCTGCCGTTGCGATCACATAGTAAACGGGAATCGATAAATCGGTCGTGGGCAGGGACAGATCCACGATTTCGTAGCCTTTTCCCTTGTAAAACTCGATGGCTTTTTCGACGGCGGTCCGCACTTCGTCATCCATTCCTTCGCCAAAGAATTCCTTGGGCAGACCCAAAGTACAAGGTTCGTGTTTTTGCTTCAAGAATTCGGAATAAGAGGGGACCTCGGTCGGGTAACTCGTGGAGTCAAGCGGGTCGTGTCCTGAAATGGTTTCAAGCAAGAGAGCTGTATCTTCGACGGTCTGCGAAAAAGGTCCGATTTGGTCGAGAGAAGAAGCGAACGCGGCCAATCCATACCTCGAAACCATTCCATAGGTCGGCTTCATTCCGACGACTCCGCAAAGGGATGCCGGTTGACGGATCGATCCTCCGGTGTCGGAACCGAGGGTGAGAGGCGCTTCCCGGGCGGCCACGGCTGCAGAACTTCCCCCACTGCTTCCGCCTGGAACGCGTTCGAGGTCCCATGGGTTTCGTGTCGGGCCATAGGCTGAGTTCTCCGTGGAGGAACCCATGGCGAATTCGTCCAAATTGAGACGCCCGCCGATCACGGCTCCCGCTGCCTTCAGTTTTCGGGTGACGGTCGCATCGTAGGGTGACACGTAGTCTTGCAAAATTTTGCTGGCGGCGGTCAGGGGTTGGCCTTCAACGGAAATGACGTCCTTGAGGCAGACCGGTATGCCGTCCAAGGGGCCGAGGGTTTCACCTTTCTCCCGACGTTCGTCGGAATCCTTGGCCTGGGCCAGGAAATCATCATCGTCTCGATGAAGAAAGGCGTGGACTTTGCCGTCGACCCGGTCGATTTGCTCGAGATAGGCCTGAGCAATTTCAACGGCTTTGCAGTTGCCGGATTCGAGCTCGCCGGAAAGCTCGGTTGCGGTTTTGGAAATAAGTGAGTTCGAATCCATGGCTTACTCTACAACCTTGGGCACGACGACTTGTTCGTTTCTGGATTTGGGAGCATTTTTGAGAGCTTTTTCGGAAGAAAAACCCTCCTTCGATACATCCTCGTCCCAAACGTTGAAACGTGGGAAGGCATGTGCGGTGGGCTCGACTCCCTCGACGTCGAGGTCCTGTAGTTTTTCAAAATACTTGAGCACGTCGCCTAATTGGCTCTGGAATTTGTCCTTCTCTTCTTGGGTAAGCTCTATTCTCGCCAGGTTGGTGACGTAGTCGATGTCCATGGATGGCTCTTCGCTCATTTTACTTCCTTAATTCGTATGGTGTTTCCGATTGGATTTTTTCGACAATGGAATCAAAAGCCCGGTTCACTTCCTTTTCACTCAAGGTACGGTCGGACGCGCGTAACCGCATCGAACAAGCCACGCTCTTTTTGCCATCGGGCAGTCCCGTTCCTTGGAAAAGATCGAAAATGGAAACAGGATCGACTTCAAAGGCACCCGAGCCCACCTGGACGGCGACGTTCTCGACAGCCTGCCGGACGACCTCGGCTGGTTCCGTATTGTCGACGACCAAAGCCAAATCTTTGATGGCGGGAGGAAAAGAACCGAAGGGCTTGAAAGATACGGCCTTTTTTCTCTTGGCCAAAAATACTGGATCAATCAGCAATTCACCGGCGAAGATCGGCCCGCGTACTTCCTTTTGTTTACTCAAGGATAGGCGAATGATTCCCGTGGTGACTTGGAGTTTGTTTCGGTGGCAATCACCGATGGCGGCGGAATACCCGTCCTGCCATGGGGACTCGTTCTCCAAGGTAGTCCAGTTTCCCTTGGGGAGGGATAGCCCGGTTGCCGCCATGAGCCTTGCGAGAATCGCTTTGATTTCGAAGAAGTCGATAGGTTCACCCTTTTTCCATTGCCTGGAATCAGACTGAGAGAGGGTGGCGAAAGCTACGCTGATGCATTCGAGGTTTCCTCGTGGACCCGGTCGAAAGACCCGTCCGGTTTCGAACACCCCTTGCAGGTCATTGAGGTTCTTTTGGTTGTGAGCCAGAACATCGGCAAGCCCAGGTAACAAAGAAGGTCGGACATGCGTATGATCGGACGTCAAAGGGTTGGCGAGGGCGATTTTTTCCGCCTCGATTTGGGGAAGCCAGGAAGAGATTTCATCGGATGAACGAAGGCTGTAATTACAGGTTTCCTGAAAGCCTTGACCTACCAAGTTGTCGATCGCCCGATTGCAAAAGTCATAAGTGGTGTCGTTTTCCCGCAAAAGGGCAGGGCTAGTTACGTTCGAATCCGTAAGTGCTCCGGTGCCGTGGATACGGAGAAATTCTTCGACCAAGTCGATTGGTCTTTCCACTTCCCAACGGAAGGAGGGAATCGTCACAGTCCAGGGATCATTGCCCGAGACCTCGAAACCGAGCCTTCTCCATGAGTTGGGCAATTGCGTTTCATCCACGGTGAATCCACAAGTTTTCTCCACGAAACTCTTTTGAACTTCGATCGAACGTTTTCTACGCGGAGAAGAGCCCACGGATACGCATTCCGGGATAAGTTCCCCTCCAGCTATTTCCAAGATTAATGAAACGGCCCGCTCGGCGGCATAAGCAAGGCCTTGCGGATCGACGTTTCTGGAAAACCTCTGAGAACTATCGGAGTGAAGACCCAATCGACGGGAGGTTGCCCGGACGTTGCCTGGTTGAAACCAAGCCGATTCAAGGACTATGTCTGCGGTCGAATCGTCCACCTCTGCATCTATGCTTCCCATGACTCCCGCAACGACAAGAGCTCTCTCGGCGTCCGCAATCACCATCATCTCCGGATCGAGCGTTCGATTGACTTCGTCCAAGGTGGTAATCTGCTCGTTTTCCTGGGCCTGTCGGACGTGAATGGCTTTTCCCTTGATTTTGGCGGCATCGAATGCGTGCAACGGTTGGCCTGTCTCAAGGAGTACGAAGTTCGTTACGTCCACCACGTTGTTGATTGCCCGCAAGCCGACTGATTCAAGTCGTTTCTTTAACCAGTCGGGACTGGGGGCGATCCGGACGCCCTTGATCGAATAAAGTTTGTAATACGGGCAGTTTTCAGTCTCCAAGGCCAGTTGGTCGATCAAGCCGCCGGCACTAGGCTGGTCGACCTCGCGCAAATCAAGAGATACCTGGGGAGTTTTCAGATCTTTTTCGTAGTGTGCGGCCAATTCACGGGCGACTCCGATATGGCTTAGGCAATCTCCACGGTTGGCGGTTACTTCAAGTTCCAAAGTCTTGTCTTGGGAGAAAAGCCTCTCGACGGGGGTTCCGATCTCGGGTGAGTCCGGAAGCAGAAAAAGCCCTGATTCATCGTCGCCTAGCTCGAGTTCCTTGGCGCTGCACATCATGCCTTCGGAAGCCACGCCTCTGAGTTTGGATTTCTTGATTTTAAAACCACCGGGAAGCTTGGCTCCGGGAAGAGCTACCGGTACGCGGTCACCGGGTGAAAAATTAGTAGCTCCACAGACGATGGTAGCGGGTTCGTCCGATCCCACTGCAACCGTGCACACGCTCAGTCGGTCGGCTTCGGGGTGCTGCTCTTTGCTCAAAACCTCGCCGACGACGACATGGTCGAGTTGGGGACTTGCCTCTTCCTCGTCCTCTTCGACTTCGATGCCGAGCATGGGAAGTACGTCGACCAACTCGTCGGCGCAATCGGGCAAATCGACGTATTCCCTCAACCATTCTACGTTAACCTTCATGCTCCGTTGGAGAACTGACTGAGAAACCTCTGGTCATTCTGGTAAAAGTGTCTGATGTCGTCGATGCCGTGAAGGATCATGGCCACGCGTTCGATGCCAATCCCGAACGCGAATCCGGTCCATTCCTCCGGATCCAAATCAACCAGGCTGAAAACCCGAGGATCGACCATGCCGCAACCCATGATCTCGATCCATTTGTCGCTCAGTTTACCCAAATTGGGTCCTTTAAGATCAACTTCGAAACTCGGTTCGGTGAAGGGAAAGAAGCTGGGGCGCAGTCGGGTCTCCAGTTTGTCCCCGAACAATTCCTTGAGGAAGTAGTCGAGTACGCCTTTGAGATCCTTGACCGTAACGTTCCGATCCACGTATAGACCTTCGGTTTGATGGAAATTGGCCGAATGCGTGGCGTCGACGGTATCCCGGCGGAAGCATCTGCCAGGGGCAATGATTCGCAAGGGAGGGGATTCACGCAGCAGGCTACGGATTTGGACGGAAGAAGTGTGCGTGCGCAAGACATGTGATTCCTTGCCCTTGCGCGACACGTTCGACCATTGGGAGTCAGGGGGGAAGAAAAGAGTATCTTGAGCATCACGAGCCGGATGGTCTTCAGGAGTATTCAGGGCATCGAAGCAAAACCATTCGGTTTCCACTTCGGTGGCCTCGGCCACGGTAAATCCAATTTTACGGAAGATGGAAACGATCTTCCTCCGGGTATTCGTGAGCGGATGCGTTCCTCCGTTGAGGCTCGAAGTGGAGGGGAGGGTGGGATCGACCCGATCACCAAGCGATACAAGGTCGGCTTGTTCCTCAAGAACGCAGAGGGAATCGGCGAAGAGTTGCTCGACTTGTTTCTTTGCCTGATTGAGCGCTTGCCCAAAGGCGGGTTTTTCCTCGTTGGGAAGTTTGCCAATACCCTTGGCTGCTTGGGTCAAGCTACCGTTCGGTCCCAATACGGATGCTTTGGCCTGTTCCCAATCTGCCCGGGAAGCGACCGATTTTAAACTTGTCTCCGTTCGGGCGACAATGGCTTGGAGATCGTTCTCCACGCCGGAAAAAAAGTACGGGCCCTTAGGCCTCGATTGCGGCTTTTGCCTTACCGACCAATTCCTTGAAGGAATCAGGCTCGTGAATGGCAAGCTCGGAGATAACCTTACGGTTTAACTCGATGCCGGCCTTTGTAAGACCGTGCATAAACTCGCCGTAACGGATTCCTTCGGCCCGGCAAGCAGCGTTGATTCTTACGATCCAAAGCTGACGGAATTCCGATTTGCGTTTGCGACGATGGGAATAGGCATAGGATTCTCCACGCTCGACCGCATCCTTGGCGTAGCGGAAGAGGCGCGACTTGTTCCCGAAGTATCCTCTCGCTTTTTTGAGGACTTTCTTACGACGTTTGCGGGTTGCTGGTACATTGCGTGCTCTTGGCATGACGGATTCTCCTGTTGGTCTTTAAGGTGTTGAAAATTAAGTAATTGCTCTGATTACGCGACGAGCCATGCCATGGGCAAGGACTTGGTCCTGATTGCCGGCTCGAACCTGCTTGGTCGAGCGCTTGCGTCGCAAGTGTCTTTGCCCGGGTTTGCGAAACTTGACCTTGCCTGTGCCGGTAATCTTGAATCGCTTTGCGATACCTTTGTGCGTCTTCTTCATGATATTTTGGGAAAAAGGGTGTGTTTATAACTTTTTCCGCCCGTCCAATCAAGCGAAATGAGGCTTAACTGTCGTAAATAATCAATCCGTGGTAACTTTCGTAGGCAAACCAGCCCGCTCCAGCTAGAATCATCATCCATACAAGCAGTTTGAAAAACCTTCGGTAAAGCCAATAAGACCGCCTTGTATTTCTTCCATCTCCACCGAAATCGTGGAAATAATGGATCAAATCCCTTTCCCTGGAGCGACTGTCGATCTTTCTCGTGGTTTCTCCGTAGGAAGACCGGGTTTTCAAGTACCACCACTGGAAAAGTTTATGCAACATCGCCTAATTCAATCCTTGGCGGCTTCAAGGTTCAAGGTACTTCTTTCCCGAAAGTTCAGAGAAATCGAGTCGTGAAACGCTTGCCAAGCCCTCATCCAAGGCCCACAAGTCCGATCCGATTTCGATTTCCGCCTCCTCCAACCATTCAGGCTTGTAGACCAATTGATGATACTTCTTTCCCTTTGCTTTTTCGAACAAACACCCGAGTCTCAAAGAATTGGCGAAAGTAAGAAGAGGGTCTTTTTTCCCATCGTAGGTGTCGGGGAAATTGAGGTTGTGTACGCCCAAACCGGAGGGGATGGGGGTTTCGATCATTTGCCTGGCATATTTGGCGCAACTTTGGGCGCTGTTTTCCAAAGCTTTGGCTATTTTTCCCTTAACCTTGCCCTTGTTTTCTCTGATTTCATCAAATTGATCACCGGGGAGAGCCATGCTTGCCGCCATCGCGCGGAAACCCAGCAACGCTCCTTCGAGGGCGGCTCCCACCGTTCCGGAGGATAGTATCATCGGTAGAGTGATATTGTATCCAAGGTTGATGCCACTCATTACCAGATCGGGTTCACGTCCGAGCAGATGTCCGCATGCGAAATTCACGCAGTCCGCCGGGGTTCCGTTCAACGAATAGGCCAAGGAAGGAAAATCCTCGATCTTCTTGGGTATGAGTTTGGCATGCCGGGAGATGGCGTGTCCAATCCAGCTTTTTTCCCCGTCGGGGGCACAAGTAACGACATCGAAGTCCTTGACCAGTTCTCTTACCAGAGCCTGGAGGAATTCGGAGTCGATTCCGTCGTCGTTGGTCGCCAAGACCAATGGTTTTTCTGTGGTCATGAAATGTAAAAAAGGGGAGGACGCCGTCGGCATCCTCCCCTTTTGTTAGTAATTCGTTGCGTCGGTTGCAACCGATATTCAGGAATTTTGCGTTTCCGCGTTTTCTTCCTGATCATTCGATTCCCCGCTCGCTTCCGGTGCGGATTCCTCGGAGGCAGGTGCTTCAGCCGTTTCTTCAGCTTTTTCTTCAGCTGGTTTATCGGATCCGGAGTCATTTTCCTCGGACTCCTTCTTTTCCTCCAAGGCGGCTCGACGGCTCAGTTTGACTCGTCCCTTGTCGTCGATGCCGATGCACTTGACGATGATTTCATCGCCGAGTTTGCAAATGTCTTCGGTTTTGTTGACGCGGAAGTCGGCCAATTCGGAAATGTGGCAGAGTCCTTCCTTGCCTGGAAGGCATTCCACGAAAGCTCCGAACTCTTTGACGCCGCGGACAATACCTCGGTAAGTCTTTCCTGCTTCGATTTCGCCTGTGACGAGATCGATTTCGGATAGAGCCCGTTCCATGGCTTCGGAATTGTTGGCGTAGACTCGAACCTTACCGGTGTTGTCCTCATCGATGTCGATGCTTGCTCCGGTGACCTCGGTGATGCGGCGAATGTTTTTTCCGCCCGGGCCAATGAGGGCTCCGATTTTTTCCGGATCGATCTGAACCATCTCGATACGGGGAGCGTGCTCACGCAATTCCTTGCGGTGCGATGGCATGCTGGCATCCATGACGTCGAGAATCTTCATGCGCGCTTCGGTCACTTGCTTGACTGCTTCTTTGGCGATGTCGAAAGGCAAACCTTGGATTTTGAGGTCCAACTGAAAGCCAGTTACGCCGTCGCGGGTACCGCAGAGCTTGAAGTCCATGTCGCCGAAGTGATCTTCCGCACCGATGATATCGGTCAGGACGACGTGCTTGGCAATGTTTCCATCCTCGTCCATCTCGGTAACCAATCCGGTGGAGATTCCCGCAACGTGCTTGGACAAAGGAACGCCGGCGTCCATCAAGGCGAGAGAACCACCGCAGACACTGGCCATGGAGGTCGAACCGTTGGACGACATGATCTCTGAAACCAAGCGAATGGCATAGGGGAAATCATCCTCGGCAGGAAGAACCGGAAGGACCGAACGCTCTGCGAGAGCTCCGTGACCGATTTCCCGACGGCTGGTAAAACCGAATCTACCTGCTTCGCCTACCGAAAAGGGAGGGAAGTTGTAGTGCAGGATAAAGGACTTGGCGGTTGGTCCTCCGGTCAATCCGTCCAAATCCTGGACGTCGCGGCTGGTTCCCAAAGTGCTCATCACCAAAGACTGGGTTTCGCCCCGAGTGAAAATAGCGGAACCGTGAACGCGTGGAAGAACTCCCGTTTCGCAAGTAACCTCGCGTAAATCAGCGGGGCCCCGTCCATCGGCGCGCTTGCCTTTTTGGAGGATATTGTCGCGATAAACTTCTTCCTGGATGATCTCGAAAGCCATTTTAACGTGATCGGGATCGAAATCGTCGCCGAACTTCTCTTCACAGGCAGCGGTTGCTTCTTCCTTGACGACGTTGACGGCTTCCTGACGTTCCTGTTTGGAGGGAGCGAAGATTGCTTCATCCATCCGACTGCCGGTAATTTCGCGGCAAAGAGCCATCACTTCGTCGGGGGCGTTGCAAAGATCGAACACTTTCTTTTCCTTTCCGCACAACTTGGCCAATTCGCGTTGGGCGGCGATGATGTCCTGAATGGCATCGTGGGCATGCTCAAGTGCGGCCACGAAGCGGTCTTCCGGCATTTGGTCGGCCGAACCCTCGATCATCATCATCTCTTTCTCGCTACCGACGTAGATCAAATCGAGTGATGAGTCGTACATTTGCTCGTTGGTAGGATTGACTACGAATTCACCGTCGATTTCACCCAAGCGTACGCAACCGATTGGGCCATCCCAAGGTACGTCGGAGATCAGCAGAGCGGCGGACGCGCCGTTGACCATCAGGACGTCGGCTTCGTTCACCAAATCAGTGGAGAGAAGATAACCGATGACTTGTACTTCGTTGAGAAAGCCTTTGGGGAAAAGCGGGCGAAGCGGGCGGTCGCAAAGGCGGGAGGTCAGAATTTCCTTTTCACTCGGACGGCCTTCGCGTTTGAAGTAGCCGCCGGGAAAACGACCGGCTGCGGTAAATTTTTCCCGGTAGTCTACGGTCAGGGGAAAAAAGTCCTGACCCGGGCGCAAGGTTGCGGCGGCAGTAGCGGAGACGAAAAGACTGGTCTCTCCCATGGATATGGTTACGGCACCGCCTGCCAGACCGGCCAAAGTGCCGGAGGATATTTGAATGCCGAGCTTCTCGGCAGTTACATTGTGTTTTTGTTTCATTTTTCGTACTTACGTGTGTGTATGTATATGTTCTTTTGCTTCATCTCTTCGGCTTGACCGGATTGCCTAACCGAAGTCCCCGATTGGAAAAACAAGCAACGTATGACGGTACTGGTTTTTAATGACGAGGGAATAAACTCTTGGTCACGATCGACCACGAGTATGAAAGAGTTAAAGGGAATCTTGTCCCTAGCGACGCA
This sequence comes from Opitutia bacterium, assembly GCA_002722545.1. Lineage (GTDB taxonomy): Bacteria > Verrucomicrobiota > Verrucomicrobiia > Opitutales > Seribacteraceae > Seribacter. The sequence goes on along the minus strand of PBMI01000057.1, from coordinate 5,143 downwards.
AACCAAGCTTTTCGATGATCGCTTGGTAACGGGTCAAGTCCGTCTTGCGTAGATAATCAAGGAGCTTTCTCCGGCGGGCTGCCATCATGAGCAGACCTCGGCGGGAATGGAAATCCTTGCGGTGCGTTTTCAGGTGTTCCGTGAGGTGGGCGATCCGGGCGGAGAGCAGTGCGACTTGCACTTCGCTCGATCCGGTGTCTTTGTCGTGGGAACGGTTTTCTTCGATTATGTTTTGTTTGTTTACTTGTTCGGACATGAGTTGTCATATGTTTCTCGACACGGGGAATTCGCGAGAGCGAATTCGCATCTCAGGGTGAGCCGAAATGCCGTTCCGTCCAACACCGAGCCAGGCAAGGTTTTGGTGAATCAAGGAGGCAATTCGTTTGAATGGCCTCTAACGCTGGAAAACATCATGGCTTTTTCGCCCGACTTTACAAGCCCGAAAGCTTCCCTCTTGCCACCTGCCCGAACAGTCGCACCATTCATTTGCCATGAAAACTTTTTATTTCGCCTATGGATCGAACATGAACCAGGAACAAATGGCCGACCGTTGCCCAGGGTCCGAGATCGGATCGCTTGCCCGTCTCGCCGGTTGGCGTTACTTCATCAACGGGCGGGGTTATGCTGGTGTCGAAGAATCGCCGACCGATCAGGTTCTTGGTTGCCTTTGGTCTCTTGACGACGAGCACGTCGCCTCCCTCGACCGCTACGAAGGAGTGGAGGGGAACTATTATTCCAAGGAAACCCTCGAAATCGAACAAATGGAGGACGGATTGAAAATTTCCGCATTGGTTTACCTCTCCGTAAACCGGGAAAACGGAATTCCCACTCCCCGGTATCAAGGTGTAGTGGTCTCGGGCGCCCGAGCAATCGGATTGCCATCCGATTACCTGAACATGCTCGAATCATGGGCCTACGGATGCCCGCGAGATGCCTGATTCGAAAAAACAAAGCCCGCCTTCGTTCCAAGGATGGGAGTTTTTCGTTGATACGGGCGGAACTTTTACCGACTGCCTGGGAACCGATCCGCTGGGAAAAGTTCACCGGGCCAAAGTTCTTTCCCGCGGTACGCTTTCGGCCTGCGTCTGCGAAACTGATTCTCCGACCGAACTCATTCTCGAAGGACCGCCCGATTGGCCGGCTAACTTCCCAACTGGTTTTCAGGTCAACCTACCCACTTGCCCGGAATTCGAAGGGAAGGTCGAGGAGTGGGTACCGGGAGCCGGCAAACTTGTCCTCGATCACCCGCTTCCCACCGGAGTCTCCCCAACGGGACCACTCGAACTTCTTTCCAGTGAGGAGGCCCCCGTCCTTGGGATGCGGCTCATTCTTGCCCGCAATGGGGTCGAGCCCGGAAGCGTCCCTTGCCGGATGCGCTTGGCCACCACCCGCTGCACCAATGCTCTGCTCGAGCAGGCCGGTTCCCCGCCTTTCCTTTTCGTCACCGCTGGCTTTCCCGATCTTTTGGAAATCGGAGATCAGCGTCGGATCGGTCTGTTCGATCCCGTCCCGCGCAAACGGGCATCCCTCGAGGGATCGGTGGTGGAAGTCGATGAGCGGACCGACCGCGATGGTGAAATCATTCGCTCACCTGATCATGCCTCCGTTCATTCCGCGGCCAAGAAAGCCCTTGCCCAAGGATACCGCTCGGCCACCGTCTCCTTTAAGAACTCTTCTCTGAACGATGCGAACGAGCGTGCCGTGGTCTCCATCTTACGGGAGACGGGTTTCGAATTCGTGGTCGGCTCGGGAGCCACTCATCCCTTTCCCAAATGGCTCCCGCGTTGCGAATCCGCCGTGACCGAGGCCTACCTGAGCCCCATCCTCCGCCAATATCTCGACTCGGTCGGGAAGGGCATGGGCGACGGAGGCGAGCTTCTCGTCATGTCAAGCGCCGGCGGGCTGATCGACCGGGACGGCTACCGGGCGATCGACAGCTTGCTCAGCGGTCCCGCAGGTGGGGTAGTGGGGGCCGGGGCAACCGCCCGGGCTGCTGGAATCAGAGAATTCATCAACCTCGACATGGGAGGAACCAGTTCGGACGTTTCCCGATACTCGGGTTCTTTCGCCTACCAATCCGCCCACCAAGTCGGGGAAGCCCGAATATCGAGCGTGGCCATGAAGATCGAAACGGTCGCCGCCGGGGGTGGTTCGATCTGCCGGGTCGAGGACGGTCTGCTCCGGGTTGGTCCGCAAAGTGCGGGAGCTCATCCTGGACCCGCCTGCTATGGATTCGGAGGCCCACTCTGCCTGACCGACGTCAACTTGCTCCTCGGTCGGCTCGATCCCACGCGCTTTTCCACTCCCGTGTCCATTGAGGATGCTGAAGACAGGCTTTCCGAGATGATCGAGCAAAGCGGGCGAAGCAGCGAAGAACTTTTGGAAGGCTTCCTCGCCGTGGCCGACGACGCCATGGCCAATGCCATCCGCAAAGTATCCACCGCCGAAGGCTACGATCCTTCCATGCATACCCTCCAAACTTTTGGAGGGGCCGGTGGACAACATGCCTGCGGGGTCGCCCGTCGACTCGGCATGAAAAGGATTTTCTCTCCCGCCGACTCCGGTTTGCTGAGTGCCTACGGGCTTTCTCAGGCCCGGATTGAGCGGATGGTCGAACGTTCCGTTCTTTCTCCCGTTGATCCCCAATCCCTCGCAGAATTGGAAGAGCAAATGATCGCCGAGGGCCAGGGCGCCATCGAACAACTCGGACAAAATGGAAGCGTCGCAGGCAAGAGCGCTTTCATCCGCCTCTTCGGACAAGAGGTTCCTTTGGAGATTGAGTATTCCCAAACTCAGGAAATCGAAAACCTGTACCGCAAGAAATTCGAGCGCGTATTCGGATACTTTCCCGACGGGCGTGAACTGGAAGTTCATTCCCTGCGCATACTAGTGGTTGGAGATTCCCCTTCGCCGGAAGTGGAGGATTTTCCCGAAGGTCCAATGCGCAAGCCTGTCGAGGGAGCCCTCGTGCGGGATGCCATTGAGCCTGGCGAATATCTGCTCGGACCCTGTCTAATCTCCGATGATTTCGGAACCCTCTGGGTCGAAAAAGGCTGGGCCGCACGCAAAGGCACTCGGGGCAGTCTACGGCTTGAGCATGAAGACTCCTCGGCTTCCAACCTTTCCATTCCCGAAGCCGCCCGGCGGGAGCTCTTTTCCAGTCGCTTTCTCTGTTTGGTCGAGGAAATGGGAGCCCAACTCGAACGCACCGCCCTGTCCGTCAACGTACGCGAACGGCTCGATTTTTCCTGCGCCTTGCTCGATGGTGCCGGTTACCTGGTGGCAAACGCCCCCCACATTCCGGTCCATCTCGGGGCCATGGGGGTTTGCGCCCGCCGCTTGATGGAGCGCTTTCCCAACCTTCGTCCCGGAGACGTTTTGGTTTCGAATCATCCCGCCTACGGAGGTTCCCATCTTCCCGACGTCACGGTCCTCGCCCCCGTATTCGGCCGCGGGAGACAACCCCTTTGTTTTCTTGCCAACCGGGCCCATCATGCCGAGATCGGTGGCGTTTCCCCGGGTTCCATGCCCGCTGGGACCACCTGCCTTTCGGAAGAGGGCGTGGTGATTGCCCCGCGTTTGCTTTTCGAATCCGGTGAATCGAAAATGGACGAACTGAACAAAATTCTCCGGACGGTCCGTCATCCCTCCCGTCAGCCCGAAGAGAACCTGGCCGATCTCTCCGCTCAAGTTGCCTCCCTTCGCCAAGGAACGGAAGCAATGGAGGCACTCGTTCGCGAGCACGGGGAAAACGAGTTGGTCGAACAAATGGACGCCCTGCGTGAGGAATCATCCGCAAGTTGCGCCAAGTTCATCAAGGAAATGGGCGAATGCGAATTTTCGACTATCCAAACTCTCGACGACGGGGACCGCCTGTACCTTCGGGTGACCGTCGAGAAAGGACGGGCAACGTTCGACTTTTCAGGGACAGCTTCAGCAAGGCCGGACAACCTCAACGCCACCGAGGCCATCGTCACCAGCGCGGTCTGCTATTGTCTGCGCCTTCTAATCGGGAAGGATCTTCCCCTCAACGAAGGCCTGCTCGAACCCGTCGATTTAATCATTCCCGAAGGTTCGCTTCTTCATCCCTCCTTTCCGGATGATCCCACCAAATGCCCCGGCGTGGCGGGTGGGAACGTCGAAGTCAGTCAGCGCATCGTCGACCTTATCCTTTCCGCCTTCGGCCGGGTGGCTTGTTCGCAAGGGACAATGAACAACCTGACCTTCGGTAATGAGTCCTTCAGTCATTACGAGACCATCGGGGGCGGGGCGGGTGCAATGATCGGTCAGGATGGAACTTCCGCCGTACAGGTCCACATGACCAACACCGCGATCACCGATCCCGAAATTCTCGAGTCCCGTTTTCCGGTCCGGTTGCTGGGTTTCCGTAAGCGTACTGATTCGGGAGGCAAGGGTTCGTGGAACGGGGGCGACGGAATCGAGCGTGAGTATCTCTTCGAAGAGGAGATGGAACTCTCGTTGCTTACCCAACGTCGAACTTCCGGTCCGCAAGGATTGGATGGTGGGAAAGCGGGCCTCCCGGGCGAACAAATTTTCATTCGAGAGGATGGGACCGAAGAAAGGCTCAATGCCATCGATTACCGAACTGCCTATCCTGGAGACCGCCTTGTTTTACGCACGCCCGGCGGGGGCGGGGCCGGGGAACCCGAGTTGCTCGCCTAGGATTCCATTGATGTTGACAGACCTGGGCTGGTCTGGTCTTGTTTGGAAATGAAAACTTTTACCATTACGGAAGGCAAGGCCCAGTTGTCCGCTCTGGTCGAGCAGGTCAGTTCAACCAAGAAACCAATCGTGATCGGACGGGCGGGGAAACCCCTCGTGCAATTGGTGCCTTACGAACCGGGCAATCCATCCGGGCGGATCGGATGCCATGAGGGAAAAATTGAACTGGCGGATGATTTTGACGAGTGGGGAGAAGAGGAGTCCGAATCCTTTGGCATGGTTGCGGAATGAGTGGTTTTTACCTGCTCGATACCCATGCCTTGCTCTGGGCCACTGGAACACCGGCGAAACTATCCAAGGAAGCAAGAAAAAGACTGGAAGAGGAATCCGTCCGGATTCTGGTCAGCCATGCAACGATTTGGGAATTGTCCATCAAATGGACGATTGGGAAAATCAAATT
>PBMI01000056.1 GCA_002722545.1 Opitutia bacterium | reverse complement strand
TCCCTTTTGCTTAACGATACCCGGCATATCCAGTACTCTTCCCTCGCCCACCGAGTAGCTAAAAATTGCCTTGCCGTTGTGAACATAGTGACCCTTAAACCTTGCCCAGTCTTTGGGCAAGGTTCCCATTCGGGGAAACGACTTATAGGGCTGCCGGCGTGGATCCTTCTTAATCATTTCCTTGGCCTTGGCCCAACCAGGACGCATATTCGTACGGAAAAGATTGTAGCTTTCCTTCACTACTGCCGCTGCTCCATGTGCCCCGGCAAAAGGCATTCCGCTGGCCTTTAAGCTCTGATCATTCGTCCAGCCTAAGGAGTAGGACATCGTCTCGCTGTCGAAGACCATTCCGGCCCGCCGGTCTTCACCAAGGGGTACCAAGTGAGCCCGAGAAATAATGTAGCGAACTTTTTGCCTAACCTCATCAATTTGTCCAAGCAGTTTCGTGGCTTCCTTGGACAGGTCATCGACGGGACTGCCTTCCAATTTTGGCAGAAGTTCAAATTCAGCAATTTGCATGGGTATCTTTCCATCTCCAACCAATTCCGGAAAAACGACCCGGTATATCGAAAAACTTTTTCCATTGGGAAATCTCATCGTTTTTAACTTCCCCCTGCCTCTGGAAACCGGAATCGAACCACTCCCAATTTGAGTGAAATTGTTACCGTCGTTGGACCCACTTAGAACAAAGCTTTTCGGATCTCTTTCCGGTGCATCGTTGGCGGATGTAATTGTGACTCCATTCACAATGGTATTTTGAACCTTTATTTCCAACCCGCTACCTGCCCCATCAAAATTGAGATATTTAGTGGCTGGTTGATCATCGATTGCCAATAATGGTCTTTCTTTTTTAGGAGAATTTTCGGAGGTTCCTTTGATCGGATCTGATGGTTTGCTCAGATCAATTGTTTTTAGGTTGGTCAACTCTTCCAATCCCATGCCCTTGTAATCTTCACCACCCTGTTGAACTGCCTGGGCCAACAGTTTCTTCTCACGTTGATGGAGCCTCTTTAATCGATCCGGCGCATCTTCCGCCGGCGGCCAACTAACCAGAGGGGACGTTTCAATGGCCGTAGACACGACCGGGCCGTAACGCTCTTTAAAGTACCCCACCGAAGAAACCATCTTGGATGGTTTTTTCTCTTTGTACCCCTTGGCTAACTCAATCACCAGGCTTGCAATCTCATGGATCTCGGAATTCGTGAGGTACAAGTGTCCACCACGAGCCGGCATCTTGACCAAGGACTTCGAGTCAGGGGGACTTCCATTGACAATGAATTCGATCACGCCGTCCATCTTTCCAGACTTCACCAATTCAGACGTCATCAGACTCGGAAAGACGCCGCCTACCCCATTTAAGTCGGGCCCATGACAAGGGGCGCACCGTTGGAGCAGGAGAGGAGAAACTTCGGTAGCTTGAACAGCTGTGAAAAGAAATGGCACAAGAAAGGGGAAAAGGAATGGCTTTGCCAAAGTGGAGAGGCGGGCTTGGGTCATCGAAATTTTGGGTGTTGTTTGTTCCGCTTTATATTGAAAGGGAAAAGAATCATCTGCAATCAATTAGGGCCATCCAAACGGGAAAGATTGCCGGAAGACTCGATGCCCGTGGCTTGAAAGAACCGATCAAATATCTTCTTGTCCCGATCGATGCTTTGAGAAAGCATGCTCTTCACCAGCAACAATATGAAACTTATCCTTTCGTTCCTCCTTTCGAGCCTCTTGCTGTCGGTTTCGACCGGCAAAGACAAGAAGATCCTCTTTCTTGGAAATAGCTACACCGCACAAAGCGGCAAGTTCATCAAAGAGATATTCACTAGGGAAGGAGGCTCGTACGAATTGCAATTCGGCACCCCGGGAGGCAAAGACCTGACTTTTCATCTCACCGATTCGACCAGTCAAAAAACACTCAAATCAGCTCGATGGGATTTCGTGGTGATTCAGGATCAAAGCCAAAAGCCCGGACTGGGAGGGAAATACACCCTAGGCTTTGATACTTCCGCGAAGGGACTTGCCAGTGCAATACGCAAGCAAGGGGGGAAACCTTGCTTCTTCATGACTTGGGGCAGGCGTGACGGGGATAAGCGCAATACGCAGGTCTATCCTGACTTCAGCACTATGCATGAGAAAATCAGCGGGGCATACGAAAAGGCGGGGCGCGAAAACGATTCCCTGGTTGCTCCGGTCGGTCACGCTTTTTCCATAATTCACTCTCAGGATAAGGCACTCTTCAAGAAGCTCTACAAGAAAGACGGAAGCCACCCCTCCTCGCAAGGAGGTTATTTGGCTGCCTGCGTCCTGTGGGGAAGCCTTACAGGGAAAGACCCGAGCCTGATCCGTTGGAATGGAGCTTTGAAGAGAGGGGAAGCCAAGTTCTTACGTTCCGTCGCCTCAAAGGCTGTCAGGCAAAACAATCCCTAAGGTCTTCTGCGAGGTTGCCCTGGAGTGCGACCACGACCATGCGACGGTGGACCGCCCCGTAGCTTCAAGGGTTCGGCTCGGAAATATCTTGGTATCACCGGCCAATTCTCGGTAAGAAAATAGGCATAGGTACCGCTTGGGTATTCCTTGGTGACAGTAAACCTGCCGTTGCACTCATCCAAGTCTCCCAAGCCTTTGACATATTCGTAATCCTTGCTGAAGGTTCCATCGTACTTTCCTCCAGGACCTTTCAAACCTGATGGCCGAGTACCCTGTTTAAGCCGGAAGGAACTCTTCATTTTACTAATTCCGGATTTTGGGTCCTCGGGATCCTTGAAGCCGTAGAGCGCATATACGGGAAATCCATCCATCGCGTAGCCAATAAGGGGAGAGTGTTTTTTCTCTTGAACCCCCAATTTTTTCATTAAGCCAGTTGGCAGTCCATGGTAATGGTAAGAGCCATTATGTTGCACATGAGCATGGTTTGCATCAAGTCCAAGCAGGACGGATCCGCTGAGGGCTTCATAATTCCAGTCCGCATTTCGGTCTCCTTTGTAAAACTCAGCGGTACCTGGATCAAACAAAACTCCATTTACGGCTATTCCAAAGGGTGTATTGGGTGGACCACGACCTGATTCGTTGTGCAGTGGAGTACTATTTTGGGAGGGCTTTTGATTGGCCGGTATTTTAAAATCATAGTGCTGTTCGCCAATGGTGTGTGGGTTGGAACGATTCGGAAACCTCCCGACTTTGTGCTCAGGAATACCATTGGCGTTAACGCTGATTGACTTGGCTCCGGGCTTGATCTCATGAAGGCTTTCCATTCGGGGGGACTCAGTTGCCGGAACAGGCTTCCACTCTCCACTTTGGTACGTGGTATGCTTTCGCATCGGGGGTCTGCCGGGGCGCGTTTGGGCAGACAGGGACAAATCAAAGCAGAAAGCTCCGAGAGTGAAAAGAAGGAATGAGTTAGTAAGATGTTTAAGGGATTTCATTAGAGCATAAATTGTAATGTCGTAAATGGAACAGCAGGTTTAAACGACAGTCAGGACCGAAAGTTACTGTAAAAATAACCTTTTTTCAATTTTTTAAAACACAATTCAACCATTCGTCCCAGGTCTTTTATCTTCGAACCTTCTGAATTGAGAAAAGCCTGACTATTTTCTTGGACTCGACTTGGAAAAGAAAATTTTAAAAGTCCTAAACTTTACCCTTTTTGATATTTGGTTCGTAGTTTATATTTCAAAACATGACCTCCTCTTCTGAACAAAAATACAATGTCCCTGGATTGGATCGTGCACTCTCGATCATTGAATTACTCAACGAAAGGCCCGCTGGTTTGTCGGTCAATGAGATCTCCGCCGAACTCAAATTCCCTGTGAATAGCGTCTACCGAATCATGAGCACTCTAGAAAGGAGAAGCTATGTTGTTAAGCGGAATGGAGAATCCGGGTATGTCCTGTCGGAAAAACTGCTTGGTTTAGCTACTCCCGTAGTGGGCGATGCCTCCTTTATTGAAAACGCAATTCCCCACATGCGCGCAATCCGAGATGCCACAAAGGAAAGTATGCTTGCCGGAGTTTTGCTTGAAGAAGAAGGAGTCGTGCTCGAACAGGTGGAAGGATTACACAACTTTAGTTTTAAAGTTAATCCAGGGCTTCGTTTCCCCCTCCACACTGCTGCCCCGGGGAAGGCATTCCTCGCCCACACTCCAGTCATTGAACGCGAGCGTTTGGTAAACAAGCTCAAATTCACTAGGTTCACTGCCAATACCATCACGAGTCCAAAAGCTTTCATGGCGGAAATAGAACAAGTTGCGCAAACAGGTTACGCCGTTGATAGAGAGGAAGAGATGGAAGGTCAGGTTTGCGTTGGTTCAGCCGTCCTCAACCGTAATGCCGAGCTGGCAGGTGCCATTTGGCTGGTTGCGCCAGCCAGCAGATTGCCTGAAAAAGAAATCCCCCGAGTCGGCAATCTCATTAAAGATGCGGCTGACCAAATTTCCGTCAGCCTCGGCTGTGTTTTTCTCCAAGTCGCTTGATTGACTTTGATAACTTTGGTCTTCTTGATAAATTAAACATAGATGAAAATAAATTTCGCCCAAATTGTATTTCTCTTTTTACTTTTACCTTTGCTTTCCCATGGCCAAGAAACCCTAACTAAAGACGATCTTGATTTCTGGAAACAAAAAGCCATGCCCGTCCTACAGGAAAACTGTTGGAGGTGTCACGGCGAAGAAAAGAAAATAAAGGGTGATCTTGTTCTGACCACCAGGCAGGGAATATTGGACGGAGGAGAAATTGGCTCAGCTGTCGATCTGGAAAAGCCGGACAGAAGCCTGCTTCTTCAAATGATTTCCTACAAGGACGACAACCACCAGATGCCACCCAAGGGAAAACTCTCGGACGAAGATATTGCGACCCTTGAAAGTTGGGTAAACCGTGGGTTGCCTTTCCATCCGGAAGACGAAGTGATTTTTCACCACGAGGAAGAGACCAATTTTTCCAATACTATAGTTAACGAAAGAACCAAATCCCATTGGGCTTATGTTATGCCCGTAGATCACAAACCGCCTACCAGTACGGTCTCCAATCACCCGATAGATGCCTTTATTTTGGAACAACTCAAGGAGACTGGACTGCCACCCAATCCACCCGCTCAGCCTATGGTGCTTCTAAGAAGGGCTCATTTTGACTTGGTGGGTCTGCCACCGAAAATCGAGCAAGTTGATGCCTTTGCTAACGACCATTCGCCCAAAGCATTCGAGCAGGAGATTGACCGTTTGCTCGCTTCCCCCCAATACGGGGAAAAATGGGGTCGTCATTGGCTCGATTTGGTCCGCTATGCCGAAACCAATGGGTATGAGCGTGATTCGGACAAACCAATGGCTTGGAGGTATCGAGATTATGTCATACGAGCATTCAATGAGAACAAACCTTATGATGAATTTGTTCAAGAACAACTGGCGGGAGACGAATTACCTGAAGCGGATGCCGATGCCATAACGGCCACTGGTTTTCAACGGCTCGGAATTTGGGATGATGAACCTGCCGACAGAGAACTTGCCAAGTATGATTACCTTGATGACATACTCCGAACCTCGGGAGACATATTTCTGGCCATGTCGATCGGATGCGCCCGTTGTCATGACCACAAGATCGATCCCATCCCGACCAAGGATTACTACTCAATGCTTTCTTTTTTCGCTAATGTTTCTCCTCATGGCAAAGGAGCCGCCAACTTGGTAAAAGTTCAAGGTGCGAAGGGGAATTCACAGTTTACAAATCAATTCGAAAAATGGTCTCGGCGCGAAAAGGACTTGCAGCGTCAAATCGATAGCTTTGAAAGCAAATTTCTGGTTAAGTTCGATGAAGACATTTTACTCGAAAAATCTTCCAAGATTAGAAACAAACCAGTGGTTTTGGTTTCGGATGCCAGAGCGAAAGCTTCGATTTGGAGTTTTTCTACGGAAAAGCCCACTGATGATTGGTTTGAGGTGGGGTTTGATCATTCAAAATGGGATTTGGGCAAGGGAGGGTTCGGCCGAGAAGGAACTCCTGGATCCAAGGTCAATACAAAGTGGCATACGCCGGATATTTGGCTGAGAAAAAACTTCCGCTTGGCCGCCATCCCCAAAACCTTGCGCGTTACTGTCCACCACGATGAGGATGTTCAAGTATACCTGAACGGTAAACTCATACTCGAAAGAGAAGGTCATGTATCCAAATACGAAACTCACGATGTTTCCAAGGAGGCAAGTGATGCCCTCCAAACGGGCAAAAACGTGATTGCAATTCATTGCCAACAGACCTCCGGTGGCCAGTATGTAGACTTGGGTTTGGATAGCTTTGACGAAGCAGTCGATCTCGCTGCCCTTATTAGAAAACATGCCAAAAGTTTGATGGGAGATGGGGCATACAACAATTACAAGGCGAGAAACCGTGACTTGCAAAGACACCTTCCTACAAGACCCAAAGAAAACGAATACGAGGTGATGGCAGTGGGAGAACGAGGCGAAAATACAATTCGAATACTCCAGCGCGGGAACCCTGCCTTGAAAGGCGAAGAGGTTAGTCCTGCCTTTCCTTCGGTTTTGACTTCGCAACCTGCCGTCATTCCCGAAGACTACAAAACTGACAAATCATCAGGTCGAAGGCGAGCCCTAGCCGAATGGATTACCTCCAAGGAAAACCCCGTTACGGCACGGGTCATGGTCAATCGAATCTGGCAACATCATTTCGGCCGTGGAATTGTGCGTAGTACGAGTGATTTTGGTTTTCAAGGGAACCTGCCTACCCATCCAAAACTTCTTGATTGGCTAGCCGTACGATTCATGGAATCCGACTGGAATATCAAAGCCATGCACAAACTTATCATGACATCGGAAGCCTACCGGCGTTCCTCTGATCCGTCGGACGAGTGCTTCGAAAAAGACCCTTTGAACAATCTTCTTTGGAGATTTGACATGAGAAGATTGGGAGCTGAGGAAGTGAGAGATTCGGTACTTGCCGCAAAGGGTACGATCAATCTTGAGATTGGTGGTCCTAGCGTAACTCCACCGCTCCCTGACGTTATCTTAGCCACCGCTTCCAGAAAAGGTGCAGGTTGGGGTGGTTCGACTACTGAACAGGCCAACCGCAGAAGCGTATACGTAAAAGTCAAGAGGTCCATGCAGATGCCAATCCTCATAAACCACGACATGGCAGATACCGACTCGACCTGCCCGGTGCGCTTCAGCACAACGGTTCCGACCCAAGCTCTCAATATGCTGAACGGAAAGTTCATGAATGATTCGGCAAAGGAATTTGCGCAAAGAATTAGAAAAGAGGCAGGCAACGATCCGGCCAAGCAAATCAACCATGGGCTTAAACTGATCTTGTCTCGAACACCATCCGCCGAGGAGGTCAAGGGAGCAATTAATATGCTAGAGGACATCAAAAAATCGGCGAAGCTGTCCGACCAAGATGCTCTCGACCGCTTTGCCTTGCTGGCACTCAACCTCAACGAATTCCTATACCTTGATTAATCGAACCTAAAAATCTCGACATGAATAAACCACAAAACACTTTCTGCAACCAAACCCACCGAAGAGAGTTCCTGCGTGATCTAGGAGGTGGATTTGCTTCCCTTGGCCTGACTGGTATGCTCGCCCAAGACGGCTTCTTCTCAAGTAAAGCTATGGCCAAGGAACTGCCCAAGTTCGTCAATCCGCTTGCACCGAAGAACCCCCCTCTACCAGGCAAAGCCAAGTCGGTGATCTTCTTGTTCATGTATGGAGGCCCAAGCCATGTCGATACCTTCGACCATAAGCCAAACCTTTACCCCCTCGACGGCAAAACGATCGATGTAAAAACATTTGGACGCGGCGGGAAGAGAAACAAAAGCCGTGTCGTTGGCCCAAAGTGGGACTTCAAGCCCTATGGTCAATGTGGAAAAATGGTTTCAGACTTGTTCCCGCATGTTGGTTCCTGTGTGGACGATATTGCCTTTCTTCATTCGATGACCGCCGAGTCTCCCATTCACGGGTCTGCCATGCTTATGATGAATGCGGGGAATTTGTTATCCGGGCATCCATCACTCGGTTCATGGGTGAATTATGGTCTGGGCAGCGTAAACGAAAACCTTCCCGGGTATGTCGTGATGCTTGACAAAACGGGTGGTCCCATCAGCGGAGCCAAAAACTGGTCCAGTGGATACATGCCCGCCAGCTATCAAGGGACTGTCCTGCGCTCACAAGGAACACCCATTTTGGACTTGGAAAATGCTCATGGCATGAAGCGCTCTGACCAGCGCACATTACTCAATCATCTTCGGACGATGAACGAGGGCCATCTCTCGACTCGTTACGACAATACCAACCTAGCAGCTCGCATCGCTTCTTATGAGTTAGCATATAAAATGCAGGCTTCCGCCCCCGAAGCGGTTGATCTCGACCAAGAACCGGAAAATGTGAAGAACTTGTATGGTATAGACGGATCCAAAACAGAAGACTTCGGTAGAAAATGCTTACTTGCCCGACGCATGGTGGAGAGAGGTGTAAGGTTTGTTCAGATTTATTCCGGTGGCAATCACAACGACGCTAACTGGGATGCGCATGGAGACCTTGTCAAAAACCACACTTATCATGCGGGGAATACCGACAAACCCATCGCCGGACTGCTCAAGGATCTAAAGCAACGAGGACTCTTGGATGAAACCCTGGTTGTCTGGGGCGGAGAATTCGGGCGGCAACCAACTGCAGAATATGCCAAGGGCACGGGGAGAGACCATAATTCATATGGTTTCACCATGTGGATGGCGGGGGGTGGAATCAAAGGGGGAGTCAGTGTTGGTGAAACGGATGAATTAGGCAGTCAGGCAGTGGTCGACCGTTTTCACGTCAGACGATTACATGCTACGGTCTTACAACTCATGGGCTTAGACCCCAATGACCTGACTTATTTTCATGGAGGCTTAGATAAAAGTCTGGTCGGCGTTGAAGGAGCTGATCCGATCGAGCAGGTCATTGCCTAGGGGCTCTTTCCCGGAAGCCTAGATACCCGTTGCGTTGTAAACGCAATTGGAATAATACATACACGGATGAATCGTATGAAACCCCTGCTTTTGGATAGTCCTTCGGAGGATTGGAAAATGGATGGAGTGCCTGCGTATCGTGTGGAACAAGTGCGTAATTGGATTTTTGAAAAAGGGGTTCTCAATTGGGAAGACATGACGAATTTGCCCTCATCCCTACGTGCCGACATGAACCATCAGTGGGACACTTCCCCCATGGAGAAAGTTCGATCCCAAGGATCAAAAGATACCACTCAAAAGTTTCTCTGGCGACTGCGGGATGGGCAATTAATTGAGAGCGTACTCATTCCCGCAACCAAAGGTTCAAGGGGCATGCGTTCATCACGCCTCACGCTTTGCGTATCCACGCAGGTCGGATGCGCCCTTGGCTGCAAGTTTTGCGCCAGCGGATTGGACGGTTTGAAGCGAAACCTGACGACAGGGGAGATTACCGGTCAAGTCCTGCTCGCCCGCAGCGAAGCCGGTAAACGAATCGACAACTTGGTTTTCATGGGCATGGGTGAACCCTTGGCCAATCTTCCTGCCGTGCTCCGTGCGCTCGATCAAATCCTGTCACCCAAGGGCCTTGGAATCGGCGCCCGGCATCTCACGCTTTCAACGAGCGGTTTAGCCCCGAAAATATTGGTGTTGGCCAAATACCCCGCCCAAATCCGCTTGGCAATCTCCCTACATGGAGGAGACAACGAGACCCGTCGAAAAATCATGCCGATCAATGACCGGTATCCCATCGAAGACCTTCTTGATGCGTGCGAAAAATTCATCAATGAACGAAAGAAGATGATCACTCTCGAATATATTCTAATTGAAGGGATCAACGATGATTTGAAACAAGCCGAATTACTTGCCAAACACGCCAAAAGATTGAATGCCAAAGTAAACTTAATTCCTTACAATCAAGTGGACGGTTTAGAATGGAGAAGACCTGAAATTGCTCAAATTCGGGCTTTTCATAAAAAAGTGGAACAAGGAGATGCACCTCGAGTCACTCTCCGTATGGAAAAA
The DNA here is from genome assembly GCA_002722545.1 of Opitutia bacterium. Taxonomy (GTDB): domain Bacteria; phylum Verrucomicrobiota; class Verrucomicrobiia; order Opitutales; family Seribacteraceae; genus Seribacter. Next base: position 10,085 of record PBMI01000056.1, on the reverse strand, counting down.
GGACATGATATCGATGCAGCTTGCGGTCAGCTCAGGCTACGTGAAAAATCTTCAGGAGATTCAACCGAAGCTAGTTGCAACAAGTATGAGATTCGTTAGAAACTTGAGTTTATAAATTAAGTTTACAACATTAAGACATGATAAGTTCTCTCCTCAACCTAACCAAGACTCTTCCTCTTTGCCTCACCTTTTTTGCAACCTCGCTTATTCATTCTTATGGATTTGCCGAAACCAAAGCTCACTGGATATGGCCAGATAAGGCGGAAAAAAGTGAGTCTGCATACTTCCGTAAGGAGATAGTCCTCCCAGCAGGAGAGATCAAGTCAGCCAAGCTTCAAGCAACTTGCGACAATGGTTTCAAACTCTTCATCAACGAAAAACAAGCTCTCTCCGGCAACAACTGGGGAAGCAACTACACGGCTGAAGTTAAAAAGTTTCTTCAGCCTGGTAAGAAAAACGCTATTGCAGTAGAAGGAATCAATCAAGGGGGTGTAGGCGGATTCGTCATGCAACTGATCCTAGATCAGGGCCCAAAGAAAAAGACTGTAATTGCAACGGATACCACTTGGGTCGCTCACAGAAAATTTTACGGACAGTGGAAAAAGGCTGGGTTTGGAGAGAAAGGTTGGACAAAAGTTATCTCCAACGGAAAGATGGGGGATGGCCCGTGGGGAGATGTCTTCGGCGGTAAGGCAAAGGGCGGGGATGCCGTCTCTTCGCTCAAGCCTGCATCGGATGAGATCAAGCTCGCAAAGGGCTTCGAGTCCGAACTTATCTACACCGTTCCCAAGAAGGAAAGAGGCTCCTGGGTCAGTATTTGCGTCGACGACAAGGGGCGACTCATCACGAGCGACCAAGGCGGACAAGGCCTCTACCGAATCGACGTCAGCCAAGAGGAGGCGAAGGTTGAAAGGCTTCAAATTAATATTACTTCCGCTCAAGGCCTTTTACATGCTTTCGGAAGTTTGTGGGTAAACGTTAATGGAAAAGGAGCGGGCGTTTACAGGTTTACGGATACCAATGGAGACGGGGCATATGACAAAAAGGAATTGATAAAGAGCTTAAGTGGTGGAGGTGAGCATGGCCCTCACGCTCTTGTCCTCGGACCTGACGGAAAACATATTTATGTGGTGGGGGGCAATATGACCAAACTTCCGGAAATGGAAAGTTCTCGAGTTCCTACCAATTGGGGTGAGGATCATCTTCTCAAAAGACTTCCCGACGCGAGGGGCCATGCCAAAAACATTCGTGCTCCGGGCGGCTGGATTGCCCGGTTCGGCAAGGATGGTAAAAATTGGGAAACCATAGCGATGGGCTTCCGCAACACTTATGATATGGCATTTAACATAGACGGTGAACTCTTCGCTTACGACTCTGATATGGAATGGGATGCCGGCACTCCCTGGTACCGGCCTACCCGCTTCTATCATGTTACTAGCGGTGCAGATTTTGGCTGGAGAACCGGTACGGGGAAGTGGCCACAATGGTATCCCGACTGCCTTCCCCCCGCTTATGGAATAGGACCAGGCTCGCCCGTTGGCGTAACTTCGGGTTTGGGCTCTAAATTCCCTTCAAAATATCAAAAAGCAATCTACTGCCTGGATTGGACTTACGGGACCATGTCGGCCATGCACCTCAAGCCCAAGGGATCCAGTTACCTAGCCGAAAGGGAGGAGTTCGTTGCCAGTGCTAAGCTTCGGATGACGGATGCCGTCATCAACCCCATGGATGGAGCGATGTACTTTACAGTCGGTGGGCGCGGTGGTCAAAGCGCCCTCTACCGGGTCACCTACACAGGCAAGGAAGATACCGCCCCTGCCCTAGAAGGGTCTGCATTCTCTGATGAGCGCAGTCTGCGAACCACAATCGAGTCACACCATGTCGCCGGGAAAGGGACGATCGACAAGGTATGGAAACACCTCGGCCATGAAGATAGGCATATTCGCTGGGCGGCAAGAGTAGCTCTGGAGCACCAACCTGTTGAGCAATGGCAAGACCGCACCCTCAAGGAAAGGTCCCCCCAAGCGTCCCTAACCGCTCTCTGTGCTCTGGCCAGGCACGGTGAATCAACAATCCAAGGAAAACTTCTGACTGCCTTGGAAAAGCTGAATTTAGGAAGCCTGACGAAAAGTCAGCAACTGGAACTCTTGCGAGTGTACCAACTGACGTTCATCAGGATGGGTAAGCCTGATCAAAAGGTTGCTGAAAAACTAGCTAAGAATCTCGACATCCACTACCCATCCCCTCACTCGGAATTGAACCGTGAACTAGTCACTCTGCTTGTCTTCTTGAAGTCTCCCAATGTCGTAGGGAAAACCTTGGCTCTTATGTCTCAGAGCAGCGATCAGAAAAAATACAACTGGAGCAAGGAACTTCTTTCCCGAAACGGCGGTTATGCCAGAGCTTTCGTCGCCACCGCCGACAGTTCTCCACAGCGCGACCAGATTCATTTTGCCAAAGAGCTTAGAAATATGGATGTCCACTGGAAAAAAAAGCAGTGGCTCGAATACTTCCGATGGTATAAAAAAGCTGAAGGTTTTAAGGGGGGCAACAGCTTCAGCGGGTTTCTCAAGAACTTCAGAAACGAAGCACTAGTTCATTTGCCGGAGGAATTGAAAGAAGAGGTTGAGATGATTCAGAAAGAAACTTCCAATCAAGGCCCCCCTTTCGAAGTGGAAGCAAGCCTCGAAGTTGGAATCCTTGGCCAACAGATGCGCTTTAACAAGGATTCGCTCAGCGTCAACGCAGGGAAAAACGTCGAACTTATTTTCCATAACGACGACACTCTTCCTCTCATGCATAACCTTCTTTTGGTAAAGCCGGGGTCACGCATGGAAATTGTCAATGAAGCTATCGCAATGGGAGCCGATGGCATGGCCAATAATTACGTACCTGACAATGCCAACATTCTTGCCTCCACTCCACTTATTCAAATTGGAAACTCGTACAAACTATATTTCAAGGCTCCCGCAAAGGCTGGAAATTATGAGTTTGTTTGTACATACCCCGGTCACGGTCTTACCATGTGGGGTACTCTATTAGTCGAGTAAGCCTACTACTTATATAACATTGGGGATGAAAAAGACTTCCCTTGCGATAATCCTATTTCAGCTTCTTTATAGATATATCGCGGATCACCCCCGTCGTGGCGTAAGTACAAATGCCAAAGGGCACGGACATCTCGATCTCTCCAAATCGCATGCTGACCTTGCGTCCTTCGACATCAGAATCGATTACCATTTTGCTATCCAACCAGACCTGTAATTTTTCTTCTGTTACACGTAGCCTGACGTCGTACCATTTTTTGTCCTCGAAGACATAAGCGTCTCCCGTGTCGTTTTCCGATGCATCAAAATCATCCAAGCTTGAAATACCAATCAACGACCCACCCCATCCTCCAAGGATCAAAGTGGCATGTGATTCCTTGAAAGGAAAGGTTAGCCCGCAAAAGAAATCGCTACCCATCGTTCTTTTGGCCTGAAGAGTAACCTCGTAGTTTATCTTGGGCAATTCAGTCTCTCCCTTCCAATGAACACCACTCAACTCGGCACCCATTTCAAGAACCATGCTTCCGTTTTCATCGATTCGTACCTCTCCCTTTCCGGCAAAGTCGGTTCTCTCCCAATTATCAAGATTCTTTCCGTCGAAAAGTGTAATGTGGCTTTGGCAGCCGCAGAGAAAAAGGAGAGTGATGGGTAACGTAAATGTAAGGACGATTGATTTTTTCACTTTGTTCATGTCTACCAATCGTCTAACCGAGAGATGATTTCGGCAAGTACTAAGTGCTCATCCTTTGCAACATTTACTTCAAAACCCGATTCACCGTCCTCCAATTTCTCCAGTGTCTCGAACTGGCTTGTTAAAAGTACCGGATCGAAAAAATGCCCTTGGCGGGACCTGATTCGGTTTTCTATTACTTCCTGGGGAGCATCCAAATGTACAAAAAGGAGGATTCCTCCGTCCGGTTCGATCATATGCCGGTAGCTTTTCTTGAGGGCCGAGCAACTGGCAACTAGAGGAGTGCGGGTTTCCTGGAAAAGCTTTCTTAACTCTTGGAGCCAACTCACTCTGTCCTGATCGTTTAACGCAATACCCTTCGCCATCTTTTCTTTATTTTCGGCACTGTGATAGTCGTCGCCTTCAATGAACTCTAGGCCTAGCTTTTCCGCTAGGGATGTTCCTATGAGAGATTTGCCACATCCGGAAACCCCCATCAGGACAATTATGCGGACCTTCCCTTCCACTTGCCGAAAAAAACTTAGGTATTTTATGGCTTTTCGATTACTTCGACCTCATAGCCTTCCGGGGCATCTACGAAGGCAAAGACCGAACCGGATGAACTCTTAGTCGGGCCATCACTAAATGAATAGCCCACCAAGTCGAGGTGCTCGGCGAATTCATCCATGCTGTTTACTTCAAAAGCAAGATGCATCAAATCCTCTTGAACTTCAACGTTCCCAGAACCAGGGAAGTAAGTGATTTCAATTTCTTCTTCGCTATTGGGCACGGAAAGAAAAACAAGTTTGGAACCCCGGGGCGATTCGTGGCGACGGGAAACTTCCAAACCGAATACTTTGGTGTAAAAATCAACGGTACGATCCAAATCATTGACCCGCATTCGAGTGTGAAGAAATTTTGTAACGACCGTAGGCATGCCCAATCTCTGAAAAAGATCGTTAGAAACCAAAGGTGACCTTATTCACGCCCGCTTCAGAGCATGCATTCAGAACACTTATGGCCGCCTGATGCTCCGCAATACCGGATGAATCAATCTGAACTTTCAGTTCGGCCTCGGCTTTCGTTTTGGCGCCGGAACTTATCAATTGATCGCGCATCCCTTTCTGTTGCTTGAGGTTTCCAACCAAATCAGGCATCTCGAAATCCGTACCATCCTCGATTTCAGATCCGTTCAAGTAAACCTCTCCTTCGTCGCCGATCTTTACTTTGCACATCTCCATTGGCTTAAGATCGCTACTTTGAGGTTTGCCCGGTAATTGGATTGAAAGCTCGGCTTCGGGTTGCTTGAGCATGGTCGTAACCATGAAGTAAATGAGCAGAAGGAAGGTAACGTCGATCATCGGGGTCAGGTCAACCGTATCCTCATCAGCCAATATTTTTTTCAAAGTTTCCATTTATCGTACCGCTTTCTCCTAGGATGGTGGACCGGCGGCAACTTGCCAGGTTCCAAATATGATATCCGCTTGCCCGGCATTGCCGACTTCCTTCATTACGTCTTGTACCACCGCATGAGTCACCTTCGGGTGAACCCGTAGAAAGACCTTCCATTCGGGATTCTTTTTAACGACGGTTCCGACCTGTGAAAGATCAATTTCCGCTTCCCCCCAATAGTATTTTTGTCCCTCGGGCGTCTCGTCTATACTAATAATCGTTCTCGGCGGAGGTTGTTCCTTGACGGTCGAATTTCCCGCAACAGCCATGGCGGACAATTCAATGTATTGCTCGGACATTCTTTGAGCCACGACCATAAAGAAAACAATAAGAAGAAAGACAACGTCGATCATCGGAGTAAGATCAGGGGCATCGTTTGTCTCCGGTGGTTTGAAACCTTTCATGTACTATCTTGGCTCAGGTGCTGAATGCTGTGAGTGAATTGGCTTGAATCAAGCGGGAGGCATTGGAGGGGCATCGGGGCCGGGAACACCGGGGTCAACGGCTTCTTCGTAATATTCTTCGCCTTCTTCACCATCAAAGCCACCGCGTGCCGCACGGACCAAGGTGAAGACCATTTCACCGGCAACCCGGTTCACCTCGGCCACAATGGTACCAAACTTGGTTTTGTAAATAAAGTAGGCAATAAGTGTGGGTATTGCCACAACCAGACCCGAAGCGGTCGTCCAAAGAGCACTACCAATATTACCCGCCATCTTTTGACTGGACTCTCCTCCCATTCCAGAGTCCTGAAGAACGGTAAACGCGCCGATCATACCGACCACTGTTCCGAGCAGTCCAATCATGGGGGCGATCGAACCGATCGTGTTAAGCAAATTGATCCAGGTGAAAGGCTTGGCGAGCTCGAGACCGGATGTTTCTTCCAGACCTTTTTCAATGGACTCGATGTCTAATTCGTCATCTTGAATGCGCACTAGACCACCCTTCATTACAGAAGTAACGGGAAGCTTGTATTGTTCACAAAGGGCGATCGCTCCGTCAATGTTGAGATTTTGCAGTTCCTGCATGATCGGTTGCACGACGTCGGCTTTGACGAAAGCTCCCTTTCGAATGGCGATACCATTGTAAATGATCAGAGTGATACCACCGAGTGTAAGGATAGCAAAAGGGATTAGGAAAGTCCAACCCAGCGAGTCCATCAATTGAGTTCCGAAGCTCTTGCTTTGAGCTTGAGCGGCTGTCACCAGCAGGTCTGGGCAAAGCACAACGAAGGCAAGAGTTAAAATGAAAAGTAAACGGGTGTAACCTTTATTCATAATGATTATTGTATGTTTATAGCTATGATTGCCATGAGCGGTAAGCGGGTCAACCAAGGATTGAAATTTTATGCAGGGGGAGGAAGACCGTTCAACTTTTTCTCGCTCAAGCCTTCCCACTTGGTGGATTTGTAGAAAATATTCACTTGCTTGTATACGTTTCTGGCCGCATCGAATAGCTTGAGTTTTTCGTAGGCATCGCCGGCCATCATGAGCGATTCCGGCAACCAATCCAATCCGACTCGGGCCGAGATGATACCCTCGGTTACCTCAAGCACTGATTGGCGGTACTCATCCGCCGCTTTATACTCGTCACCTTGGGCTTCGGACCTCCTGGCATACTGAACTCGGACCAAGGCGCGAACCAATTTGTAAAGAGAGTATTCGCCCGATTGCCTGGGAGGCGGTTTCTCGTCGATTTTTTTGAGGGTTTGCAAGGCCGTATTGAAATATTTGGAGGCGTAGGCCAAGTATCGTTTGTCCTTGGCTGCTGCCCTGGAATATTGCTCATACAGTTTGACGTAACAATAAATCGGCCAAATCCGCAAAATATCCTTATAAGGACTGTTGGGGGATTTAATGACGATGGGAGCCAATCTCGAGTACTCCGAAATCGCATCATTATATAAACCTTGAGCACGCAGAGAGTCGGCTAGCTTAAGGTAGGACGCATGATCTCCGGTGTTGTTTCTAATGCTTACCCTTTGCAACAAGGCACGAGCGGATTTGGCGGATTTGGCATCCGCAGAAATCATTTTCCCCGCCAAGTTCAGCGCCTCCTCGGAAAACTCACGGTACCCGAATTCATCCAACTTGGTTAGGTTGATACGGGACAAGACGTAAAAGGCTTCGTCGAATTCTTCCATCGCGACAAGAGCCTGAACGTAAGTCAGGCAAGCATCGTGAATAGAGAAATATTCTTGGGGGATTTCAAGGAAAAGCATGACCCTGTACAAAACAGGTCGAAGTCCGGGGAGAAGTCTCGGGTCGTATTGTTCGTTGGATAGAAGATCCAAGGCCTTCTTGGTATCATTGGGCCAAGCGAATTCAAAGCGAGAGATATTCTGCTTTTTCAAGCCGCGGAGTTCCAACTGCAATTGACCGGCACCCTCGAGTTTTGCATAGATAACGCCCTTCGATCCATCGATCCCAAGCAAACTCATGTTTCTTGGTTTGGTTCCGTAATAGACTTTGACGGGCAAAGCACCCTGATTGGCCTTGAAATAATCGGGGGTCTTGGTCTGCCCGTGGGAGAAAGCCGAAAAAAGAAAAAGTGATAGCAGAAGGTACTTGATCATTTGAGGAACTTTCTTTGCCACGCCAAATACTGCTTGTTCACGTTACCGATTTGGTTGACCTGACCCAACTGCTCGTAGCAACTAATCGCCTGGTCATAAGCTTTTGGCACCCAGGTAACGGCACTGGGAAAGCTCAAGGTGGTCTCAAGGTAAAGGAAAGCCGCATCGGGGAATTGCTTCAGAGCTTTCTTGCACTCTCCCATCATGTAGGAAGATTGAGCCCGCTCTGTCAACGGAGTATCGGAATCACTCCTCACTTCGCTAAAGGAAGCATAAGCACGATCCAAGGCTGAATCGTCTTGGGTTGATTTGCCGACTTCGAAGAGGCTCTGGCCTTTCCTAATTCGAGCGTCGTTGGCTTTTTCGTGGCCCCAGGAATTAGCGAGTGCGGAATCGTAATGATCAGCTGCTTTGGCAAAGTTTCTTTCTTTTTGCCTGGCTTGACCGAGCATATAGTGGGCATCGAAGAGAAATTCGCCTCCCGTATCCCCGAAAACTTGGGTGAGGCGTTCCATTGCGGCTACGGCATCTGCCGTTGAATTTTGGGCAATCAGCTTTTCCGCCATCCATACGAGTACTCCAGGGCTGGCTACCGGAAAATCGCTTCTTTGGGGATTGTAATTACCGGCAGCCGTGGAACCGGCTCGGTCGAGAGTGGCACGCATGCGCAGGTCCAAGGCACGCTGATCACCTGCCGATGCTTCTTTGAAAAGGGTTACGAAAGCAATCTTGGGGGAAAGGTTCTCGGGGAAATTCGCTCGGAGAGTTTTATATTTTTTCAAGTAGCCTCTAAACTTGGAAGCATAATCTTCGTTGATGAATATAGCGGAGCGAAATTTGGTAACCTCGGTGTAAATATCCGGATCCATTCCGTCGTATTGCGATGAGAGGAAAGGCAGCAGCTTCTTTCTGTCTTTGAGAATCTCTTCCACAGTACCGGAAATGGTTTCCTCAACGCCCTTGCGATCCCTGTAAGTAAAACTAACCGGTTCGGCAGGTTTTTGCAGTTTTTCAAGAAGGTCCAGCGTTTTTCCGTACAAATCGTCGTACTCCTTGAATTTTGCCGAGTATTTCTTGAGAATTCCGTCCACGCCGACGTTATTGGGATCATTGCCGAACTTTTTGATGTCAGCGTAGTACATTTCGAGCATCTCGGAGGGACGACCTTGCTGCTCACAAGCAAAGCCGATTTTTTCGGTAGCCTGAGAAACACGGGCTCCGTCGGTATCGGAATGTTTTTCGTTGTACTCTCTATAAAGAGCTTCCATTTCGGCATAGCATACAAGCGTAGCGAGCTCGAATAATTCTCCATAGTCTATTGCCTTGTCCGAGTTCAAATCGAAATCGGAAAAAGGTTTGTCAGTCTGAATCTTGGCAGCGGTGAATTCGGAAGATTGAAGAACCTCGTCCTTGTTTTTGTCGAAGCTCAGGTAATGATCCACCAAGCCCTCGGGATTATTGGCGATCCTTTCCAATAAACCACCCTCGTTGAAGGTTGCGTCGGTGAGGAGCCGCATGTCTTCGGTCTTTTCCCGAACTAGTTTATAGCTCTCTCGTGCTTTGGAAATCTGTTTGTAGGTGGGTTGCTCGTCTTGCTTGACTTCACTGATGGCGAGATCTCCCAAACTTAGGTAGGCCGCAGGTATCTCCTTGTCGTCAGGGTAATCCCGAACAAATTGCTCGAACAATCGTATGGCGTTCGGGTTGTCGTCCTGAGCGCCTTGAAAAGCGACGGCCAATCGAAAGAGAGCGTCCTTCTCGCTCGACTTGTCCGGGTAATGACTGGCTTGAGCAAGATTGGACCATTTGTCGTTAATGTTTTCTTCTCCAGTGCTTACCGTTCTACCCCCTCCGACTTTATCGGTAATCTTCCAAATTGACCCGTTGAACCACATGAAAAAGCCTTCTCCGTTGGTGTAAACGTTGGTTTCTCGTCCTTTCGGATACTTTTCTCCAGTCGGAAGATAAATTCCATTGGGATCGGGGATTACAACTGGTTCGGGTTCGGGAAGTTCTTCTTCGGGCTCTTGTTCTGCGGGCTTTTGTTCTTCGGGGGATGCATCAGCCTTATCCTCGGGCAAGGGAGTCTCATCTCCACCGCATGCCCATAAGAAAAGGCAGGCAAGAGCCAATACCAACCAACTGAAAAGAACCGATCTATTCCGTATCATTGGCATCTTGTGCAGGTTGATCGTCATCCGGATCGGAATCAACTGCCTGTACGAGGTTCGGGTCTTCGAGGGGCAAACCTTGGACCGATACCCCGACGACGGGAGCCAGCAAGGGTTTTGCCTCGTTGAACTTACCCGTAGCGAGCAACGCGAGACCACTCATGTAATGA
>PBMI01000055.1 GCA_002722545.1 Opitutia bacterium | reverse complement strand
GCACGAAGGGCCGCTTTCGACAACACGGTTCCACTCGTGACAGGGTACATACGTGCGACGTTGCAGCTGCCGGACCAGGCACTTCACGGGTGCCTGGTTTGCGTGGAGAGCGGCGCACCCGCGCTCGCACCTTCCAAATTGACCGACGTTTGCGCCAAAGTGGGTGTTGAGTTGCCGGTTCCACTCGCACCCCACAGCGTGCACGAGCAAAGGGCGAATGTGGCCGAGGACGGTGTAGAAGGTCTGGTCGCCCAGGTAGCCAATCTTGTAGCCGTGCACATTGAAGGTGTCGAGCACGTGCAAGTATGCACGCGACGTGCGCATCCGTTCCAAGTCGAGCAGCTGCAGGCCGCCGTTTCTTCCCACCATTGGCGCGTATAGATTATTTTGCTCATTCACCAATCCGGCAACGGCACCTCGAAAGTGCTCGAACGATCGCCAAAGCTCCCACAAGTTCCCAAGGATGACGACGTCGGAGTCGAGCACCAGCACGCGGCGCACGCTCGCGGGGAGTATCCAGGGCAAAATGACCTTCTGCAGGTATTGGGGGCCCGGCCCGTGGGACGACGCCGACAGGTACTTGTAGAGGCAACTCGCCGCCGCGCTCAGGTGCAGGACGTGAACGCGAACCCCGGGCAAGTTGCGCTGCGCATCCCAGGCGCTTCTTGCCGAAACAATTGCGTGAAACTGCATTGAATGGGGCGGAGATGTTGCGTTGGCCATGCGCGCCACGCGCTGCATGGCGCCGAGGTCAGGAACCACCCGACTGTCAAAGAACGCAACATGCGGCACGAGCGACGCGTGCGCAATGTCCCAGCCGGGGTCGAGCGGTGGCTGTGGCACTCCGTGTGTCTTCAGGCAACCCGAGGGCACTCCCAGAGGCCCACGCGCCATGGACCGCGCTTCACGCTCAAGGCGCGCCTGGGCAACAATTAGCGCCCAAGTGACTTGCAACTGGTGAACGTTGCGCACGCAACGCGCTCCGCATGTTCGACGTCGGGGACGACGCGTCAGTGGGAAGGTCGGCCAAGCGTTCCCGCAGCGTTGCGCTGGAGGAAGAAAGTGAGCTGCTTTTGTTGCTGGCGGAGAAAGGGCAGCGCAACGGCGCGCTTCGTGCAGAGGCAGAGCGCCGCGCGGAGGCGTTGCTCGCGGCGAAGGAGGACCTGCGCGTTGCTCACTCACAGATCTCCGCGCTCCAGCAGGAAGTGGAGCGCCTGAGATTGGCATTGGGCGCGGAGGCGGGCGAGGAGCATGGAGCAGGGCCCGACGCGGCGTTGCGGACGCGAGCAATTGCAGCTTTTGCGGCCTACAACGAGGGCGGGCGCGGTCGTGGAAAGCGGGGAAAGGCAAAGAAGGGCGAGGAGCGCGCGGGATGGCCGACGTGCAAGACAGTCACGCTGCCCTGCAGCGAAGTGCCCTTTTTTCAAAGCGCGGGGCTGCGCGACCCGTACGATCTAAAGCGTGCAATCGTGGAGCTGAAAGTGCCTTCCTTTGAAGATGCGACGCCCGACCTTTGTACGGTGAGCGCTTACCAGGCGCGCGACGCGCTGATCGCATTCCGCCTGAGCGATGCGCCGTGGAAGAAGGGCTGCGTTGCGTCGTTTTTGGCGTACATGAACTCGCACAAATTTGAGGATACGGGCGCGCGCGATCGCCGGCATTGGTTGTGTATGAAGCTGTGGCCGGGCCGCTTCAGCACAGCGAGCGCGTACCTGAAGCACGAGGCCTGCATGTCAAAGGCGGGGAAGTTTGTTACGAGCATCGGCAAGCTCCGTGCGGTGTACGAGCGTCATTTGGCCTTTGGTAAGACGCAACAGGTACAGGACGCTTCGCTGTAAGCGCATCTTGCGACTCGTGTGGCGTGAAAAGCGGCGCGTGTGTACAGGCACACATTCATTTGGTTTGTAGAGGGAGTGGCGCATGGGCCGTGGCAAAAACGCCCGGCGCAAAGCGCCAGCAAAGCCGTCTCCGCGACGGCCGCGTTTTGGCGAGAGCCAGTCTTCGCGGTCTGCGCCGGTCGGTGAGGCTTGCGTTGCGTGCGACGCGGCACAGGTCAACAAATTTGACTCAACGCTCATGTGCGAGTTTGGGCATCCCACGTGTTTTGCGTGTGTCGCCGCCGGAGTGCAGCCGCACGCGCTGTGCGGTCACGCGTGCAACGGGTTTAAGTACCGGTGCAGTGAGTGCAATGTGTGGCTGTGCATCAATCGGACGCAGGAGCTGGCGCTGCTGTGCGGTGGGCATGCGCTCGCTCACTCACGCTTGCGCAACGAAAACATAGCGCCGCAGACTTTTGAGAGCGCGGACGCGTACTATCTTCCGCCTTGCGCGCACAGGTCGGGTTGCGAGGGGCAGGAGAGCGAGGACGACGACAGCGAGTACACCTACTCGTCCAGCTCGAGCGACTACTGCGGCGACTGTGCGTGCGCCCACGGTCGTAAGGGCGTGGAGGCGCAGCTTCCGCGGATATGCCTTGTTGACTGGACTGTGGGGCAGGAGCAGCGCGCGCGTCGCCTTGCGCGCTTGCGCTCCGCCCTGCTTGGAAAGAATAGGGCATAATAAGTACAGCGTCTACGATTACTTGTTAGTTGGAGAAAAGAAACTGGATCAACAAGCGCACATGAGCACGCGCCTCGACGAGGTGCTGGCGGTCGGAATGGCGCGCATGAGCGTTGCGCCAGTGCCCACAGGTACAAGGCCGCTTTTTGATAAAAGCGTGTACCAGTCGATAACCAATGGCGTAAAGGAAATTGTGTCGCAAGAAAAAGGGATGGACGACTACCAACTGCACCAAGCCATGCGACGCCTGGTGTCGAGCGTGCGCAGGGAGCACAACATTTCTGACGACAAAGACGACAGTCTCTACAGATTGGTGAGACAATATCGCAGGGCCCATAAGGGCCGCGAGATGACAAAACACTTTGCCGTCACGCGCTTGCCCAAGACGACATACCTCACGGTCAACCTTCACGTGAAGGAGCTGGTGGAACGGGAAGGCTCGCTGTCCGACGAAGAGGTGCGCCAGGAGATGGAGAAAATTGCGCGGGCAATCATGAATGAGAACAACCTGCCGGAATCAGAGTGGCGAAAAGTGAGAGCAAACGTGCAAGCGGCACGTCGCCGCGTTCCAGGGTACCGTCAACTGGCGCAGCATGGCGACGTGGTAGCGCAGCCAATCGACGTGCCTCAGCCGCCTCAGCACGTGATTGAGGAAGAGGATGAATTGCAGGAGCGGCTGGCCACGGTCGAGAGCGAGCTGGAAGATCTGCTTGGCGAGAAGGCAATGCCCATGCCTCGGTACATTTACTTGGAGCCCTACGGGCGAATGCTCGTTGCCAAGTTTTTCAACGACCCCGAAAAGGAGGGCGCGCTCGAGGAGCTGGCAAACAACCTTGAACTGTCAAAAGAAGAGACAATGGTCGTTGTCGAGGCCGAGGCAAAGCGCATCACAGAGGCCGCGTTTCTCAATGACGCCGCTCGAAAGCAGTGGGGCCCAAAGATTTACGAAAACGTGGTGGCTTACGTCAACACGGCGGAACAGCTTTCTTCGCGGGACTCCACCGGCTCGCTCAAGACCTTGCGACTAAAGATCGCCAATAATCTTAAGATGGACATCAAATCATTTGAAGGGCACGTTGCCGTTGAGAAGAAGCGCCGAAACAAGATACAAATTAAGCGCGACCAGGCGATTGATCTGCAAATTTACGCGCATGCTGGCTCCAAAAACAGCGCCTCCTCGTCAAGCGACGCAAAACGCGCCCGCTTTGCAATTGCGGCGAGGATATCAACTCTCCCATACAGAATGGCGATCAAGGCGAAGTCGCCCGACTTTCAAGCGGTGCTTGCGGTCGAGGCGCGCGAGCCTCGATACGCCGAGGAGCTGAAGCGCAACGAAGAAGACGAATTTTTGCGCTCCTTGCTCGACAATCCCGGCAGCGGAAACAGCGCGTGGGTGCAGGACGTTCTCGCAAAGTGGAACCCGGCTTTTGACTACGACGCGCTGCTTGCCGAGGCGGAGGGAGTGCTGGAAGGCCCGGCTTTTGACTACGACGCGCTGCTTGCCGAGGCGGAGGGGGTGCTGGAAGATCCGTCTGTCTAGACAGCTGCGTCAAAGATGGCAACGCGCAGCATTGCCGCGGGCTTCTCGCAGAGAGTGGCTGGAGGAGAGGGAAGAAAAGCGGTGGGGGAGGGGGAAGAGCAGGGGGGAAGGGCAAAATATCTAAAAAAGGAAGGCGCAAACGCTGTTGCACGCTAATTTTCAAAGTTTGCAAAAAGTTGCCTAAAGCAGTTTGCGACTTGTGCCCAACCCTGTTGCGCCGACACACTTGTGTGCGCCATGAGCGCTTTGCGACCGCGTCGCGTGCGCAAGCCTGTGACGTTTGGTCCCGAGTTTGAATCACAGACGCGCCGTGCAATAGCGCCCGCGCTCGACGCCACCGCCGCCGCTGGCGCCAAGCGGGCCGCTGTGGCCCTGGTTGCATCAGAGGTGGGGAAAATCAACGTGGTGCACAAGTTCTGGACGTCGGCTGAAGACAAGTTGCTCACACAGGGCGTTGAGGTGCACGGGGAAAAAAGGTGGACTTGCGTGGCGGATCACGTCGGCGGGCGCACCCCCAAGCAGTGCCGCGAGCGCTGGTGGAACCATCTCAACCCCAACGTGGACAAGGGTCCCTGGACTCCAGCGGAGGACCTCGTGCTGCACAAGGGCGTCTTTGAGCTGGGCCACAAGTGGGCGAGCATTGCGCAGCTCCTCACCAACCGCACGGACAATCAGGTGAAAAACCGGTACAACGCCTTCTTGTCGAGCAATCACGCGGCCGCCACCGCCTTCTCGACAAACGCGTCGTCAACCGCACCCGCGCTTGAGCTGTCCGCGCTCGAGGACGCAAACCTGCTGCTTGAGCTGCAACGCCGCAACGCGCTTACCGACGTGCCGCGCAAGCGCAACCGCGTTACGGAAGCCAACGAGGTCACGGGGCACACAAATAAACTTCACTACGCGCCCTGGTTATTTGACGAGGACTTGCGCCTTGCCACGGGGGTGCAAATGGAGCTGCAACGGCTTGGGTTGGAGCCCGAGAGCGTCAACGATGCCAATCTGCGCGAGTACTCGTGGGGTCGGATCGCAGCATTTGTGCGCGACCGGTCCGCTGGGGCGTGCCACTACCGCTGGCGAACGCTTAAGCGCACGTGCGTTTTCAGTGACGCAATGCGGCACGCCGTGGCCCCGGTCGTTACGGAGAAGCCCAACCCTTCCGCCGTGGAGGAGTTTTCCTTTGACGATGTGCTGTCGGTCTGCGCGAACAACTCGCGGCAAGAGGACGCGCTGCTGTGCTTTGAGGAGTACGACGAGGGAGCAGACACGGCTCCGGTTGTGAAGGCTGCATACGCCGTGGAGATTCAGCCATTTTTCAAGCGCACCTGTGGGACGCTTGACATCGCGCACCGCTTTCTCTTTACTTCTCCTCCCCCGACTCGTCCTCGTCGCACGTCAAACACATCAGCTCCACAGAACGCTCCGAGCGCGAAGCGGAGCCGGTCGAAGACGGGCTGCAAGGGCACGCAATCGATGAAGGGGTACTACTCGGAGGCGAAGCGGCGCGCCGAGGCCGAGGCCGAGGCCGAAGCGTGGGAAAAGATCGTGTTCGCCTGAGCGGAGCCGCAACTGGCAGCTCTCGCCGCGCGAGAGCGAGGCGTTTGGTGCAGCGGTAGTGCAACGTGGCGATGCGCGACGCGAGCACAAGCAGCTGCGCGTTGCTAGGGCTGGGCAGGGGCGGCGAGTGTGGGATGGGGTTGCGCGTTGGGCTTGGCAGTTGAGACGGCGGGGGTGTTGTTGCGTTTTGATGTATTGAGTCGCACGCCGCGGCAGGCGGTGTCACTTTTCTTATTTGCTGTGGTGGTGGCGGCGACGGCAGTGAAAACGGGACGGCAGTAAGAACGACACGCGGCATTTTACCAGGACGCACACTCATACACGTCTGGCCGTGCCCAGTCCGACGCGCACTAGCGCATCAACACCCAATTCTAGTCGTCGCCGCGCTCCTCACTCTCGCTTGCCTCCGGCTCGGTGTCCACGTCATCGTCCTTGCTTAAGCGCGACTTCTTGCGGCGCGGGGACTTGGCCGCGTCCGTGTCCCCCTGCTCGTCACAAGCTTCCTCAAACAACTCCTCCTTCTCTTCCTCCTCCTCGTCGTCTTCCCCATTTCCGCTCGCCGAAGCCGAGGACGACGCCTCGTCCTCATCACTCGAGCTTGCAATAATGCTATCGTCGTCCTCTTCGTCCTCCGAGTCGTTTGAGCGCACTTCCTCTTCCACATCCTCGGCGCCTTCGTCGTCGTCGTCGTCTTCGGCCACGCACAGCGTGACGCGCAAGTCGGCGAACGGGTTCTGTGGCTGCAGCAGTGCCGCAACGTAGCGCGAGACGCACCATATCCGCACGAGCGCCGCAGACGGCATTGCAAAGTCGTTCGCAAGGTTTGCCAGGGGAACTATCAGCTCGTCGTATTGCGCGGCAATGCCAAGGGCATCCTGGTACGTCTTTTCAAACCACTTGAGTGCCTCGATGCGCTCGGGCGAGAAGGAGTTGCCGTAGAACTCGTCGTCCTCGATGACACCAAGCTCCGAGCATGTCTTGAACATGCGCGCGTCGAACGTGCCGCCCTGCACGCAGCCGTTGCTATCGACCGTGCTCGACAGGCAGCTGTGCGCTGCGCGCGCGATTGTGCGGCAAATCTCGGTGCGCTCCTTTTTGCCCAGTTCGTGCAGCTTTGGCATGTTGCTCCCACGTTTGCCCTTCGAGTGTCGAGTTTGCCACTTGTGTGGCTACACCAGACACAAAGTTTTTTTTGCTCGGGCACTTCATTCGGTGTCAACGCTAGCAAACCGTATCTTAGCAGGTTCCCTGGAGGAAGAGCAACGCGTTGTCCATGGCAGATTTTGCTATGGACAAACGCCAGCTAATGCTCGCGTTGCACAAGCTTAGGGGCAACTTTGGGCGCGTGTACGACGCGTCGCCGGCCGTGTGCCAGCGCGTCGGCGAGCCCGTCGGCGAGCCCGTCGGCGCGCGCACCGAGTTGGGCACCGACGCGCCACTCGACGTTGAGCGCGAAATCGACATTGCTATCGACGCTTTTCGGCACACGCACGCCGGCGACGCCGGCGCCGCCGGCGTGCCACCCGCGACGCCCGACACCGTTTTGGGCATCAGTAACGCCGACTTCGAGCGCGACATGCAGTCTGATGCCTGGTACGATCCGCAGTATGCCAACACGTGGCAGGAAGAGCGCGACGTCAAGGAAAAGAGCATGGATCAGCGCGTGGAAACGGTGAAGGCTCCCGCCGTCGTTTCGCGTGGCGTGATCGACCGCTCCAAGTACACCTGCTGGTGCTGCGGGGACCGGCAAGCCCACGACCTGCAGATGCCCGTCGACGTCTTTGGCGTGGCCTACATCAAGGAAGGGTCCGTTGGCGCGATCCGCGCGCTTAAGGCTTTCGGCCAGGCGCTCGTAAATGGCGACTACGAGACCGCGATTGCGCGCACCTGCTGCTGTCGCAAATTTGAGTGCATGATCGCGCAAGGCAAACTGACGCCAGAGAATTACGCGGAGTGGCGCTTCTCGGGCAAGAAGAACCCAACGACGGGCGAAGTCATCTCGCCGCCGCGCGACCAGCTCGCGCGCGGCACCGAGCGTCAAGATCAGGGTGTGATCCTTGACGACAACATTCTGATTCTGCGGTGGATCTTTCTGCTTAAGGACGAGGAGGGCGGGTCCGTGCTCTCAAGGGAGGAGATTCGCGCGCTCTTCCACTGGGTCATTCTCAACTCGCGCTTTGTGCAGGAGCGCGAGATGCGCTACATTGCAACCGCCATGGCCATAGTCAAATCGCCGAGCTTTCCCTTCAAGTTTGCGGACGAGCAGAGTTTCGTGGACAAAATGTCGGGCGTGCCGCGCACATACTGCTTCAAGCGGCTGCTCGATCACATCTTCGACACCCGGCGCGACGTCTACCACTGGAAGAGTTGGGGCAACCGCCTTCTCGAGACTGCGTTTCCCAAGGCGGCCGATGCGGCTTACCTGCTCGCGTGTCGAGAGAACTGGATCGCGCGTGGGCGACCGCGCGTCGACGGTCGCCCCGCGCACCGCGTGGGGCCTGAAGAGAAAGCACTAAAGCACTTCTTCAGCGCGCCTGGCTTTCAACAGGCGCTGGCACAGGCAACCAAAGAAAAGAGCACGTTCAAACTCTTTTACGCCTCCGCGCCGATCATGAAGCGGAGCGACGCCAAGGGCGCGAAGCCGGCGACGCGCGATGAGACGCGCGCGCTGCTTAGGGCGATATCCGGCTCGTACCGCTGCGGCCCCATGAAGGCCAAAGGCGTGAAGGGCGATAAATGCTCGCCCACAGACGGCGCGCTGCAGGCCGACTCCAGCGTTCACACCGAGCAACGGTACGACGGCGCTTGCGAGGGCCTGAGCTTTGACGCGCAGGAGAAGAAAGAGACGCTTTCATTGATGCTTGACAAGCACAAGAAGGGCAACTCGGTCGGCAAGGAGAAGTTGCAAGGCGAGAAGGCGGACAAAACCAAGGCGAAGGCCTGTGCCGTGCTACGGCCCGTCGAGGTGCACGTGCCTCCTGAGGTGCGGCAGGTGGCCTGCAAGCGCGACCTTGCAGCGCGCGTGGTGGGAGGCGCGCCACAAGCGCTCAAGCGGTGCCGGCTGGGTGCGGGTTGGTTTTAAAGACCAACACACGCGCTACTAAGCTTGTTGTACCATTCACGCGCGTCAGCGAGCACTTGGGGGTCAAACGGGAGTGGTGGGTTTGATTGGCGCAGCAGGTCTTTTAGTGCGTGTTTTACTTCGCTGTCCGCTTGCCACAACGGCAACCCGCGCGCGAGCGCCACGACACGCGGCAGATTGCGTAGCTGCGCGACCGTGGGCGGCTCTACCGCTCGCGGCGTGGTCGCCTGAAAAAACAACCAGAAGAAGGCAAACTGTGCCCTGTCTTTGGCCACAGGAACGTAGTGAAGCTGGCCGTCGATGCGCTCAAGGTAGCTTGCCGCGCACTCCCGCTCAGCGTCGCTGTCAAACCAGATCTTGAAGGGGTAGGTTTTGAGAGGCTTCGGGTCTCCCCTGCCGCCAAGAGGAGCAGACGCACCAAGCTCGAGCAAAGGAGCAAGCGCAGAGCAGCAAACGCTTACAGATACAAGAGTTGCAAGGCGTTATATTTGACTCATCAAATACACACACACACACACACAAAAGCAAACGATCGCGCGGCACACGTTTACTGACCCTTGCTCCGTCGCTTCGGCTCGGAGTTGACGATGGACGCGACGTCCTCCGCCGGGCGCTCGCGCTTTTCGTGCAGGTTCTGCGGTGTGTCCGCCCCGGTTTCTGCCGATTCCAGGTACGGCATCGGCTCGTGCACCGCGCCATCGCACCGCGTCTGGTACGCGGCCTCGTAGGCCTCCTTGGCGGGCTCCCTGTCGAACGCTCCGGGCAGCGCCACCGCGGGGATGCGAGGCGTCGTGTCGAGCATGCGCACGTACTTGGCGAGGCAAGGCCCGTTGGGGTTGTGGTCCCAAAAGTACACCAGCTGCCCCGTGAACGCCTTCATGTGCAGCTGAATCAGCAGCATGCTGAACCGCCCGTTGCCGTCGCGGAAGTAGTGGTTGCCGTTGAATTGCTGGATCAGGTCGACGAGCGCCGTCAAACTGCGCGTGCGCCCGTAGGTTTTCCACATCGTTTCAAGCGCGAATAGGAGCATGTAGTGCTCCGCCAAGGTACGCTTGAGAAAGATTGCCCACGTTTGGCCCTTGCGCGTCGGGGTGCTGAAGGGCGTGGCGGGCGGCAACACCGACGCGTCCTTCACAAACGCGTCGAACTTCTTGTGGTAGTCATCGGGCGAGTCCACCAGGGTCAGCACTTGCTTGGTGTATGCAAATCGCGCGCTTAAAAGTCGCAGGTCTTCCTCGGTGAGCGGATACGATTCGGTCACAGTGAACGAGCCAAGGTTTACTTCGATCTTGTGCGGGTCATTGTTCCACCCAAGCGCCTTCCAGCTCAAGGTCGCAAGCTCCGCAAAGCTTTTGCTGAAGATCTCCCCGCTTCGGAACATGGGCAAGAGCTCGTCAAATGCGACCATGAATTGGCGAAAGTACCAGGGCTGGCACAGGAACTCCTGCACGTACTGGCGCGGCGGCGCCCCCTCGATCGGAGTCAGGTAACAGAGGTCCGTGGCGCACAGGCAGCGCAGCCCCGGGTCCGACCCGTCCATTGAAGAGAAATTGTAGAAGAGGCGAATCGCGTCGCCCCGTTCCTCATTCCAAACGTCCGCGACCCTTGCGTCGGAGGCGTTCTCCAGGTGGTTGATCAGGGAGGGCTTCTCAAAGTACCGCACACACTCTACGAGGAACCATTCACTGAAGACGAGCTTGCGCATGACGCGTGCCGTGTTCGTGTACAGAAAGATGACCGATTCACCATCCCCGGAAAGGTTGAAGCCGTTGTTGTAAACTCCACCGAGCTTTTCCAAAAACATGGTGCCGAGTGCCTTGCTGATCTCGGTTTCCAGAGCCTCTACGCCCCATGACGCGCGTTTATGAATCTTGGCCACAAACGACGTTGCGAAGG
Organism: Opitutia bacterium; assembly: GCA_002722545.1. Classification (GTDB taxonomy): domain Bacteria; phylum Verrucomicrobiota; class Verrucomicrobiia; order Opitutales; family Seribacteraceae; genus Seribacter. Next base: position 58,173 of record PBMI01000055.1, on the reverse strand, counting down.
CGCCGCCAGTCGCACGCGGCGCGCGGCGGCGGTCGCGCGGCGCAACGCGCAGCCCCGAGAGATCGGGCAGCAGCATCGCGCGTGGTCCGCTGCCCACCCATCAGGCCGCCGCCAAGCTCATATCATGCGCGTCACAGTGTGTGTGCGCGTTGCTTTCTGCCGCGCAGAGGCAAAAAGACGATGCACACTAAAGCATACCCTTGCCCGATCGAGTTCTTGGTCGCTTACTTTGCTCGTAAAGCTCGGTCGCAAGCTTTTCGGACTGCCGCTCGGCTTCTTCGCGCGCCTTTGCTGCCGCCGCGCCCCTCCTCAAGGACGCGTGCGCGTACTTTGGAGGCAGCCTGGGCGGTGGTGGCGGCATCGGCTCGGGCTCGGGCTCGGGCTCGGGCGCGATGAGCAAGCTGCGCGGCAGGAGAACGTGTTTTGGAAGCGCATTCTTGTGCAACATGGTTAGTTTGTCTTTTAGCTTCTCGATGACTCGCATCTCGGCGTCCATTGGGTTGCCGAGTTTCGGATTCCTCGCCGCGCGCACACTCGTAAAAGCAACCGAATAGGCCCTATTTGCTTCGGTGACCTCGTCGGTGAACACGGTCCAGCCACGCTCGAACATGGACCAAAGTCGGTCAACGGCGTCCGCGGCTTTCGCGAGAAGAGCGCGCGCATTGTCTGCCCGTTGTGCAAGGTTTGCTTGCACGTTACGCGCGGGATTCAGTCCGCTTAAATCTACCACGCTCATTGTTGCATACGCCTTCCTAACAGTTGCAAAATGCTTTTACAGTTATTGCGGGCCTCTTTGCGGCGCAATTTGCTATGATTTATCTAGCCATGAACATGCGCTACTGCATGCTGCCAAGCAGGTGGCCCGCCATGTTGGCCGCCTCGCCATCGTTGCGCGACAGGGCAAGGGTCTGGAATCGGCCAAGAACGTTGTAGAACTTGTTCGCGTCGTCAGAGTAGCTCATTGTGTGGCGCACGTGCTTCAACGCGTCCACATCCGCTGTGTAAAACATGAACTGGACCACCTTTCTTTTCATGTCGTACCACGCGGAATCAACGCTCGACTGCCCAAGCACATGGTGGCCAAGGTAGGCAAGCGCGTCGCGATAATCGCGGTACCCGCGCAGGTACGCTGCATAATCGCGCTCCTCGATGCGATTGAGGATGCTCCTCATCTCCTTTTCGACAATTGTGAACCCTTCGGGGCTGGACATGAAGCTGTGCGCCGCTTTGTTGAGGTGATTGGCTTCCACCGCAGCGCCCTTGTCAGCGCTCCAGTAGCTGCCCGTGGAGGCGTTCACGCGGTGCGCATGGTTGACGTGCGTCAGGGGCCCTTGATGCTGAAGCAGCACGTTAAAGTACGCCATAGTCTTTTTACTTCTACTACGCCCGTTGCGGATTTATTCAAAGCACACAGTCTGGCCGCCACCCGCCTTAAAACCACGTGTCCGCAATGTAGAGCGTTTCGGCAAAGGAGTCGCGTAACAGGCGCTCGCGCGTCTCGGGTTCAAGTGCGTTCTCCCAGACGCTCTTTTCGATCACGAGGTGTTTGTTGTCGACAGTGTGCACGCAGCCGTGCATGAAGCCCCCCTCCTCAGTGTAGACGCCAAAGCCGTTCTTCATGGTCAGCAGGGTGTTGGCGATGTCGTTGAACGTGTCGCCCTTCTTCACCCAGCCGTAGTGCACCTTGTCGCCGTAGCCTGGGATGGGGTGGCTGCCGAGCCACTTGTCCAGGCCCTCAACCTCGTCCTCCTCGTACTCCTCCAGCTCGTCCTCGCTGAACTGGCTCCGGTGGAAGAGGTAGACGGACCAGAAGCCCGGGCCGCGGGCCTCCTCCTTCTCGGACAGCTTCTTGTACTCGACTTTGGGTCCGATGCACGCCGCAGCGTCGACCTTCCACATCTTGCTCGTGCGGCCCTCCTCCTCGTCGTTGATGCGCAGCCGGTACACGTCCTTGAGCGGGTTCTGCTCTCCCCCCTCCTTTGGCTTGGGCGCAGCCGCCTTTTTCTCCGCAATCTTTTGATCCACCGCGCGCAGGTGGAGGCGCGCGTCGTCCATGCGTTTCTTCTTGATCTCCTTGCTGACGTTCCACCAGTCGGCGCCGTGCTTGGCGCGGCACTGCTCGCGCACGTCTTTGATTGGGATTGACTTAGACATTGTATTACACGGGTGCAAACAAGCAAACACCAGTCGCAAACGCACTTCGCAACGCGTTGACCAAACGGCTACACAACCATCGGCTCACCCACTTCTTTACCAGCGCAGTTTGCCAATTTGAAGATAGACATTTGCTACTGTACAACTCTTTCTGAAGCCACAGCTTCTTCTGAAACGGCGGCGCCGCGCTTGCAAAAGGGACACTCGCCACAGTCGTCGAGGCACACGACCTGCTCGCGGAGCGCGCGATCGCGCTCTTCCCACGTGCTCACCTTGCCCGTGGCGACGCACTCCTCGGAATCAGACGCGTCCGGAATTTCGCCGTAGCGACCCAACCACAGTTTGAGGTCGCGCGCGTACGAAACTTGTGCGGCTTGCGCCTTGCAAAACCACTCCAGCTGTTTAAAGTATTCAGTGGCCTGCTCTTCGGTAACGGCTTCCGGTGCCTCCCGCCCGTCAAGCGGCGCAAAAATATGTATTCCGTTGCTCAGCGCTCGGTCGATCACGCCAACGTAATCTTCCATGGAAGCGAAGCGCGGCGAAGAACCCCAGCCTTTGCCGCGCCATTGCAGCGAGTGAAACAAGCGCGTGGCCCACGTGTGCATCGACAGGTCTGGGCGCTCAGGGTGGACGAGTGTCGCGACCTGCAACATGGACATGTAGGTTTGAAATTTTACGTCGACACCCGTTGCCGTAAAGGGGAACAGGCGTTTTGAGATGACGTCCTCTAGCGAAGTCTGATGAATTGAATCGAGAAACTGGCAGGCTTGCTGCAGTTCCGTTTTCGTAAAGGGGTGCTGCGAGGCGTATCGCTCGCCCTTCGGCTTGGCGGGCGGTGGCCCGGGCGCGGGAGGAGCCACGGGCTTCGGCGGTGGCTGTGGCGCGGGCGATGGCGCGGGCGATGGCGCGGGCGCGGGCACGGGCGCGGGCGATGGCGCGGGCACCGGCGCGGGCGCCGACGCGGAATCGGGCACGTTGTTGAGAAAGTAGCGAAAGCGCTCAAAAGGCGACCACCTGTTGTTCCAGCGCATGCCATTGCGAACTCGTTCTTTAAAGTCTGGCTGCTTGATCCGGTGCATGCCTTTGCCGAGCCGCCGACGCATTTCTCCCATTCCCAGTGATGTTCCGCCAAAGGTGATGAGCTGGCTAACCGCATGGGCAAATGTATGAAACTGCGGGCCTTCGTACCCTACAAAGTTGAGCATCGCGTTGACCAGCTCGGTATCAACGTCCCAAATCCAGTCGTACGGCTGACCCCTGAAACGCCTAAGGCCCAAAGACTCGGGCGCCCGTGTTGAAAACTTTGTCCGATTTACTTGCATTACCCCCGTCGTTGCACGAGCTGCCTCCATCGCGGCGGCAATGGTGGTAAGTGGTTGCTCATGCTTTGCGCTGTGATCCATCTGCAAACGCGGGCAGGAAGCAATTGGGTCGTAAGATACCGATTGCACCTACGCTCACCAGTTGCAAATCGTAGGTTGTGCCCCAATCACCAACTTACGCGGAGCAACACGCGCAGAATGCCAGCAATCTCGCTGGTGGCCCCGGGTGTGCACGCAAGCGCAAGGCCTCAAGGGAAGGTACACACCCTTAAGTTGTTATGAACCGTTACGCACACGCACGCGACTCTCTCTCTCTCTGCACGCGGTCCTCACGTGTCTTAAGCCGCGGCGTTCGCGTTCAGCTGGGCCACCTTGGCCTCCAGGTAGGCGGCCACGTCCTCCTCGTCGGCGTCGGAGTCCGGGTACTCGAGCGGCACCCGTTCCTCCGCCCCCTTGTCCTTCTTCTGGCGCGCCTTGACGCGCCGCTTCATGCCGTCCCAGTCGGCCGGCAGGTACGCCGGCGCGGTCTGGCTTAGGGTGTGGTGCGCGACGAGGTACTCCTCGTGCAGCACCTCGGCCGCGTTCTCCTCGCCGGCCTCGTGGATCTCGATGATGCGCTCGCGCGTCTTGCGCCAGTCCTCGTTGGTTCGGAGGTGGTAGCGGAAGTCCGCCTTCACGCCGGACGTGACGTGGTCGACCTTGCCGAGCACGTACGCGACGAGCCGCGCGGCCGTGCAGTTTGGGTACTTGGGGCACACCTCGGCGCACGGGTTCGGACCGAGCACCTCGTCGCGCGTCATTGCGCGCACGGGCGGCGGGTCCGCGGCGTACTTGGACTTGGGTTCGTTCTTGGGCGGTCTGCCTGCCGTGCGGACGCGTAAAAACTTTGGCTCTGGGAGCATTCCCGTTGCGATCTTGGCCGAAGTCGTCGAGTGCACGAGGTCGTCGTTGCCCATCATCGAAGTGAGCGCCGCGTAAAAGCGCTCATGGGCCGGTAACGTTGTGCCATTGGTGTCTTTGTCGTCGTAGTCGTCAGCGGTGGCAGCAAAGTCCAGGTGGTACTGGACGTACGGCGCGTCGCGCAACCAGGGCCTCGACGAGGACGAAGGCGCTGGGTCGTGCACCACAAACGCGACGTCAAAGGTCGTCTCAACCACTGAGACCGAGACGATGTCCTTGATCGCAATCGTCTGTTCCCCTGGCGACCCCAAGAAACGGCGCGGCGCCCATTGCAGCGTGTCAAGGCCAGGCGGTTTGCCTTTCCAGAGCTTTACCGTGCCGGGCGCAAAGTAGTCGTCGTCTTCGTAGGTGTGCGCGAGGTATACGCCCTCGGCAAAGCCCGATTGGTCCGTGTCCCACCGCTGCATGTGCATGCCGACGTCCGCAAAGTAATTTTCGTGCGGCGTCAGCGCGACCTCTGGCACCGGCTCAGGCTCGGCATCAGGCGCCGCGCCCGCGCGCACGTAGGGCGCGTCGGGCTCGCCCTGCCACGGCCACTTGACGTAGGCCAGCTTGCGGCCCATGAAGGTGTCGCCACCTTTGGGAGGGAAGCAAATGCTGCCGCGGTAGAAGCCGCACGGCGCGCACTTGTCCCCGTAAAAGCCCTCGGAGCCGCAGTAGATGCAGTAGTGCAGTCGGGGGCAGAGCTTCGCCGCGCGCTCGCGAAAGGCCTTGAGCCCCTCGGCGCGACGGTCGACGGCCGCGGCCGCGGGCGCGGGCGCGGGCGCGGGCGCCTCGATCGACTCGTAGACGGTCTGGTCGAGCATCTCCACTTTGTCGATCATTCCCGCGCGGGTGGAAAACGATGGCGCGAGCGCGGGCGCCTCAACCGACTCGTACATGTCTTGGAAGAGGTAGACCGGCTCGTTGGGTCGGGGCGCGGGCGCGGGCGCGGGTTCCTTTGAGGCGGGCCCAAACAACTGCGGGGTCCACAGCTCGTGCTTCTTTCCGTTGGCGAGCGTGATCACGTAGCACTTGGTGTTGGGTTCGCCGCGCCGCGCGCCCTCGATCGACCTGTACATCGCCTCGACGCCCTCCGGGTTGCCGCGCTCGCCCTCGACTCACTCTCTCGTGAGGGGCACAGTGTTCTCGCGCCTGATCCACACGCGCTCCTCAGAAGCGCAGACCTTGACGCCGATGCGCCCGTCGCTGCGAATGGGGAGGTTGAGCACGCTGGCGAAGAGGCCGTTGAGGTCGGCGCGCGCCTGCAGCCCCTGGATCTTGACCGTGTCGCGGTCCGGCAAGCCCGGAGGGTCCGCCGTCTCCGACGCGCGCCTCACGGTGCGTCGGCCGAATTCGAGCATCGCCGCCCTTGCCTTCGCTGCCGCTGCCGCCAAGCGGGATTGCTCCATCTGCAAATGCGGGCAAAGGGCAACCGAACGTAAGATACCGATTGCAACCAAGCTCACAAGAAGCAAATTGTGGGTTGCGCCTTACTTGCCGGCGTTCGCGGGGCAACGCGCGCGGGATGCCAACGATCTCGCTAGTGCTTTAGGATGTGCGCTTAAGCACGTGACCGCACGCGAGCACACATTGTATGGGCGCTTTCCAATCCAGCGACGCGCACAATCACCCCTCAACCGACGCCTTTGACCTGACGCTCGACGTGACGGTGGCAGAGGGTGCGCTGCCTCCGCGGTACGAGACGCCAAGTGCAAGTCAGTTTTCAATCTACGCAAACGAAAGCGTGGCCGTGGACGGGTGCGACTGGGTCTCTGTGCGCACAGGCCTGAGCTTTGGGCTACCCTTCATGCTCGTTCTGCTCGTGCGCGACGCGGGGCTTGACTGGGAGGTGCAAAGTCAGGTGCTGGACTACGACGCTACTGAAGAGCTTGTGGTGCGCGTGCGCCGGCCGGCCACCAGAAACGGAGTGGGCGATCTCACGCGCATTGTTTCCGGTACGCGCGTGGCCGTGGGCTTGCTGCTTCCGATCGCGCGGCCCGCGTTTCACCTCTACCAGCCGAGGACGGGCGAAGGCGAGGCTGTGTAACGAGTTACATTTTTAGTACGGTTACAAGCAGTCTGGCAATCGGACTAAACTTGGCCTTCTGCCTGCCCGAGTCCACCTTGACGGTGATCGAATACGGCCCAGTCATCTCCAGATGCTTAACCAGGTAGAGCTGCACGCTTTCACTCGGCCGTGGAAACATGAGAGACGCCTGTTGAGCACCCGAAGCGTCCGTGCCGCGGTAGATAGCCACCTTGGTTTTGTAAGAGTATCTTTTGAGGCGCACGTCCACAATGAGCTGCTGCTGCAGGCCGATGTTTTGCCAGGGCAAACTCGAGTCCGTGTAATCGTGGTTGATCACGCGGTAGATGCGCTCGGCGTTGTCATAAAAGTGCCCACCCGTGAAATCAGGCACTTTAGAGATGCTCGATTCCTTTGTGGTCAGATTGGTGCGGTTGCGGCAGATGCCGCCCGCGCGCAGCAGACCCTCATCCTCGGGCAGTAAAAATGTAAACGGCGGGCTGCCGATGAGCGCGCGGATGCGTGGCCAGTATCGCGGGTCAGAAACAATCTGTCGAAAAAAGATGCGCTGCTCGCTCGGCGAGAGCAGCGCGTTGAAGGCTTGGCGCGCGCCGTAGTCGCCCGCAATCACCGAATTTGGCTGAGCATTGTTGTCGATTGCCGCCTCCAGCTGTTTGTCAAAAGCGGCGCGCAAAAAGGAGAAGGCCTCCGCGCGCGTTTGCAGGTTGGCAAGCCGCACCACGGGCTTGCGCATGACCGCGGCTCTTTTTTCTTAAAAGGGGTGTCTTGTGGGCGAAATGGCGAATGCGCCAAACGCGCCCTCCAACCTGCCAATTTGATGCGAGTGCGACTCGCGTCGTGCGCGGCTACAAAGCCATATCTCTCAAGGCGCGCTGCTATAGATAGTTGGCCGTTGCCTGCGTTTGCGGCAAGAAAAAAATGGCTTTGTGGTTCTGGCTTGCGTTTGCGCCTCTGCTCACAGGCGCCTTTGTCGGGATGCTCGTGGCCTTTTCATTCCAGCGCGAAGACCCCGTCGCGTTCTTTGGCTTGCTGGGCGGGGCGCTGCTTGCACTGCTACTGCGCTGCCGGCTTACCAGCGCGGGCGCGCGCGCCCGCATTCTTGCGGGCCACTCGCCCTTCGGGTGCTTCTCGGCGCCTACGACGCCGGAGGCGCTCACGGCCAAGCTGTGCACCGTGTGGGACGACACCGGCAAGCGGCCAAGCGTGGTGGGCTCGGGCTGGGGCTGGTTCATCGGTCGCAAGAATGCGCCGCGCGCCGTGTACATGCACCGGCTTAAGGGACGCTTTGACGCAAGCATGAACACCTTCCTGGCAGGCACTGAGCTGCGCGACGCGGAAAGGATGCTGCGCAAGACCTACGGGCGCACGTTCTGGTCGACGCCCACGATGCAGCGCATCTCAATTGGCTCGTGGCTTGCGCGCAGCTGCCACGGCAATTCGGGTGCAGCGGGCAAGCCAAGCTCGTACGCGGCCTCGCGCGTTTACGTCATCGACATAGATTCGCGCGCAAGCACCGCCAAGGGCCCGCACTGGGCCGAGTACAAGGAGGCCAAGCACCTCTTTGACGAAGATCCGGAACGGTACGTTGTTGCGGCCGTGGAGTTTGACATTCAACGCATGGCTGAGAACAAATGGATGCAAAAGCGCAAGGTGGAAGTGCGAGTTCATGATCACGTGCCGCACGTAGACCTGCTTGAGTGGCTCGCGCCCGATGCCGTACTGCGCGTGCTTTTCTTTGGGTCGGCGCGCAAGATCGCTTTGGGTGTGACCTACGTGGAGCACAGGAAGGACGACCCGATCACCCTGCACCGCGAGTGCCTCGGCTGCGGCAGCATGGTGCCGCACGTCGACCCGCACGATTGCTCCGCCGCGTGCATGTCGATGCAGCTCGACACGTGCTCTCTTGTGTGCGGTTTGTACGAGCGCAACTTTAAGAAGTGGCGAGGCGTTATTCGCTTGAGCGACGCCAACGCCTTCTCACCCGACCCGTCGTGGCTCGGCTTTCCAATCATTGCGCTGCTGAGCGGCACGGTCAACTTTGAGCTCATCTTCATCCTCGAAAACAAGACCGACAACGTCTTCATGCGGGTGCAGACGCTTTGCAATACGCTCATCAAGCTTTATCAGCGCGTGTGGGGTCGCTCAGAGCTGCGCATGGGCGACCTAAACCGTGGCCTCGTTTTTGTGGACTGCATCGCGCGCGAGCGCGACGCCTGGACGGTCGTGGAAGCAATCCGTCCGCACATTTTTAACAGGACCGTCGCGCTGCACGACAGCAAGTTTCAGGGGCGCAGCGTGACAAACGCCATCGCGGATTTGGGACTCGTAAAGGAAACGCCGCGCGTGGTTTTTGGCACACACTACTGACGCTTTCTGTTGACGACGCGATCCCTGCGGTCGACGCCACAGATCACATTAAAAAGTGTTAATAATCATAAGCCGTGCGCTTTGTGCGTGTAGTAGCGAGAAAAGTGCATGGCACCCTTTCTTCCCGACTTAGGGCGCCTCTCGCTTGATGCGCGCCCCACGTGTCCCACGAGTGCGGGCAAGAACGGGAGCACGGCCGCCCGCGACGCAGTCCTGGAAACCAACGATCTTTTAGTCTTGATTCTCACGGCGCTGAACAAGGGAAATCGCGACGACGTGTGCCAACTTGTACAAAAGTGGTGCGCCACGCACACAAAAGCGTGCAATCGCGAATTCTGGAGCCGCGTGCGGGACCTCATCTTCCCAACCTTCAAAAACGCAAGGCCACAGCAGCATCCCAAGCACCATCTGCTCTGGTTGTGCCGACGATGGAACCGGGGCCGCTTTGATCGTTTTATGGCCATCGCCAAGAAGGTCGAGGCACGCGGGGACCTCGTAGTTCCTCGGGAAGATGTGTCGTACGATGCGGAGACGCACGACGAAAATCAGTTCGCAGCATTGGCGACGTTTTTGGAACAGCAACTATGGGACTTGGAAGATGAAGATGAATATGTCGCCGAGAGGCCCGAGGGATTTCAAGGGTATGAAATATATTGGTTCTGCATTTGGGCGCTCAACTTTGCTTGGCGTACGGATCCGAACCAACTTTCGTCGATACCGCTTCGGTTGGCCATTGAGGCAGGGTACATCAGCTTGCGGCACAACATGGCTACGCCCGTTTACGATGAAATCATCAACGTCGACAAACCGCGCTTTTACGAAGGCCAGGCGTTCTGCTTCTTTGCACCATACACCTTGCTGTACATTGCCATTCTGAAAACAACCGCAAACGTTCTACAGAAAGTGCGGTGGGTGCTCAAGTTGGGCGTGGATCCTAATCAAAGAGGCGTTGAGCCGCTGAACTTTGTGAGCGGCAGCACGCTGATTCCCGACAACGTGCTGCGCCCTGACGACGAGGGTGGGATCGAGATGCTGGCACTGTATCACATCACGCACTTTTTGTACGACACTCATCGGTACACGGGCACCTACGACAAGCAAGACGCGCGCGTATTTCTTGCAGACCCAGAAAACCTAGAACCGCCCGAGGACGACGACGCGCAATTTACGCCCGAGAAACAGAAGGTGGCAATGTACGCGGAGTTGAGGTCGATCTACGCGGAGTTACACAAGTATGGCGGCGAAATGTACAAGGCGGCAATGATGTACCGCGCGTACTTCTTGCTCACACTGAATCCCGTGCTGCTAGAGTACGCCGAATTCCTTTCGAAGCTGGCCGACGGCATGTGGGAATTGCAGGTCGTTTCAAAGGAGCAAGAAGCTCAGTGGTTTGAGAAGGCTATGAAGCGCGCGAGGAGCCGCTTTCCAAAAATTGAAGGAGTGTCGTTTGATGACAGGGGCCACTTGCAAAGCTTGGGAGCATTGGAAAATAAGAGGTGGGACGATCTGCACGAGCCACCTGAAGTGCTCTCGCCGCCGCGCACGCCGACGCGAGAGGAGGTGGACGGTTTTTTTGCCGAGGACGCCGAGCCGAACGCTGATTTTTTGGATGGAGGCTCTGACACCGAGGAGGAAAAATAGATAGAAGTGGTGACGGAGCGGGGGCAAGGGGGAGTCGGATGGCGTTGTCGTTGTGTGAGACGGGGATTTTGGTTGGGCAAGACGTGCAGGTTTGCAAATTTCATAAAACCCAATAACACCTGAAAGCGTGCGTTTTTAAGTAAGTGGGACTAGCACTATGTCGTCAACCCGCCTTGCCGCCGTGCTCGCCGCCGGGCAGAACCACTTGGCCCCCACCGGCTCACTAGAAGAGGACTTCAGGAAGCTGGAGGCGGCGCACGCCGCAATAAGGGTGGCAAAGTTGCGGGCGGGAGCAGCGCGGGAGAGGGCGACAGCGGCGGAGAACCGGGCGTATGAAGCAAGCAAACATGCGGATGCATCGTTTAATCAGGCAAAGGCGGCAAAGCTGAGGTCTGCAAGAGCGGAAAGCACGTTGGCGTCGCTGACAGCGCAAGCGGTGGAAAAACAACAGGAGACAGACAAGGCAGTCAACGAGGGGAGGTTGCAAGACGCAGTGCGGGCGGCGGCCCGGACAAGGGAGTTATCGCAAATGGCACAGTTGGCGTTGCAAGAAAGCCGCGAGGCAGCAATTGCGGCGACGGAAGCGTTGAAGAAGGCGACAGCGGCAGCAGAAGAGGCAAAAAAGGCGACGCAAGACGCGACTGAGGAAACGGTCAAGGCAAGGAAAGAAGCAAGTGTTGCGAAAGAGGCGGCTTATGAGGCAAAATCGGCAATGGCGAGAAGGTGGGCAGCGGCAAGAGCAGAGGCAAGAGCGGTGGCGGCTTGGGCGGCCCGGACACGCGCGCCAAACTAAGGCATTGCCGCGCGCAACTCCGCGCGCCTAGTGGACAAACAGCTTGGAGCTCAGCCGGCACATGTACAGCGGGTCCATACCACCGCAATAGTCAAACCCATCTTTAAAGCTAAACGGCAGGTCGTTGTAAATAAAAGACCCCTTGCGCGCACACACACACACACACACATACACACACACAAGTCGCAACTTACGCAAGCATTGAGTTGCACGCTTTCCTTCCCGCGCGCGTCTCAACTCACTCCTCCTTCTTCACCTTTTGCTTTTTCTTCGCCGGTGCCCTCTTTGGCACGTCTTCGGGGCAGTCGGCCTCGGGCGACGCACAAACTCCCTCCTTTGTCTTGACGTAGCGCTCCTGCGACTTGGCGTCGTTGTGCAGCACACCCTTGATGCAGAAGCCTCGCGTGCGCGCGGTGAAGCCCGCGAGCCCGCACAGGTACGGGTTGAGCGCCTTGACAACAAAGCGGAATTGGCGTCCCTTGCACGCCTTCTTGAGAGCGAACGTTGTGACGCCCTTGGCGATGCGAAAGTTGATTGAGGCCACGCCACGCGTCATGGGAAACTCGTAGAAGCCGCCCTTGTAGGGGGCCGACTCGGCTGGCGAAAAAAGCGCACCAAGCAGCGGCTCCTGCACAAAGCACGAAGGCGGCACGCGTGCAAAGGTATCGTCGCCGTCGGCAAACTCGAGTGCAACGTAAAGCATCATGTCCTTTTCGTAAGTGAGATCGTCCTGCATTTGGCCCACGGTGCGCTGCGACCCAATCAGCTCAATCAGTTCGGCCTCTGAGGCGTAGACAGGTTCGCGCTCACGCCGCTTGAGCCGCACATTCAGCTCTACAGTGTTGCTGGCGGCGACGACGTATTCCAGCGTCGGCTTTGACTTGCCCCGGCCCTTTTCCTTTTGGAACGCGATGGCGTGAGGAAAACCGGTGGTCGCGCACATGGAGCCGACGTCCTCGTTCATGGGGTGATACATGTTTCCGTGCACGTCGGCAATCAGCTCGTCGATCTCCAAGAAGTAGTTGTGCTCAATCTTCTTGGTTACCTTGTCTGGGAGTTTCTTGTGGTGAAAATAGATGCGCTCCGGCATGGTATGTTCGCGCCGGGCGTTGTCGGCGCGTGCTATGATCTTTCCCGTTTTGACATTGACCATGAGCGGTGGCGGGGGCTCGTCGCGGTACGGCTCCACGAGGCTAGTCACCTTACGCAGGTCGTCCAATAGCTCGGCGTTCACCTTCATTGCAAGACGGCCCTTCTCCATCATCCGCCACAGGACCCAGTCGTCGTCATCTTGCTTGTCTGGTCGATCAAAAACGACGTCCTCGCCTGACGTTCGGTGCCACACGACCCGGTGCACGTTGCCCAGATCGTCCTCAGTGACGTCGTAAGAGAAGGCGCCCGTCTCTTCCTCGCGAATCATCTCCCTCAGCGCGTCTTTTGCTCCCCCACCTTGAGGCGGCACCGCCGTATCCAGTTTTTGGCCAAGTTGTAAGACCTGCGGCGCTTGCTCTTGTGGCTCTTGGGCTTCGGCTTCGGAGCCGCTGCTGCTGCTCGGCGCAGCGGTCGGGGGCGCCATGGTGCCTTGGGCGTGGTTGCGACGCTTGATGCGGGGCAAAGGCCACGCACGAGTCGCAAGCTTCTGAATTAAGAAATTGCTTCTCAAAATGTTACTTTATTTCTAGCGATAGCAACGCGTTGCCTAAGGCCGTGCCCGTGCCCAACGAGGCCCACTCGACGCGCGCGCAACCCGTTCCCACCCCCGCCCCCACAGCCGCTGCCGCCCCCGTCCCCGCCCCCGCCCGCCCGCTCCCGTTTCCGCCGCGCGCCTCGCGCGCGGCCCGCGCTGCTCACTGGCCGGAAACCTGCTTGAACGCCTGCTCAAGGTTGGGCTTAAGGCTATTAGGGCCAGGGTTCAAACCATGGTTGCGGCTGAAGCGGGATTTGAGGACACAGTTATACCTCGATCTTTTGAGTAAGCCGTCCGTCGAGCGCGTTGTTTCGCAGCAGCTCACCGTAATGGCCCTGGTTCAGCCAGGCAATGGGCTTCCATGCGTCCGGCGAAACACCTGTTGCGGCAGCACTCTTCTCAACCTCGCTCAGCTGCTCCCACGTGAGCTCGGTCTCGGAAGCGCGCACGGACGCAATGTCTGAGCGCAGCTGCTGAACGCGGCTCTTTGTGGAATCCTCAACGTGACGCACCGACATCTTCGCTAACCTTTTTTTAATCTACCGGGTGCGCGAGAGGGGTTATTTGTTCAACACTCGCGCGAGCTCGTCGCGGTTCAATATCCAACAGTTAACCGAGGACCGCTTGGGTCTCACAAAGCGCACAAGCGGTGAACCTTTGTCGCGCAGCCGCATCAAAACGCTTTTTAGCTCGGGCAGGGCGTACGCCTCGCCCGCAGTGATCCGCACGTCGCCGTCGGCGGGCAACCAGTCGCGCACCGACTTGAGCAGCCGCAGTGCCTCGGCCACCGGGTCGGCAACGAGATCGGGACCGAGGCCCACCGATTCCCGCAGCTGCGCCAGGATGGGCAACAGTAACTCAACCAGCATAGGGAACCATTCCCCGTAGTGCGGCTCGGGCTTGTGCACCATCTTGTGCCGCGCCATTGACGCGACGTTGCTGCACATCTCAACGACGGGCCCCCGCCCGACCAAAAACCGGCTCGCAATCTCGTTCATGGAGAATCCTTGAAGGAGCGCACCGGCGCGGCGTACGTCGTTCTCTACGTGCGATCCCTGCCATTGCAGCAGTTGGTCGCGGCATGCCCGCCACGGCTCGCCCACTAAAAAAGGCCACATCTGATTGCTCAGCGCCTTGTACGCGTGCGTCGCAACGTGTATGTGGTTCTGGCACTCCGTAAACATCATCTCGCAGCGCATCACGCCGGGCACAAAAAAGTTGCCCTCGGCGCTCAGCTGCATGAGCGCCGAGCTCATAAGGACAATGCGCAGGCCCGTCGGATCAAGCCCCGTTCGCCGCTGCGCGTGCGCGGCCCTGCTCACAAAGGACCAGTGACCGATTTCAGCGCTGTCTACCCATCCCTGTTGAGGCAGCGGACGCGACGCTGGCTTTGCGTGGCGCCGCAGACAGTTGAGAAACAAGCTCGGCTGCCACTGCTGCACGTGGTAGATCGCACCCTCGAGTAGCATGCAGAGCGACTCGGGGTAGATGGAGGCGCGCCAATTGTCCAGAAGCACCGCGCGCTCCTCGCGCGGTTGCGTCAGCGCCTCAGCGAGCGCGTCAAAGCGCATGTCCGCAGTCACCGACGGCAAGGCCTTGAGCAGCTCCGGGCAAGGCGTGGCAAGAAAGTCGGCGAGCGGTGTCGCGCTTGCAGGCACGGGCTCGCCGCGCGCCAGGCCCATAAGCTCGCGCATCGCGCGAATGTCGGCGCGGCGCCGTCCCGCCGCGTGGTGCTCGCACTTGACAAATTGAATCTGGGCAATCCACTCAAAAAACTGCGTGCACAGGTACGTCGTTGGGTCGTCGTCGTCGCGTCGCTCGAGCAGCGTCGCGCGCTTGGCGATGAGGTTTGCAAAGTCGTCAATGGTGGTTTGCACCGACGTGTCGTTTGGGCGACGCTCAAGCGTAATTGCAAAGTGGGCGCGAATCATGGCGTCAAGGCTGTATAGCCACGTCAGCGCCGCATCCTTAACCACGTCAAAGAGCTTCGCCCCAAGCCCTCCAACGGAGACCGGCGGGTGACGGTCGTCAACACGCGCAACCGGAATGCGCCTAGTGCCGTCCGACGACTCGGTGTAGCGCGGGTTGCAGAAAACGAGCTCGCGCTCGTACGAGCAATTGCGCACGCGCTCGGGCGTAAAGTGCACGTTGCGGTTGCCTTTGTGCCGCCGGTAGCGCTCGTGCACGTTGTACGCAAGGTAGGCGTAGTGCTTGGCGACAAGCTGCGCCTCATAGGCAATGTCGCGTTGGTGGCCAATCTGCACAATCAGCGCCTTGGTCGCATCGTCCAAGTGGTACTTAGAGTGGCCGTGGTGATACATGGTCGTAATAATCGGTGCGCCCTCAAGAACGACCGGGTTGGCGCGGCAGCCCCTGCAGAGCACGCGCCCGCGGTCGTTGCCTCGCATCGCGCCGTTGCACGAGCGGCACGTGGCGATGCGCGCGTCGCGGGCCGGCGGGTCGTCGCACACGAGCGACGTTAAAGCGCCCGATTTGACGGAAAGAATCGGGCGCAAGTTAGCCACGCGCGCAAGGCAGTCCGAAAACGCCTCGTCGAGGCGGTTGCTTCGCTCCGGTGTCATCGCGTCGGTGGTAACGCTCATAGCTCGCGAGCAAGGTACGGCGCAATAGCGCGCAGCGCTTACAAATCGCAAAGTTTAAGCAGCAAACTTTTGAGACTATAACCCGCAACGTTACAGACCACCGATTGCTATTCTTACATAATCGTCGTCCTGACCCTCAGCCGTGGGCGCCAATGGCGCAAAAGAGCAATTTGAGGACACCGCGCTCCGCGCCGACGCTCTAGACGCGTACGACCCCGCGGAGGACATGGAGGCAACGCTTGCCGTCTTGGTGGTTTGCTTGATGACAAGCGGCGCGCCAACCGCGGCCTCTTTCCCGCCCACCCGTTGCTTTTTGGGACGCGCGCACGCGTCGTCAAGCCAGATTACCGAGCGCAGATCCGCCATGCTTTGCAACAAGCACTTGCCCTCTTAGGAAAAAAACACGCTCAACTTAGCGCAACGCAAGCAACTTGCTCACCGGCCAATTGCACCAGTCGCAAGCCCGCTGCGTTGCTCCCCCCGTCCCTCCTTGGCTATAGCTGCGCGGCCATATCCGGCCACACACGCGCACGCAAACCGCCGCCGCCGCCGCCGCCGCCGCGCGCGCGCTCAGTTGCATTCATAAATATCCTTTTCGTCTTGCGGCTCGCTCCTCGTACCCTCGTGCTCCTCGTCGAGGTTCTTAGGTGGCTCAAACCGCTGCATCAGCACTTCCGCTTTGCCCGCCGACGTGAGAAAGGTGTGTGGGCGAATGTCGTCGGCCTCAAGGAGATTTGTGCGGAGCTGCGTTGTCGAGTCCGCGCACTCGAGTTTTGACTCGACGGCGCGGATCATCAAGCACGCAACCAGCTCGACGGGCCACAGCTGGTGCTCGGGTAGCGTGAGAAACTGCATGATTTCCGGCACGGCGAGGTACCTAAGCGCCATGTCGCGCACCTTGCCAAACGTGGGGCAGAGCTTGGACGTGCCGACGATTTGCAAGCGCAACTTGACGCTCGAGTCTGCCGGGTCGGCCGTGACGCGTTTGCCGCCTGCCTGCTCTTGGTACTGGATGAGCGAGGGCGGAAGCAGTAACTCCGGCGGCACGGGATCGACCGCAAGGCACGGCCTGCACGCATCGCCCTCTTTCCAGCGCGAGATGATCCCGATGGCGCTCGTCACCTGCTGAAGCTGCGAGTGGCCCGACGGTATCAGCTGCAGCTGCTTCACCTGCGAGAGCTGGTCTTTGATCGTTTGCGGCGTCACGTTTCCACCCGTCAGCTCCGCGAGGTCCGCGGGGTTTTTCAGCAGCATCGTCAGCACGTACTCGGTGACGCCATACGCGACGGCCATGTTGGAGCGCTTCGAGAGCGCAAACATACAATCCTTTTGCGTGCACACCTTCTCGTGCTGCATGGAGGACGCGTACAGGTCGACGGTGGTTAGGCGAACGCGCTTTGCCTGTTTGCTGTCCTTGAGACCCTTGACGGACTTGAAGAGTAGCTCAAGCACGGCTATGATCTTGCGCCGGACAAGCTCCTCGCGCGCCTCGCCCTCGATACGCGCACGCGCGTCCTTCCACGCCTCGCGGCTTATCGCGTTGTGCACCTTCTGCACGTCCATGCGCCTCACCTGGCGCTGAGACATTTGCGTGCCTCCCGCCCACGCGCGAATCCGCCTCTCCCGCTCGTCAGACCGCTCGGGTCCGTTGATCCACGCGTCTTGGGACGCCTGCTCGGCGGAGCCGTTTTGCACCTCGCCCACCTGATCGCGCGCTTTCTCCTTTGGGCAAAAACTCGCGCGCTCCCCCGACACCATCGCCGGCCCATTGACGACGATGCCGCAGAAGATGCACGCCATCTCCGACGCGGAGTTTTGCTTCAGCCTGCAAACGCCGCCGCTCTGAGGAACAGGGCATGGTCCTGGAAAAGGCCCTTGGTGAGGATTCTGGCAGGCTGCGGCGCGTTGTGGCACGGGGCGAGACACGCTGCTGCTTGGCAAAAGGGTGGGCAGACTTTCCGCCCTCGCAAGAGGCAGCCCGTCGAGGAGCGGACTGCCCCAGACGCGCAACGGAGGAAGCGAGCGGGGCGACGAGACGGGCGAAAGCGGCGACGTGCGTCCCCCGGGACCTTTGGAGATGGTAACAAAGTGAGCACGAGGACTGGTGGCACGATAGTTGAGGTCCAGGCCATAAAAGTTATCAGGGCTGTATCGATCGGCGGTGCCACGCAGGGCCCGCTGCAGCGCGCTCGGCTTGGACGGCGCCAGCGCCGCCGCCGGCACCGCCGCCGGCGCCGCGTCCTGCTTTGGGCAAGAAGGGGCAATCGTTTGACTCATCTGCGCACCGCGCGGTAAGAAACCGATTGCAGACCCATCCTGGTCGCGCAACATTCTGCTTTACTAGTTGCAAACTCAAAAGGTTGCGCTGCTACAACCAAAAGTGTGGAGACACACACACGCCCATCGACGGCGCGTTGCTCTCCCTCCCAAAGGTTGCGTTATTTGCGCCAGGCTGCGTGCGCGCTCGCGCCGGGCGACCGTTTCGGCCATCGCGCACAATCGCAACGTGCTTCGCCCCGCACGTTTGATATGTGCGTGCGCGCACGCAAGGGAGCAAAGCGGCATGTCGGTGCGCTCGCGCTCGCAGGCCGTCGGCGGTGCGCCCACGGGCGTCGGCCTCGAGGCGCGCCTCGCGCAGGTGCTCGCCGTCGGCCAGCGCACCTTTGGCCACCAGACCGACGGCACGGGAGTGAAGCCGGGGTTGTCGGGGCGCGAGAAGCGCGAGACGCCGCCCGAACGAAACCGCGCGGCGGCCATGAAGCATCGCCAGGGCGTGCGCGCCGGCCGCAAGTGGGACGACGACTATGATACGTGGACGCCCATCTTCCGCATCAAGGACTATGGACCAGCCCTAGTTCGTGGGCGTGGCGTCGCTGCGAAGTGCCGCGTCACACTGACGTGGGAGAAAAAGGACGGCCGGCGCGCCAACCTCGCCCAGGCCGTGGCGGAGGTGCTGCGGGAGTGGGTTGCGTGCGAGTTGCAAGACGGCGGCTACGGCATCGCTGGCGCTGGCGCCCCTTCCGTGATGTCCAAGGATCCAAACGGGCCGACCGCGCTCAACGACGTGGAGATCCTTGCGCAAGCCGACGAGGGCGGCGCCGCCATGTACACGAGCATGGTCGCAGAGATCGTAAAGCTGGTCGACCCCAACGCGTCGATCGCGCTGGCGCCCGGCTACTTCGACAACGTGCCAAAGTCGGACTTCCTCCCATGCTTCGACAAATACGAAAACAACGACGAGTACTGGTCGGAGTCAGAGGAAGTGAGCGAGGATTAGCACACATACACACACGCGCGGTATCAACACGCCCTTTTCACTTCTTAAGCAGCCGAGTTGCCGTGCGGACGCGTAACCCAAACGGTTGCGCTGCCGCAACCAAAAGTGTGGGGACACACGTGGCCAAGTTTTTTCCCACCGCAACCAGACACAGCAACCGACGGCGCGCTGCCTCCCCCCCTCCCAAATGTTGCGTTATTTACGCTAGGCTGCGTGCACCTCTCCGCCTGTGCCGCTATGTAACGCGCAGATGCGCACCGCCCACGCTCGGCGCAGCGCTCGCCCGATGCCCAGTCCTGACCAAGAGGACTCGGTCGTGGATTTCAACGACGCAAGCCTGTACTTGCCGCTTGCACAGACCGTCTTCACCATATGTGCCTGCGCAACCGTCAGCGTGCTTGCGTGCTGGCTCTCCCCAAGCGGGTCCGTGCCCGCGGTGCGCACGCTCGCGTTGTGCTGCGCAACGGGCGGGCTGCTCATGCGCACGCCCGTCCGGCTAGGCAAGGCGCACGGCATCACCGTCGTCTTTGGGGCGCTGCAGCTGGCGGTGCCGCTTTACCTTGGAACGCTCGTGGTTTCTCAGCTGGTTCACACGTGCAGCTTGGACGCGCGCCCCGCGCCGAGCTGGCGGCACGTAGTGTTCCACAGCGCCGTGCTCGCAATGGTCTTCTCAGGGTTCATGCGCGCGCGCGCGCCGCTCGACGAGACGGACATGCCGTTTATCATCACCCTGGTTGCGCTCCTCGTCATTGCGATGATCCCGCCACCGGCCGTCGCGCTCGTCGGACCGCTTTGCGAGTCGGTGACCCTCTTCGAGGCGGCCGATCGCGTTGTGCGCGCGTTTTCCTTTGCGATGCTGTACTGCGTCACCGTGTACGCGAGCACGCGCACGCGCGGTAGCCCTTTCTCGTACACACCGACCGTCTTTTTCCGCAGCGCATCCGCCTCGATTTGGGTAGGTGGTGCCATGCTCTGGTGGCTGCCCCTTGCGGCGGCGCAATGTGCCATCATCATGCACGCGCGCGCCGTGTACAACAATGCGCCCCGCAAGAACGAGTACAAGAAAGTCGAGACCGCCAGTTTGACCGACGACGAAGACGTAGAGGCCAACCTGGGAGATCTCGAACCCAAGCTGGCGGACCCCGTTGCTGAGCAAAACAGGCTGCTCAACGAGAAACCCATCTACGCGGAGGACGCGCCGAGCGCGCACTCAAAGTTGATAGACCTTAGTATGACTGCACCGCAGCCCGAACCAACGGCCGTCGGCCACGAGCCTATCGGGCAGCTGGCCTTTCAGCAGGTAACGCTGTCCAGCGAAAACTCAATTGAAACCGTGCACCGCGATGCGTTCGAGGCTTCCGTTGCCAAGGCCATGGCCATGGAAGAGGAAGGCTCACACTGACACAGGTGTAAAATCGCCGCATGCTACGGTTGAGTTTCCGTGTTCATTAGGTTGGCGTGGATAGCACACCTGCTTGGTGATTTGTACCACCAACGAGTTATCGCTAGCCCTTGTCCGCGTTGCAGCCACAAGATTTGCAAATTGGACAAGAAATGCGCGGCATTCGCGCGCTCGTCCAAAACACGGCACCTGGAAAGCTCTCACGCAGCGGCGGGTTTGCGTGTTACCGCGCGCGCACGTCTTCTGGCCGCGCAACGGGGCCAAAGCTGCGCGGCATCACCAAGCTGCTGGCCAAGAAGCTCTACTCGTCGGCCACGCCTCCAAGCGACGGGAGCTGGCGCGGAAGCGCGTGGCAGGGCGCGGGCGGCGGACTGAGGCGCGGTAAGGCGGTTGACGCGCAGGTGTCGCGGCTGGCCAAGGGCTCGGAGGCGCTTCGCAAGCGAAGCCGCATGCTCAAGCTGACGCGGCTTACCTTCAACGCTCTTGCGTACCACGGGCTTGTGCCCGTTGACGCGCAGCGCGTCGTGATCGATGCGGAGCGCGGCATAGGCACGGCCATTGACGTAGTGTGCATGCGCGGTCAGGCCGAGCTCGTGCTCGTTGAGCTCAAAACGGGATTTGGCGGCGATCGCACGCGAGACGCGGGCACGTGCATGCAGAAGCCCCTTGCAAAGGCAAGGGACAGCCACATCAACCGACACTTCGCGCAGCTTGCGATCACGCTGCACCTGTTCAAGCGCGAGACGCGCACGCTTGCAAAATTGCTTTCTAAAAACGTGGACGCAGTGTCGGGATGTGTGCTCTACGTTGACGGCGATGTCTCGGAACTGTTTGCCCTGCCGGGCTGGTGGGAGCGGCGCGGCGATCTGCTCGCGGATCGGATAGCTTAGGACACGCGGCGCTTACATTTCTTTTGGACATCAGCGGCGTGAATGAGAAACTAAAGAGACATAAGCTGCCCGACCAGCCCCTCCCAGTAAGCGCGCCCGAGGCTATGGGTTTTGTGCACGACCGCCCGGCAACCCACCTGGCGCCCCAGACCGTCGTGGCGCAGGTCTTTGGCCCCGAGCACCGCGACGCAGATGCCCGCTTGCGCTCGCACTCGTCGGCGAGCACGGGGATGCACCCCGGGGCGGAAGCGGACGGCGCCGCCGTGCAGGTCGCGCTGCGGCAATTGCAACTTACTGATCAAGTGAACAAAGGCCTCATCGCGTCCATCGCGCTGGTGCTGGCGATTGATGACGAGATCAAGGACCTCAACGAGCAGCGGGAACGTATTGCCAATGAAACAGATCCGAGGTTTGGGGAAGGCACACCCCTTCTGTGGCAGGTCTACAGCGATGTGCGCGAGAAACTCGACGCGCGGCGTGCCGAGGCGATGAATTCGCTGGCCGAAAGCCTTATCGGCCAGAAAAGCTTCCCGGTCAATGACCTGAGAGAATTGATGCGTGAGCGCGCGAGCCAACAGTAGGACGAGGAATTGCGGCGGCGGTGGCGAGGAAAGAGCAAATGCAGGCGTACGCTATAGTGGTGCGTCGGCACGGTGTGTGCGTTTGAAAACTACAACGTTAAGCTCTTGAATATACCAGACGTCGCGGTTTTCCTGATAGGACCACGCGCGCGACCGCGCACCATGGTGTCCATGCAGCTATTCCTTGGGTACCTTGCTCTCGTGTTTACCGGCGTGCTCCTCGTCGGCCTCTGCTGCCTCAGCCTCTCGTGTCACGTGACGCTTGGCAAGTGCATAGGGTGCGTTTGGAACGCAACCGAACGATGCTTTCGTGCGCGGAATGGAAAGCGCGAGCAGGAAGCGCCGGTGCTTGCGGAGCGTCGGCATTCGCGCAACGTCAACGGCGACCCGCCATGCGGCGCGTGCCTGCGCTCGATCCCGTGGCTGCTTACGTGTGGGTATTGCTGCGGCAACTACGGAGACATCGTTGCGACTCGCCGGCAACGCGGCGAGTCGGCGGGAGCGGCGGTGCGGCAGGCCGAGGGCCAGAAGCCGGCGGTGGTCGTGGGACAGCCCGTGTTCAAGGATGCAAATGTAGACAGGGAACGCGCAGTCACAGTATCCGTGCCGTTGTTGGCCATGAGTTAAAAAACGTTTGCGACTCGTAATTAAGGAACGACCGCGCCTCAATGGACGACGCAGAGGCAGCAAACTCGTACGCCGCAATCGTGCCCAAGTTCGACCTGGCGCAAGCCAAGCGCCTCTTTTTCAAAGGGCGCAGCCTCGAGGAACTGACGGCGGCCGCCAAGCGCCTGGGAGACTACAAGCTCGAGGCGGAGCTGCACGCGTTTGCGCAAGCGCTGGAGGACGAGCCGTAGTTTACTCCGTTTGCGCGTTCGTGTTTGCATTGTAGATTTGCAGACCCTCCAAGTGCTTGTCTCCCTTAGGCACGCGGCTCTTGTAGTGCACCAAGTACCGCTTCATTAAATTTAAGTCGCCCATGTCGCGAAACGCAAAGTAAGCCTCCCGTTCTTTGAAGTACAAGAGCATTTCCATCTTGCTGGCACAGCTGTTTTGCGGTTGCATGAAGTACGGAACAAAATCTTCCCTGAGTTTTAACGCCGACATGACCGCCCAAAGCGACGAAGTTACGTCGTACAAGTACAGTTTTGTCTCGTACATGCGCAAAAAAGTGGTGTTCACCAGCCGCATGCACTGGGCGTCCTTGAGACGCGCTTGCTCCAGCTTGAGAAATTTGTTCATTGCAACGTAGAAGCCGTGCGATTTGCACACCCACTGTACAATCAAATTCCTGAGCTCCTCTGGAAGTGCAGAGATTCGGTCTACGGCAACGGGCGCGCAGCACGCACGCTGCTGCTTCCCTTTTTTACGCATCGCAATTTAAAGAAGCAACAGAGTGCGCGCACAGCAAGAAAAGAACTGTTGCTCGCGCGCACACGCACCGCACCCGATACTAGTCGCAAACTGCACACGCGCACTTGTTTGCTCTTCCCTTTCTAAGAACGCCAACCCTCAGGCGCCTCACGCGCCCAAACTTTGTCGTGCTGCCAGAAGAAGCGCGGCGTGACACTCTTAAAAAGCTCCTTGGTTTCGAAGACCCTCTGCTTGGTGCCGTTGCGGCCGGGCGCAATGACCTGCATTTCGCCCTTCTTGAAGAGGGTAAGCACCTTGAGCTCGAGCAGCCGCTCGAACTTGGCGTTGGCTTCCGGGTTGAGCTCGATGGGGAAGCCGTTGAGCGGAGCCTTGGCCGTCGCCGCTGGCGCCGGCGCCGCCGCCGCCCGCTCGGCTGCAGCGATGGCGGCCTCCTCCTCGGCGCTCAGTGTCGTCTCGGCCTTCTCCTCCTTGACCTCGACGCCCTCGTACTCGGCCTTGAGCTGCTCGACGCGCTCGCGCGCGAGCTCGTGGTCCGCCTCGACCTGCTTCAGGTACTCGGACATCTCGTGCAGCATCTCGCGCACCTGCCCGACCCGCCGCGCCTTGTTGCCGCGGTCCGCGATTGCCTCGCGGATGCGCTTCTCGCCCACCGCGCACCTTCCGGCGTCAAACGCGACCGCGCGGTCGACGCGCGCGTCGTCGTCCTCGCTCGGCGGGTTTGCCTCGTCTTGGTCGAGCAAATGGTCGTCGCGGCCAAGGCGCAGCACCATCGCGAGTTTTGCTCGCGCGTGCGCTTCGTCGCGTCAAGAGTCGCGAAGTTTTGAGCGCAACTGGTTGCGCAAAGTTTTTTTTTAAAAAACCAGTCTAAGTGTTACGACTCCACAAGCACGATGACGCTCACAGGGTCCACCACGGACGCCGGCAGCGGTAGTGGCGCCAGTTCATACACCCACCTTTCTCGTTCCTCGCGCCGGCGGCGCGCGTGCTCCTCCACTTACTCAAGCGACGAAAACCACAATTGCGCTGGTAGCAAGGGATCCATTGCGCCTCGCTTGCGCGAGAGTGAACACGTTTACAAGTTGCGCATTCACTCCAGGTTAAGGGGCAAGAGGTTGACGTCGTCAAACTCGTCGTCCCCGTCCTCGGCAAAGCTGTATGGGGTGGCCATGCCCAAGCTCGTGCCAAGCAGTTCCTTGAGTGCGGCCCTTTGCGCCCCGTTGAGGCTCACTTGCGCCAGGCTGTGTACGCCCTGCACAAGGCGGAAGCAGGCCCAGAGGTAGAGCAGGTCGATCTCCGTTCCCTCCATTGCGTGGTGCAGCGCGCTCTCAATGCCCCTGGGCGTAGCAATTCCGTAGGTGGTGATGTCGCTGGGATCCTTCTGGTACACCAGAATCTTGCGGCCCGCCATCAGAGTCTTGTTTGTGTCCACGTAGAGGCCGTGCACGCAAAGCGTGTAGTCAAACTCCACCTGGTCTCTAGTCCGCCTGTTGACCACTTCCTTTTGAATGTCAGCCTCGGGCACGGCTTGCATTGTGACCGTCAAGATGTCTTTCTCGTAGCCTTCAAGCGTGTCCGTGTCGAGCGGCTCCACAACCAATGCGCTGATCGGCTGCATGCCGCTGACCTTGTTGATATCGTACTTGCTGCTCAACTCCACAATCGTGGGCACTCCTGCGGCCGCCGGTGCATCGGGGTCGAAGATCGAGTCCGCAAACAGGGCATTGCTCTCCTTGCTCTCCGAAACACGCGAGTAGCCCAGCACGGCCGCGTGGCGCCCCGGTGCCGCGCGCGCCGCAAGCTTATCGTTCTTTCCCTTGAGCTTCTTGACCAGTCCTTCTTTGTGCATCATCTGCGACTCTTGTTTCACTGCGTGATTGGTCACACGTTCGTGCTTGTACTTTTTGAACGCCACAATGTTGTTTTTTGCGTCCAAATCCGTGCCGTTGTTGGTCTTGCGGGCCACGGCAAGCACACCGTTAAACTCGTCGGTGTTCATGACGGCATAGTCAAACTTTTGCATTCCCGTCCTCATCTTGTCGTTGAAATCTGCAGCCTTTGCCTGGCTGGCTGCGCTGTACGCCTTGGCACCCGCCTTGGCGTTTGCACTCGCGTCTTTGACGCTCGCGCTCGCCATCTTGGCACCCGCTTTGGCCGTCGCGCTTGCCACCTTGGCGCCCGCCTTGGCGCTCGCCACACCCTTGCGCACAGCCGCGTTTGCCTTGTCTTTGGCAATCCGAATGTTTCCCATCAAGCTTCCCTTCTTGGCGGACGCGCCGCCCATTCGGTTGCTGGCGGCCGCCTTTGCCTTGCTTTTGCCAAAAAGGCCGGTCGGATCAGCGTCGAAACTGTCGAAAGCGTCGCTGACCACGCTGCTGACAACCACCGGCATTTGCTTGTACTGTGGCTGGAAAGGAGTTGGCCACTTGGGAGGCGAGGATTGCTGCTCGATGCCCAGGCGGTCGCTGATCGTTTGCGGCACGCTGATCGCGGAGGTCTTGGTAATCAGCGGGGCGTCGCGACGCACAGACATTGCGCTCGCGTAAAGCGCTTCTTTCTACTCTGCAAGTCCCAAGTACCCATTATTCATTTTTACTTTCGTCGTTCTGGAACCCTGCCGGCACACACTCCTCCTCTAGCACGCACACGTGTCCGCGCTGCTTTTTTTTACACTTACGGCAGTAGTTCTTGGCCAACCCGTCCACACCGCTCTGGGCCCTCTTCCAGCGCAGGTGGCGATTGCGCACCGACTTTGGCGTTCGCTTCTCGAAGCCAAGCGCCTCCAGTTCCTGCGCCACCTTGCTCCAGCTTACGCGTTCCTGCGCTTCGATGAGCTTGCGCAGCGCAATGTCCTCGCTGCCCGTAAAGCGATTGTGCCCCATTTGCCCTTCCCTGCCTCGCCACGCTCAAGTCTTGCCGCACCAGTCGCAAACCCGCGTCCGCGGCACAGATTTGCTCTGAACTTCCAACAATATCCACCCTACTCAACCCCCGCACTCACGCGTTGATGTTGGCCACGACCTCCTTTCCAACCAAGCCCTCCTCCTTTGCCAAGCGTCTCTCGTTAAGACGCCGCGCGCGCTTCTTGCGGTGATGGGTGCGCTTCTGCTCGGGATTACGCTTGTCGTTCTTGAGTTTACTCACGAGCCGCTTATGCGCCTCGTGCCGATCCTGCGCAACCAAAACGCACTCCTCGGCGTGGCAGCGCCAGTACGCAAGCGCCTGCTTGGTCTCGCTGTTCAGAAGTCCTTCGGCAAACTTTGGCGCGCACAGCGCGGTGCGCGCCTGCTTGTAAAACACAACGGCCTCGCCAAACAGCCCCGCGTCAAACCGGCGCGCAGCAAGGATCAGCCGGCCCTTGAACTCATCAAAGAGAGGGCTGTCCACGCCGGGCGCGCGGGGCACCATTGGCCGCGCCGAGTTTCCACGGCTCAATTGAGGGCAGGCAGCTGCTAAGATACCGATTGCTCCTCTTGCCTTCCCCCTCCTCCTAGCGTCGGGAGCAAAGCGGATGGGCGCTCTGGTCTACTTAGTGCGAGCCTTTGAACATAGAAAACGTGACAGCCGCGACCCTCAGCGCAATGGCGATGATTTTGCCAGCGTTACTCAGCACCCGAGTTTCTTGACACGGCCCGAGAACGGTGAAGGTCTGGTGCGGCGTGCCGCACCAAGCCAGATTTTTTGGCCGTCTGCGCTATGCAATTAGTGGAGTGCTGCCCGTGGCGCGCGCAACGCAACGAGTGCGGCGTTGCCAATGCAGATGCCTGCCTACAGCATGACCGGCGTGCGCGGCGCACAGCCGATGAGTTCCAAGACCTACAACAAACGCAAAGGCGCGCTGCTGCCAAAGCTGCGCGCGCGGACCGACCCTCCGCCGCGGCGCATGCGCGCGGGCGAGGGCCGGCACGACGCGTGGCACGCCAATCTGCGGCAGCTGCTGGAGCGCACAGGCGGCACGCTCGTGCGCGGCTTCAAGCTCTTCAAGCTACAAGTCGACCCAGCGACGTGGCTTACCACGACCCCGTGGCTGGCTACGGCGCACGCGGTGGTCGCCACGATTTCGCCAAGCGGCACCACGGTGTACACCGACCCAAACGCGCTGGCGGACCAATCCGACGAATACATCTTTGTGCCGAGCACGCGCATGCACTCCGAGCTCACGGACGCGCAGCTAATTTCGGGCGAGTGGCACCTGGGCAGCGTGGTGGGCGGAAGCGCGCTCTTCGAGGTGCGCTTCGTCGCGCACGAAAAGCTGCAGGGGCGCGCAAAGAGCGTCGTGGCATCCGACCCAGAGGCGCTTGTTGCCAAGCCATGCGTGAGCGTGCGCCTGCCGCCGCACTTTGCCGAGTGGTTTCGCGTGAACCAGCGGGGCGGCACAATGGACATCTTGGCCGAGATGATGGGCGCGCCCGTCTTCCCGTACAACGAGCCCACTCGGGACGACGCAGAAGTGGACGCACTCGAGTCGTACTCGGCCGCCACCCGCAACGGTGAGGCGTGCGTCGACGGCTTGCACGGACTTAAGCTTGAGTTTCAATGCCGCGAGCGGTTGCTGCGCGGTGAAATGAGCATCGCCGAGGCGCGGCGCTGCTTTTTTGACTACTTTGATGCCACCTACGAAACGCTGCGGCTGACGCAGACGCGACGGTTCGCCGAGTGGTGTCCCGAATCGCTCTCAAAGCTTTCAAAAAACGCGCAGAACGCTTGTGGAGACTCTTGAAACTTGAATTCAACGCCACACCGCTGGCATAGACGCACACGCGTAGCCACAGGCACATGCACACGCACACTTTTTTTAGAGGGGTGAGAGGAGGTGGAGGGTAAAGGGGCAAAGAGGGCAACGGGTGCGCGCGGCTCGGCTAGGCGCTGAGGCCGAGGCGAGAGCCGGGCACCTGAGGCGCGTGGTACTGGGGGGACGAGCTGAGGCTCACAAACACCGGCTCGCCGTCGTCGCCCGAGTCGCCGAGAGTCGTAAACATTGGCACAGCGTCGGCGTCGTAGGCGCCGAGCCCGCGGTAGATGGGCGCCTCCATTTCGCCATTGGCGTAGCGCTCTCCGTAGACGGCTTCGTTTGTGCGCTCGTGCACCGACGGTAAAGGCGGACCGATGGCCACCTCAACAGGTGCCTTGCACAGCGGGCAGCGGCAGCCCAGAGTGCCTTCTTTGTACCAAGTGTGAATGCAAATGGTGCAGAAGCCATGCTTGCACTTGAGCGTGGTCCAGCCCGAGGTGGATTCGGACAGGTCGCCTTCAGGCTTGTCGCCCAAACACACGACGCAATTCTCGTTCAGGCAGTCGGCAGTGGGATTGGTCCGCGCCGCTTCTTCGGCTTGGGCGCGCACCGCGTTTTCTTCGACAAGAAAGTCCGCGCATGCGGCAAACACGCTCTCGCGTTCCGCTTGCTCGTTCTGCTTGAGCATGTAGGTGGCGAAGTATTTGTAGCCGCGAAAGAGCGTTGCGGCGACCGGGTAGGTTGCTTCCTCTTGCGCCTGCTCGTGGCCGTGGCCGCGGCCGCTCTGGTTGTAACGGTGCCCGCGCAGAAAAACGCGGTCGATTTCGCGCAGCGTGGCGGCTGAAGCCTTTGCGCGCTGCTCGGACACCGTATTGCCAAGCGTCTCGGCAATGCGCATGTGGCGCGCCGCTTCGGCATCGTCTTTGGGAGGGTTCTCGAGCTTGCGAAGCGTGGCGAGCGCGGAGCGGTCCTCCTCCGACACGGGAAGCGGGGTAGAGGGCAGCACCGTCGTGTTGTTGATCGAGCGGTAAATCATGGCCGCCTCCTCCTGCAACTCTTCTTGCGTGGCCGGATCGGCCTCCACGTCCGCGGCCGAGAGCGAGCGAAATCCCGGCTCCATGCTCGCTACCTTGGCGGCTTCGTTGATGCTTTGAGCGAGATCGACGGTCGCCGCGCGGCGGGCAGCAAGCTCCGCTTCGCAACCGTGACCGGCGCTCTGGCGGCTCTGCATCTCGCGACAGCGCTGCTGGCGGATCACGTCTTGGCGGCGGCGAAGCATGACTGCCAGGGCAATACGTGTAACGGTAAGTAGCAATAAGAGCACCAGTCGCAAAGTTGAAGTGTGCTAAGATACCGATTGCACCTCTGTGGTAAAGAAGGGGGGGGGGCAACTGCTAGGGCGCTACCAGATGCGCAACCTTCCCTGGTCTCGCACCAGGCTTGCTGGTTGCTAGGGGCAAGCAGTTACTAAGATACCGATTGCTCCCGCAACGAGACACGGTGTGAGAGAAAGGGAAAGCAAACAAGTGCGCACGTGCTTGTCTTACAAGGTGCTAGTACGACGCGCTCTCGCACTGACACCCACACATTAAAAGATTTCCAGGTTTGATAGACAACCAGAGCTGCCAAGTACGCACCGCTACTCGTTCAGAGTTACCAGACCGCGTTGAACGGATGCACCGCTACGGGAAACGCTCGCAAGACCGTCGTTCTTGCGCGTCTGCTAGCAGAGACTGCGGCAAGCGGGTTCATTGTGGCGGGGGCATCCGTGAAGCCATACTCAAATAGCGTGGCTCGGGCCGCTCGTTGAGTGGCTGG
The DNA here is from genome assembly GCA_002722545.1 of Opitutia bacterium. GTDB lineage: Bacteria > Verrucomicrobiota > Verrucomicrobiia > Opitutales > Seribacteraceae > Seribacter. Next base: position 28,546 of record PBMI01000055.1, on the reverse strand, counting down.
CGGTAAACCGCTTCCGGTTCCTCATCGTCGTTCCACTGACGCCATTCGTTGAGTGGCGGGCGGTGGAGCGGGGGCTGCTCGCCGAGTGGCTGGCGGTAGACCGGGGGCTGTCTTCCGGGGTAGTCGTCGCCATCTATGCCCGGGTTGTTTACGCGCGCGAGCGCCTCGCTTGCGCGCTCCTCGGCCTCTTGCGCCTCCCGGTCAAGCCGGCGCGCGCGCGCGCGCGCTTCTTCGGCGGCTTTGCTAGCGGCTTCGGCCTCGGCCTGGGCGAGCTTGACTTCCTCTAAATGTCGGTGCTCTGCCTCGCTACTGAGATGAAATGCAAATTCCGGCACGTTCAGGTGGTTGGGATTGTATCTGTTGCACAGTTCCCACCAATCTTCGTACCATATGGGACCTTCTCGCCCCGGCAGTGAGTTGTTCTCCTTGATCCACGTCCAAAGCGCAAGCGGGTCAAAAAACTTGTAGCGCGGTTCGTTGTTGGGCCCCCTGGATGCAAGCGAAACGCGAAAAGACACGGGCTGCACAGGTGGCCCTAGCGTGATCGGGTCATCGTTCAGGGTCGGCAATTCCTCGCTGGTGGGCCAATAGAAACCAGCCGTCGCGGAAGGATTGCGCACGGAGAGGGCTTTTAGATTAGGAAGCATCTCGCGCGCCTGCTACAACTCGCCCTATCTCACGCCCACACATGCACGCCACAACCTTATCATTTCAAATGCGCGTCAAAGCGAGCGCTTGCGGTGCCTTTTTAGTAAGTAGACGCACACGCACACGCGCGCGCGTGCAGGACTTGCGCTTCTCCACGAAACGCAACCAGGCACCGGAGAGACGAGTCGTCAGAAGCGCAAAGGCGTGGACAAACCTCGGGTTGGAACCTCCGGCGACCTGGGCGAATACGGCGGCGTAAACGGACCGGCACTGTCGTTGCCCTCTTCATCCCGCGGAGACTGATCCAAGGCAATCAGAGCCCCAAAAAGTTCGTTGCAGAGCTTGCGAACCCGTGTATCAGCGTCCTTGTGCGTGGCCGAGGCCATCATAGAGAACCAACGCATAGCCTCGTGTTGGTTCTTGATGAAGCCTCGCGTTCCCGTTTGGTACGAGTGAGCAATTAATGAAATCGCATGCTCGGATCCCTTGCTAGCAGCCATGCCTACAAAAGCCATACCCATCGAGGGCCGCGGCATAGTGCCTATGCCATCCACAAGCATGGTGCCATACATGGACATCGCGGTCGAATCGTCTAGCTCGGCTGCTTTTTTGAAGGTTGTAAACGCCTTCCCCGCATCCTTCTTTGTGCCGTACATACCGTGGTAGTAGACAAAGCCAAGCGTCTTGAGCGCATCTCTGTCTAAACGCTCGGCGCGCACTTTGATCGCGGCAAGGATCTTTGCGTCCTCCTCACGCTTCTTTAAGCCATCTTTGTATTCATCTACCAGCCCGCCCGTGAGCACACCCGCCTCGATCGCGTGCGCAAGCGCGTTGCGCAGCGCGATGTTGGGTATGTATTCAGAGTCGAGGAGGATCTCCTTGGTGATCGGCGACTTGTACGGCGGAGACTGATGCTCCATGTATTCCTTGAGCGCGCTCTCCTCGTAGGTGTGGCCGTCGCCCCACTGCACGGGATTGAGAAAGAAGCCGTGCGTGAGCGGGCACACGTACGTCATGTGCATGTTCTTACTGGCCTGATCCTTTGCCTTAAAGATGTTGTCCTGGCGCTCGCAATCGAGTTGGTAGGCCTCGACGCTGTCAAAACCCGCCTCAGTAGCAACAATGTAGAGCGCCTCGCTCGGAGAAAGCGCTCGGTGCTTCTTTGTCCTGGCAATCGCGCGCGCGCGCCCCGACAAAATGGCCTTGCCTCGAGCGGGTTTTCTCTTAGGGGGGGATGGTTTCGGCGCCGCAAGCGCCAAACGCGGCAACTTCTCCTCGTCGGACTCATCGCTGGGCGCCATTTCGGGCCCGTGCTGTCCGCTCGAGATATGTGCCACGGGTGGCGAGGTGCCGATCGCAACTTGCGCCTCTTAGAGCAACCAAAGCGGGGCGCAATGCGTGCACGCTTACCAGGCTCACAAATTGCGAGGTTTTAAGACACGCAATTGCCCTTCTGGCAATTAAAAGAAACTGACACGTCCCACTCCCCTTCCACTCTTCCCCGCTCACCCTTCTCACACCACCCTCCCACATTGCTCCTTTTTTTATGATTCGTGGCGAAGCCACTCCGACGCGCGATCGCGGTAGGCGTCCACCGAGTCGCGGATCTTGCACTTGCCCATCTCCTTGTACCAGTAGGTAGCCTCTTCAAAGTTTTGTTCAAAGCCGTGGTGGCCGCGCTGGTTCGACTGCCCAAGAATCGCGCACGCGTGCTCCGAGCCGAGCGTTGCCGCAAACGTGAGCATGCTGATGGCGCGCGAGAGGTTGCGCGCAACACCATCGCCCTTGATGTACGCGATGGCGCACGCGGTAGCCGCGGGCGGGTCCCGGAGAATGGCGGCTTTCTTAAACCACTCAAACGCCGCTGCCTTGTCCACTTCAAACCCACGCGTGCCGTCGCGATACGAGAAGCCAAGGCTTCCCATCGCCCGCGCGTCGCCCGCATTCGCCTTTGCCTGCAGCGCCTGCATCTGCATCAATCGCTGCCTTGCCTCTACCCACGCTTTTCCACTTTTCTCGTCAACGACTGCCCGAGCCGTCATCATCTTGTGAATGGCCTCGGCCCTCCATTCGTTTGGAACTAGCCGCTTTCCAATCGTCGTGCGCGTCACGGGCGAGAGGCACGTAGGTCCGTCCGGTTGCGTGGCAAAGTACTTCTCAATGGCGGCGCGCTCGTAGCACTTGCCATCCTCAGCCTCAACAGGGTCTATGGGCAACTCGTATGTGATGGGACACATCCACTCGTCCTTGAGCCAGTCGATAAAGTTCTTCGTGGAAGCGATGTGCGCCTTGAGGCGCGCCACCGCCACCTTCTGCACTTTGTCAGGAATCGGTTCTGGCCGCGCCTCCTCGTTCTCCACGGTTTCCTCCGCAAGCGCCTTGCGCTTGCTACCACGCGTCTCAGCCATGACCAAGAGTCCCTGCTGCGTGTGGTAAGATACAGATTGCACACCTGTGCAACCGCGGCGCAACAATGGGCAAACGTTGCGCGCTCACCGGGCTTACACGTGACCAGTTTGCAAGTTGCACACTGCAAAAACACGAGGCGCAACAGTTATTTTTGTGTTGCTACCCGCTACTGGCTCTAAGGACTTTTTGCGGGAGACGTGCATTGAACAGCCCAAGAACCGCGTCAATGCGGGACGGCAAGACGTCTAGAAGTCGCGTAGGCACGGCCATGCCCGCTTTTTGTGAGGGGTTGTCGCGATAACACTGGTCAGGGCAGGGCGGTAGTAAAGAGGCGCGTGTGTGCATGAAGTTTGTTCGTAACTCGGCGGCCACGAGGCTGCCGCAGCTCGAAAGTGCAGTTGACAAGGTATTTGCCGACGACGTTTTGCAGTCATCGTTTGCAGCCACGGGTGACCTGGCCTTTTCAGACGACGAGGGTGAAGATCCGCTTGCTACAAAGCGCGAGCGTGAGGACGACGCATCGCCGCCACCCGCAGATCTGGTGTTCGACCGAGAGGCCTTACGAGGGGTGGACCGCCTCATGGAAGGCCTATCCACGGAATCGCCGACCAAGCAAGCAGCGAGTGTTGTTGTGCGCAGGGTGACCATCCTGCCGCAGCCCGAGGACGCTTTAAAGCCGCTTGACGTGTGGAGCGCGACGCTCGATTCGCTCGGCGCCTTTGTCCTGAGCGACACCGAGGTGTTCACCGTGACCTCGCTGGCAGCGCGAATGCACAACCTGCTCCAATTGCCGTCGGAGCGCGAGCTGAGCTACAACGAGGTGCTCACCTTCTTTGGCCACTACTTGGCCATGGCAATCCTGGCCATCAACGTGGCAGGCCCACCAAACGTGACGTGGGGCGGCCCGCTCGTCAACCTTAAGAAATACCCGGCGAAGCGCTGCGCCGATATTCACGCCGAGCTGATTCGCAAGGGTCGCGTCGAGATCGCGCGCGAGGCGCTAGCGCGCGTGTGCTCCGGCACGCCCTTGCACCCGTTCTACGCGCATAACGGCAGCCGCAAGTCGACGAACCCGTACATGGACACAATGGGCGGCATCGTGGAGATGATTGTGGAAGAGCCGGCGCCGATGGCGGGTCATCCCGGCTTTGACCGCGAGCTGCTCATTGCCACGACGCGCGGCGCCTTCATGGGGCACATCTTTGTGACGTACGCGCGCGCGCCCTTGGAGGGCATGAAAGGGTTGATGCCTTACGGGATCTCGCGGTCGGCCTTCTACCTGCCGGGCACGTGCGCGCCGCCGCAGAGAACCAGCGGATTCATCCAGATGCTTTTCGAAACCATTGACGCGATCATGCGGGAGAAGGGGATCACGCACGCCTTCACGTGGCCGCTTGCCAAGATGAAGGAGCGCTTCGTGGCCATGAACTGGCTTGTGATCCCCAAGGGCCACGACCACACTTCGGAATACGCAGCGCTGTACAAGGTCGTTGGCAGCATCTACGGAATTGGCTCGAGGCTTTTCAATGTCATTCTTGGTTCGCAATTTCGCAAGTGGGATTTTGTAATGCGCGTGGTAGCCTAGCCTTTGTTACAATTGTGCAAAAACTACACGGCTTTCATCTTTTGATGGAAGTGCTTTTTATTTTTACACTACCTGCCCAAGCTCGAGCTCCGCCGTTTCTGTGCGCGGCACGGAGCGCGCTGGTCCCACCATACACAGCGTCTTTTCGGCATAGCGCGAATTCCACACGCCGCGCCAACCGTAGCGCCGCACGTGGTACACAGCGATACCCACAGCGCCCATCACACCCATCGACATGCACATGTTGACGAGCACGAGCACCTCTGGAATATCCCGATACTCGTTGCGGTGGATCCAGTTGGTGTCAATCAGGCACCCCGCAAGAGCCGTGAATATGCACGCCATTGCCGCAACAACTCCAAAGGGGCTGGTCAGCTGCGCGATGCGCTTTGTTTTGACCCACACGTTTGCGTAGGGCGCGCCGCAAACGGCGCACGCAATGCCTGTCTGCGATTCGAGCAACTTTATAAAACACTCGCGGTGCACGTATCGATCCCTACACAGGCACTCCGATCGGAAGAGGGGTGGTGTGCTTTCGGTGCAGATAAAACACTCGAGTGCACTCTCTTCGTCGCGCATTGCACACAAACACGGCGCCACAAGTCGCAAACAGACACGCAAACGTCCCCGTTGCTGTCTTTTTTTTTGCCACGACGAGGAAAGGTAGTGTGCGGTTGGAGGAGGGCGCGGGAGAGAGAGCGAGAGAAGAGACTCTAGGTTGCAAGCTTGCAAGCTTGCTCTTGCGTAGAGGCCTCTAAGGCACAGATCCGGACGAGGAGTCTACCGACGACGACTCCGCTGACGACGACTCCACTGGCGACGATTCTTCTGACGACGGCGCCGCGGGCGACGGTGCCGCGGGCGACGGTGCCGCGGGCGACGACTTGCGTGGCAACGTTTTGGCCTTGTCGACAAACACGACGATTTTTGGCGCGTGGCGTGAGTGGCCGTGCTTGCGGTAGTACTCGTGGTCTGCGACGCCCGCGGCCACACTCTGTTTTTGCGCGCGGATGGCGCGCCCGATCGATTGCACGATCTTTGCGGTGTTGATAGAGCCACCCTCGCTGACACGATCAAAGACGACCATGTCGGTCTCGGGCAGATCGACCCCGGCCATGGTGGTGCTGCGCGCGCTCGTGTCGATGATGAGGACGCGGTTGGTGTCGTCGAATGCCTTGTACTGCGGCAGCTTTGACTTGGGCCCCTTGCCGATGGTGCACACGCTGTCGAGCTGTGGCACGGCTTTGAGTAGGAATGCGCACGTCTTGCGGGTATTCTTCTCCTCGTCGAGCGCAGAGTTGTAGCTTTGCGAGCTGCCCCACACGTTGCAACACAGCAGCGCGCGCAGTCCCGTGGGCTTGTATTGCAGCGCCAATTCAAGCGACCGAACGACTCCCTCAAGCGACGAGTTGCACTTGGGGAGCGCCGCTTGACGAAAGGCCTCAACGAGGCTGTTGGTGTCGCCCGGGCGCACCACGACTGCTGGAAACAATTTCTCGTCGGGTTCGACTTGCTTTGTCTGGCTCGCCGCCTGCAGCGCGTCGGCCGCCTGGGCGGCCGACGCGACATTCTTGATCTGCGCGCGGCACATTGGACAGCGTGAAAGACGCCCCACGCACTGTTTGTCGATGAGCGTCGTGCAGCAGCTGAGAATGCACACGTTTTCGGGCTCGATTGCATCAAGTGTGACCGGGCACTCGGGCGGTGGATCGGGGCAGAGCGCTGAGCGCAGGTTGCTAAAGAGCCGCTTCATCGTGCCGTAGACGCGCCGGTAGCGCCGGATGCCGTCGGCCACTATCTGCTGCTCGGGCGAAAGAGGGCCGCCGATCTGCTCGGGCTCGGGCATCGGCAAGAGCGCGCGCTCATCCTTTTCCACCTGCTCGATGGCTTTGGTCAGGTTGTCGACAATCGAGATGTCGGGGTCGGCGCGATCGAGGATCGCGTGGCAATTGGCGGTCAGCTCTTCCTTCTCCTTTGCGTTCATGAACGAGTTCGAGTCCAGGACGAGTCCTTGAATTAGGTCCTCCGTAGAGGTAATCACCATGTCCGAGCCCCTTTTAAGCGAAGCGGCGAGCGACTTGACCTTCACGCGCATGCATATTTTGAGAATGCCCTGTGGCATGAGCGGTGCCATAGAAAGGCCGGTTAGCAGGCGCAGCCACGAAGGCACCGAGGAAAGCGTTGCTACCGCGCAGTGGCGCGGGTACTTGAGCGACATGTTCAGGCCGTTCATTGCGCGCCGAAGCGGGTGCTTGGGTTGCTGAGCGGTGTGGTCCTTGAGCTGCTCGAGCGTCGCGTTGCAGATGATCGTGTACCGGCAGTGAGATTGCGGCTTCTTCGTGCGAGGCTCCGTCAGGTGTGCACCCGTGCCCTCGTCGATGATGCGGTACGGCAACGCGTACTCCGGCTGCGTGAACAGCGCCGCCCAGCTCGACTTGGTGTTGGCCTCCATCACCCAGAAGAGCGCGCACTTGCGCTCCTCCGTCAGCTTGATCGCCTCAGGCAGGGTTTTTGGCGTCGATGTCGCGCCCTTCTTTTTGCCACCTACACAGCGCGCGCCACTCGTGCGGGTTGGCGCGATGCCGGTCCACGTAATCCAGGCGTTTTCCTTGAATGTAGATGCAAGGGACATCGATGCGTCAAACCACTGTTGCATCACGGGAGCGGGCACGAGCGCGATGACCACACGCGCCAACTTTGTCAGCGCCGGGTCGACATAGGCCACCTTGCAAAGTCCGCTGCCCTCGTGCATGAAGCCCTCAAGCCGGCTCTCCGTGTACTCCGCCTGCGTCTTCGCAAAGGCCTCGGCCGTCGCAATGTGGCGCATCGTGCTAAAGATCGTGGCGCGCGTCTTGCCCGCGGCGACCGTGAGGTTGTTGAGAATCACGGCCGGCAATCGGTGCGCTGGCAGGCGCAAAGACCACTCGTAGGATGAATCGCAGCCGTGAGGTCGCACCGTCAAGTGCACGGACTTGTCGCAGCCCTGCGTCATGAGCGCCGTCGAGAGACGCTGCAGTCCCGTCAGCCGATGGTCGCCATTGAAGGCCGGCACCGATGTGACCAACTCCTTCGCGTGCTCAAGCGCGTAGTCGAATGTGACGCTCTCGCGGTTGCTGCGCGAGATCATGTGGCGCGAATCGGACTCGCCACCCGCGCCGTGGCCGAGCAACGCCACGTCCACCTTTTCATTGGACGCGCGGGTGAACTCGGCGTACGTTACCAGCACGGCACCTTTTTCCTCCAGCACCTCGTCGTCGTCGCACGACAGCAGCCGGTGAAGCGCGAGCTTTTTGCCCGTCGCGAGCTCAGTCTTTGTCGATTGTGCTGGCGGCGTCTGCGCACCTCGCGCCGACCCGCCCGCTGCGGCCACGGGCTTGCGCGGCTTGGGCAGCAAGCGCCACTTGGGATACTCGCCCTTTGCAAATGCTGCGTTGTTCTCCTCCTCGCGCTGCATCACGTACCCGCGAATGTTACGAAGCTCCTGTAGCACGACTGCCACGTGCTCCTGATCAATGCGGAGCTGCTCAGCCCTCTCGGGAGTGAGCGGCTTTTTTTGTGGCACGGGCTTTGCAACGAGCGCAGCCGCGGATTGCTTGCCAGGCACGTTGCTGTGCTTTTGGGTGCACTTGGGTGCACCCGTCACAAGCCGTTTTGTGCCCTTGGACAAGAACCAGGGCTGCAGCGGCACCGGCTTAGCAGGCGCGCTGCCCGGAGGCAACGCGGGCGGTAGGATGAGTTCCCCCAGGTCGAGATCCTCAGAGGCGTCGGAGTCCGACATGGTTGCCCGGCGCGTTGTGGGTTGGCATGCACGCCGCACCAGTTGCAAAGGTGGCAGAACTGCGCGTGTCCCGGCGCAACCGCTGTTTAGAGGGGATCAATTCTAAGGATCAAAATCTCCTACATTACTAAACGAGCACCGAGCAAGTGCTCGTTTAAAGGGGCCCGCGCCGCCGGAGAACTCTAATGCATTAAAAGTAAATTGGTTGGCTGGCTTTACCGGGGGCGATTCCCTACTTCACCTTAACAACGGGGTGCCGCACCCCGTTGTTAAGGAGAAGTAGACGTTGTAGAGTAGAGGGGACCAATTCTGAAGATCAGAATTTCCTACATTACTAAACGAGCACCGCCCAAGTGCTCGTTTAAAGAGGCCGCGACTCCCGGAAACTTTTAATGTATTAGAAGTAAATTGGTTGGCTGCTCTTTACGGGGGACGGTTAGGGGGGACCAATTCTGAAGAGCAAAATTTCCTACATTACTAAACGAGCACCACCCAAGTGCTCGTTTAGAGAGGCTGCCGCGCCTGAAACTTTTTAATGAATTAGAAGTAAATTGACTGGCAGCCTTTAGTGGGGATGGTTAGAGGGGACCCCCTTAAGAAACAAAATTGGTCCCCTCTGACCGTCCCCGCTAAAAGCAGCCAACCAATTTACTTCTAATGCATTAAAAACATTTGGAGGCGGTGGCCTCTTTAAACGAGCACTTGGGTGGTGCTCGTTTAATAATGTAGGAAATTCTGATCTTAAGAATTAGTCCCCTCTACCCGTCCCCTGTAAAGAGCAGCCAACCAATTTACTTCTAATACATTAAAGTTTTCCGAGAGCAGTGCCTCCTTTAAACGAGCACTTGGGTGGTGCTCGTTTAGTAATGTAGGAAATTTTGTACTTCAAAAGTGATCCCCTCTATTCGCAATGCGCACCTCTGCTTGATTGGAACGTCGCTAGTGCGCACACCCGCGCCACGAATGCACCACGCTGTGTGCGTGCCACCGTGCACCGATCGCAGCGTCTTGGCTTGGATGAAACGCGCGCCCGAGGACGGCCCACCGGTCGACCCGGTCCTCGCGCAGCTCGACGCGCTCATCAACGGCACGACGGCGGCGGCGCCGCCCACCAAGGTCGTGCGTACGGAGGCTGCAGTGGCGCAGGACCCCGTGCTCGCTCAGCTTGATGCACTAATCAATCCCGGAACGGGCACGGCGCAAGCACCTCCGCCAATTCATTTTGCAACGCCTGTGGGCCTCGTGTTGCCACCGCCGCCACTTGCGCCGCTACCACCGCTGCTTGCGGCAGGGTCGGAGCCAGAGCCGCGCGGCCCGCCCGGTCTCCTGCGCGAGTTCGGGGGCGTCAAGGGTTACATGGCCACGCTACGCGCCGATGCAGAGGATGCCGCCGCGAGAACCGGTCGGTAAGTATAGCCCGCCGTCGTTCCACGCAAACACGTCGTGTGGTATGGCCGCGTGTAGCATTGGCATTGTGGTGAGCGCGCGCTCTTGGCCCTTGAACATGGCACGCAAGTCGACCAATATCACCTCGCCGCCCAAGCCGCCACCGTCTCGGCAAAAATACAGCATCTTCCCACCGCAGGGAGAAAAGGCGCATTGGATGTACTTGTAGCTAAGGGTGTTCGGAAACCCGCAGTGCGGCTCGATGTGTTTCCAGCAAACCCACCCCAAGTTGGGGCACTCACCGACGTCCGCTCTCTCTTTGCGACGATAGATGATGAGCCTGTGCTTGGCATCCGAGCGGCGAAGCATCACAAGAGTGTCGCCCATGGGCGATATCCGCACCAAGCTGCGCCTGCCCTCATGCACGCGGTCGTAAGAGTCAATGACGCGCGTCTGCGCACGTGCGGCGTCGTAAAAGATCAGCCTCTCGCGCATCTCTATAAAATCGTCGCGGCTGTCAAGAACGGCAAGGTCTCCGGTGTGCCGCGCCACGCACGTGTCTCGTATGACGCAGCAAAGCCCAAGCAAGTGAATCGCTTTTGGCACATTCGTCCTCCTCGCCAAGAACCGCTCCACGCGCAAAGGCCACAAATTGGGCTCTTCACGCTGCAGAGACTGCATGCAACAGAAGACGGTATCGGCGAACAACCACAGCTCGTGCACAACGGCTTCCACCTCCGTCTCAAAGAGACGCTCGCCGCTCGCCATGTCCCACACCTGTAGTACGCCATTGTCGCTCGACCGGAACGCCACCTCGTCCGCGTACAAATCAATGGGGATGTTGTCGTCTTCCAAGGCAGCCAAAACGATGATTGCAAGAAGCGTACCGCTCGACGCGGCAAGGTACACAAAGTCCCGGGTGGGGACTTCAAAGCTCACCTTGAGATCGCGGTCCGGAGAGAAAATGTCGCAGCGCTCGCGCTCTACACACAGGACACCCTTGGCCCCGTCGGCGTGACCGTGCTGCACAATCGCAACGCCGCGATCGGTGTAGCAGAGCGGGTACGCATTTTTTGACGCCGCAACACTAATCTGCACGACCGGGTGCTCTTCGCCCAGCGCCTCGTGCACGATCGCGGAACCGACGCGCCCCCACGAGTTCCACCAATCTTTTTGTCTCCAGCGCGCATTGGCGTCCTCGCGGGATTGTTGACAGCATGCCTGGTCCGCGCAGTGCGTTGCGGTCACTTCAAAGGTATCCACCATGCTCTTCAACGCAACGTGGGAGCGCACAAAGCAGTAAAATAGCTCAGTGTACGCGCGGTGCACCGGCACGAGAGGCAACGGCCTGAGTGCGCCGAGCATGTAAATGCGCGCCGCCGCCTCAAAGCGGTGCGCGCGCGTCACTGCGGCTGCGGCGCCGCGGCACGTGAGCAAGAAGTGGTGCACGTCCTGCCACTCGCGGGCGACGTCGCTTGTGAGCAAACGCGTTACAATGCACTGGCACAACTCGGTGGGAAGGCTCTCAAAGTTGCCCGTCATGGCGCAGCCGTGCCAGGATGGGGTTTCCGGTCGCAAATCGTCGTAGAAGCGCTTAAAGATTGCTACACCATCGTGGCCAATGGCATGAAGCAAAATGCCGTTGCTACAGGCGCGCTTCATTGAGCGCGCGGTTGCGCCAGGCCAATGCGGTTCACGAGTTGCAAAGCGCCGCCCCCACGCTAGTGTGAGCGCAACGGGGTAGATACAGGGGTGATTCAAAACGTGGCCGCACCCCGTATGCCCGACGTCGTGATGCATGTGCGCCCGCCCAAGGACCCCGACAACGAAAAGCCGGACGACTACGACCGCGTGTCTCGCCCGCTCATCATGCTCAAGCGCATATTCCTCTTCGGCCCGCGCTTGATCAAAAGCCTCTTGCTTGCGCTGTGGAAGCGGATTTTTGGACCGAGGGACAAAGTGTAACGCGTGCGCGTGTGATAACTCTGTGATTTTAACACAAGGTGTGGGGAGCACAAGAACAAAAGGGCTCTTGTTTCTGTGCTTGCAATGAGACTTCCAAACCTTTCTGGTCTGACCGTTCGAACAAACGCAGTGATCGACATGGACACTGGAGACATGCCTGTGAAAATTTATGTCGAACAGTACAAACTTGCAGAAAAAAAGGGGGCAGCTGCTACACAAGAATTTCTTGGCAAGGCTCTCGGATCAATGTTGGCAAACAAGGTGACAGGTTTGTATGATCAAGGGGTTGAGATGTCCCAAGATGGCAAATCGATCAGCTTCAAGTACGCGACAGGCACAAAGCAGATGCGCGTGATCACCATGAGCAATGAGTTCCTCTATGCGTGTATCAATTACTTTGCCAAACCCATACAGTTGAACTACATGAAGGAGCTCTCAAACGCGCAGCTTGTCGAAGCTTGGTCGACCGAGAAGGACAAAGCAGCTCAACTCTTTTACGACTTTTCTTCTATGAGAGTGGCGGATGCCGGGATGCGGGGCATGTGCTGCACGGACGTGCAGTACATGAGCCCCGTTGAGGGCGCCCCCCCAAAAGACTACATTCAAGAATATCTGTGCCAGCCGTGGTACTTTCGCAGATTCATGAATGCCGTCGAAGAATTGAAACCCATTTGGGAAAACGGAGACGCATTCAACATGAGTTTTGAGCAGCTTTCAACTCTTTGCTGGAAGTTTCTTGGTTGGGGTAATGACCCGCACAGCAACAGGGGTGTCGATAACACTTACCACTCGTTCAGGCTTACCAATGCGTACAATCCGGACGTTCTGGACCTGCGCGCGTTCCGCGATCGAATTAAGTACAGCGAGGTGAGCATGATCTTTGTTCAGACCGCGGAAGAGTATTGGAGCGTTCGTAAGCAAATCCGGGCGACCGGGACGCTACCGGACAGCACGCCCTTTTCCCCTCCCCTCAAAGGGCGCGGGGCGTGGGACATATACATCAAGCGCAACGCAAAGGAGCGCACCGAGCTCCTTGAGCAGCTCAATGAAATGTGGAAAGACTACGCGCGTCACCAAAGTCTCACAAACCTTGTCGACCTGATTCAACAATTCAATGGCAATCACTACTTCCCAGACGGCAATGGCCGATTCAGTATGTTGCTGATACAGATGCACATGCTCGCAACCACAAATCGTCTCATCTACTTTTGGAACCACAATCCCAACGGGCCATGCCTCTCCAAGTACGTGCAAATCCTCAACACGGCACCGTATATCCCAACTGGCTACAATTCTCAAGAGTTTGACAAGGGGCGCATAAAACAAGCATTTCACGACGCGCTTGAAACGGAGTGCGATGCCCCTCCGCCTCTCTGGTTGCCTTTCCACGAATCTCCCTTGTTTGAATCGTCCGAAGAGGAAACCGACCAATCGAACAAAAGAGGACCAGTCTACCGAACAATGCGACAATGGGTGCCAGATGAAACGCCAGACGCAAAGCGCAGACGCGCTGGCACGCCTCAAGCGACGGCTACTTGAGCAGCGCCTCACCCCTGCGCGTCATTGATTCAAAGGCGTCCACCTGCCGGTTGGCCGTCTCCTCGTGTGTCCACTGCCAATAATCGCCAGTTGCAGGCCGCCGCCGCCGTGGGGGGCGTGCGCTGACAAAGGCACGCGTGACGTCCTGCACGGCCTTGCGATGCTCCTGCGGAGTGGGAGGGTCGGGGTTGGAAATGCGCGCATTGGCCAGCTTGTCAAGCACCGCGTCGATCTCGTCTTCTGGCGCGATCGCCAGAGCGCCTTCGAGTGCAAACACGCCGTCAGGCTTGTAGTGCGCGCAGTGTTCCGCTGGCAGCTTGATGGGCAGCTGGTGAATCGCATTTGCAATGCCCTCTTGCGTGACAAACTTGTAAAAGCCCTGCGCGCGTGGTAGGATGCGCACGACGGAAGCATCGTCGGCCGGGCACCGCCGAAATCCAACGCCGCGCGTCTTGAGAAACCACAGCGGCCTTTGAAAGCCACCATTTGATGACTCCAGCTGCTGCACGTTGCCGAGGTTGTTGTCGCAGACGCGACAGTAAATCTTATAGTGTTTGCGCACCTTTTGCTTGCCAAAGCCATGCAGGCCCGCCTTGTGGTGTAGTTCGACACGCACGCGCTCGTCGTACGCGGATGGCACATCGGCCGTGAGGTGCATCATTTGTTCCGTCTGTATCGTCACCTCTGCCTGTGCAAGTGGCAGCACAGCCGTGCCGCACACGCGACAGCATGCTGCGGGGTGGTCGACCATTGTGCATGCGCCGCCAGCACCCGCTCACGCACGAGTCGCAAGGCTCGGGTTCTATTTGTTATGGTTGCTTTGGTCAAAGAGTCTCACCCTCACAACGCTGCCGCGCGTGAAAAGATCCCGGATCTCCACCGCGTCGTCTTCGGTGAGCGTGTGGCACGAACTCGCGTAATCCCCACCAAGCGCGCGCTCGTGCCGCTAAGGGCCTGTCGGTGCGCGCGCGTGTGATACCCCAAAACGTTTAAAAGAGTGTGGTTTTTATGCCGCTCGAGGGACACGCAGACGACTGTGCGTGTTGCGTGAGGGTGACCTTTACTCAAGATGCGCGTGGGAAGCGCAAGCGCGCGGGCGAAGCGGCAGATCTATCCACATTCTTGCCGCAGCGCGAGGAGGAGGAGGAAAAGGAGGGCGAGGAGGAGGAGGGCGAGGAAGAGGGCGGTCAGCCCGAGTGGCTGGACGAGGAAGAGGGCGGGGTGGAGGAAGACGCGGCCTTGCTCAACTCCGTGCTCTTTCAATCCTTTGACACGCACGTGACGAAGCTGGACGCGGCGCGTCTCAAGCGTATCGAGGCGCTCTCGTTCAAGAGCGCGCTCGAAGACGACGGCGAGGGCGAAATAAACGAGGGTGCATCGCTTGATGAAATTGAGGGGCTCGGTGTGTGGCAGCCCGGAGACGAGTTTCAGGGGGACGTGAATTATCGCACGTTACAAAAGCTCCTCACGCGCGTGGACCAGCGAGGCTTCGAACGGTACGCTCACGCCAACCCCTTGCGCTTTAGCCACGCCTTGCGCACTGCTTCGCTTCGTTGCTTTGGTCTTAGTCTGGCTTTTGCGGCCGCTGCCCTATCAGGTCTGCGCAGCAGCTGGAGTTCCACGTTGCCTTCATGAAAGCCGCAGCGCGTGTGATCTACCGAGGCTCCTGGGAAACCGAGCGGCCCGCCATCATGAAGAAGTATGGCTGGGAAAAATCCAACTCAGAAGTTCTCATTTCCACACCGCGCAGATTTGGGGTGCGCTTGGCCGTTGCGCGCGCTGCACAAAGCAAAGCTCACGCGTCGTGCTGCTTGCTTGGCAGAAAACGTTTAGCATCGCAATTTTTTGCGCGTGTCTCTCGCTCGCCTTTGGTTTAGAGGTCGTCGTGTTCAGTCCAGCCAGACGCGCGTCACGCAAGCTGCTCGAGCGAATCGTCGAGTATCCACCGCCGCCCAACCCGTCCCATCCCGGCAGCCTGCACGCATTGCAAGCCTGGCCCCTGGCAGGTTTGTGCGACTGGCCGGTGGTGAAAAGCGCATCTGCGAGTACAACCAGGAGGCGTGCCGTATCAATGCGTACGACGGTCGCAAGTCGCTCATCCGTTCCTTCCCGTCTAAAGTAGGGGTGCGCACCGCTTCGATTCGAACCGGTGGTTTAGGGTGGCTTAGGGCGGCGGAGCGGAGGAAGGCGGTGCATCTTGCCGGCGAGCGACGTGGCTGACAACAAGCTGCGCACTGAAGCGAGAGGCTTGCGCGTTGAGCGCGTCTAGAAATACCGAGCCGTCGGCGTTGATGGCTTCCATGACCCATACCCCTTCGTGGACGATCGTGATCTTGTAAAAATGCGAGCCCTCCGGCACAACGGAAATGTGCGACTCGTCGATGCCAAGAGCGAGGCTGAGGCACACGATGAGCTGTAGACTTGTAATAGATTTGCGCTCGTCCCAAAGTCCAAGCACGATTGGCTCGGGCGCTCGAGAAGGCGGATGTTCGCGTCGGTAAGGCGCTGCGCGCATGCGCGCAGCAATGCGGCTGTTTTCGAGCGCAATGAAGGGCGTTTCGAGTGCAAGAAGTACAAGAAAAAGCAAAACAAAGAACGCCGCAACGAGGCCCAGCGTGCACCCGCAGCCGCGCTTGCGCGGCGTCAGCGTGGGTGGTGCGTACTCGGGAAAGTTGACGCTGACTTGGTGGCTGTGGTGCGCGGCGGTGGTGTGCATGCATCACGGCTTTCACGCACACGCGCGCCCTCGCTGCATCCACGCTAGCGGTTGATAAGTAACGGCCGCTTGCCCTGTGGATGGGAAGGGTGTAATGCTGGGCCGGGGCGGCCGAGGCCGCGGCCGCGGCCGCGGCCGGGGATTGCTCCAGCCAGCGCCGCTTGTGCCGCTTCCGCTTACGCCAGCGTCGCTGCCACCACCACCATCACAACCGCTGCAAGGGAGTCGAGGCGGGCGAGGCGGACGGAGCGGGCGGGGCGGGCGGGGCTTCGTGCCAATTCCAAATGCGCTTCTGACGCCGTCGCCTCCGCTGACGCCGTCACCACCGGCAATGCCGTCACCGCTGAGAATGCCGTCACCGCTGACGATGCCGTCACCCTTAGTGAGGCAGTCGCCGCCCCCGTCCACGTTTGAGTTTTCGCCCGTGTGGATTGACCCGGGCCAGTGGATCCCGCGCGAGCTCGCAAGCTTTTTTGCAAGCCCACCCGGCAACGAGTTTTTGCATGCAATGGACGCGTTCATGGTGCGGCTGCGCAAGACCGGTGCGCAGCCGAGAAGAGACAGGAACGCGCCACAGCTGTACAAGATGCCCCGAGAGGAGCTTTTGCGTCAGATGAATGGCTTCACCAACCAATTTCGCGCAATGTTTGATGCAAGAGTGCTTGGGCGTGTGCACACGACGGACGCGCTGTGGCACGCGGTTGTGTCGCACGCCATAGGATCGGAAACGGACCCTGTGAAGCACGAAGAATTGATTCCTGCAATGGCAATGCGCTACGAAAAGCCCGCGGCAATTGTTGACGGCAGGCGCGTCGATCCGTACCCTGTGCAAGAAATCACGCCGCGGTCGGGTCCCATCGTGGGGTGGGAGCTACTGCGCACAAGTAAAGAAGGCAGCGTGGGCACCTTGCTAAAGGATCGACTGTTTGGTCAGAACAACGAAGACCACTCAGCAGTGTATGTCGTCGACGGCACCAACCTGTTTTACAAGTACGACCCCGCCCAGTGGCCCGCGGAGCTAATGATGGATCGCAACGGCGAGTATGGCCCGGTCGTGATTGTTATGAAGCACCACATGCTCAAGAGTAAGCTGCTTGGGTGGCCGGAGGGGGGCATGTACATCTACAATGCACTTCAAGAGATGCACGGGGGTGTGCGGCACAAGAACCAGGTTTTGATCGTCTCAATTGAAGTGCCAAGCTGCGATGGTGTGCCCGGCCAAAAAAAATCATGCATTGAATACGAAAAGTCAGCAGTGGCTGAGCGCAGGTGCCGCGTCGTTGGCGAAGACGGCGAGAGGCTGACAGAGTGGGAGCACGCTGTGTGCGAGTACGACGACGTGGCCGCCAACTCCTTCTTTGATCAGATGCGCAACGAAATGAATAAAAAAAATGAGGAAGACGGCGGGCAACGCGACGCCGTCATCGTGACCAGCGAGGGCGCGGGAAAGTTTTTAAAGGATGTCGACGCAATGAACTTTGTTGATGCGGCAATGATGGCAATGTCGGACGCCATCAACACCCGCGTCTACCGCTTGCAGCCATTGCCAGTGCAGCACAGAAGCGGCAAAAAAAGTTGATAGCTGGGTCACGGTTGGTGCGCGTGTTGCGGCGTGTCGCTAATAGCAAGAGCAGTTGTTTGGTAAGATTTGTTCCAAACGCGCGTGCCCAAATGGCCGCCTCCAAAGTGAACGACTGGGTCGCGTGCGACCTGCGTTACGTGGGCGAGAACAAACTCGCGCGGCTGCACGACGAAGAACTTGACAGGCTGCACCGCTTGCTGGCGGAAAAGCACGGCGTGACCACCGAGGCGCTTTCGGGAACGCGCGAGGAAAATATCCAGGCCGTGCTTGCGCTGAAGAAGCGGATTGCGCGCTCCGACACGGCGCCGTCGCCGCCGCCGCCCACAACCGCACCCGCGCCTCCTCATCGCGAGCCACCTCTGTCGCTGCCCCTTGAGACCCACGAGTCGATCCAGGGCCCCGCGCCCCACGCCTCGCACGAGGAACACGACGCGCAGGGTGCGGAAAAGCAGGAGGACCTCACGGAGGCCGCCAAGGCCTTCGACGCAATGTTTGCAAAGGAGAATGAGGAGGCGCCGACGGGCGAACCCGCTCTCAAAGTGGGCGCGACGTCTCCGGAGTTACTTTCAGACGACGCGCAGAAAGCCAAGGACGACCGCGACGCGCGCATCTCGGCGTTTGTGCAACTTGCGGCCGCCGCCAGCCCGCCCGCTTCCAAGGAAGAGGAGGAGCCGAAGGCGGCCGCGGAGACCGAGCCGGTCACTGTGGACACGCACCACCGACTGCGCATTTGCAGCTTCAATGCGTGCAAGATGCGCCTCGGAAGCGCCAACAAGGCGTACATTGAAGCGGGCGACGACGGAACATGCACCGAGTACGAAGGTACGCACAAAGGCGCCGAGCTGGCCAAGAAGTGGCTGACACTTGCGTCGCGCATGGCCGACTTCGACGTCATCTTACTACAGGAGGTTCCCGGTACCGAAAAGGTGATGGAACAAAAGATTGAAACTTTTGCAAGCATGCTCGACATTGCCACCGAGGAGGGGCGCGAGTGGTCGGCAATCAACTCGCAAAGGTCGGGAAAGCACGGCAAGTTGGTGGGCCCCGGAGCCGAGGTGCACGCGTGCTTCCTCAAAAGCCCTCTGCAGTTCAAAAGCTGGAACACGCTGCGAAAGGTGAGCGCAACCGAGCTAGACTACGCGCCGCTGCAAGTGCTGCTGCACGACCCGCGCTTTGCCGATCCAGCCGACCGCGACTTTGTGGTCACGAGCGTGCACCTGCCGCCTTCAAAGCGCGTGAACGCGCGCGACAGCCAGATCGCCGCGCTGCTGCGCAATTACTCGGCACCCGACACGAGTGAGTACCGCATGCTAAAGCCGTTCAAGCCAAGCAGGGAAATCAAGGCCGCGCCCACGCACGTGATTGCGGGCGATTTCAACACATATCCAGGAAACG
The DNA here is from genome assembly GCA_002722545.1 of Opitutia bacterium. GTDB lineage: Bacteria > Verrucomicrobiota > Verrucomicrobiia > Opitutales > Seribacteraceae > Seribacter. Next base: position 9,543 of record PBMI01000055.1, on the reverse strand, counting down.
AGCAGTACAACATGCTGAGCAGCGGCTTTGTCTCAAAGATTCCCAAAAACGCCGCTACCACAAGTGGACACCAAAACTACGACAACGTGCTTGTGGACGCGCACGCCAACGAGCGCCTTTTGATTGGCGGTGGGATCATTCAGCTGAAAGATCCACACAACGCCTCCAAGGGCGATGTGGGCCTGTCGGACCATTACCCGGTGTTCGTGGAGATATGCGAGGTGCAAAAAACAGGCAAGCCGCTACCCACGGTTGATCAGGAACCCGCAGAGCCGCCGCCGCCGCCGTCGCTAAGCTTGGAGCCAGTGAAAGAAGAGGCAGCGGAGTCTCCAAACTTAAAGCCGGAGTTCCACGATCGGGTTTACGACAACGCAGAAAGCGTGGGATCGGCGACGTCGGATTCGGACCTCTTACCCGACGACGACGGCCTACCGCGCGTGATCGACGACGAGAAAGAGGTGCGCAAGCACTATGAAGAAGAAACGACGCCGGAGGTAACGCTGGAAGAGATAGCAAAGGCAGAGCCGGCGCCTGAAGAGGCGCCAGAAGAGACGGCAAAAGAAGAGCCGGCGTTCGAAGGGGAAGTAAAGAAGGTGGTGGAGAACATCGTCAGTAGCATTGTACACAACGCGCTGGGTGCCGCCACCGAAGCGCCACTTACGCAGCAGGAGCCTGCCGAGATGACGCCGCCGCAAGAGTCAGCGCCGCTTCCACCTGCTCCATCCACGGAAGGGGTGTCTCCTGTGCATCCACCTGCTCCTGTACCTGCGCTCGATACGTCTCCCACTGCAGCGGCGCCTGCGGACTCGGTTGCGGAGCACTGCGAGGCACCCGTGGCGTCGCCGCCGCCGCCGCCACCGCCGCGTTTTGAGACAGAGTCGCCTTTACTGCCACCGCAGGAGTCAGTGGTGGACACTCCGGAACCGCAGCTTGCAAACGAGATCGAGAAAGCTCTCCTGGAGTGGGAGACCGAGAACGAGTTGGCAAAGGAGTTGCCGAATGTGGATTGAGTGCTTGCTCGACGAGCGCGAGAGGGTGCCTGGCGCTGGGCGGCACGCGCCCTTGAGGCTTGTAGTGCATGTCGTACCACCCTTCGCCCACGGGCATAAGCTCTTGCTCCCAGAGCGGCTGCACGCGCTTCACCGTCCACGTATCGTTTGTGTGCGTAAGGTAGATTGCGTCAAAGTGCACCACAGGCAGCGCATCGCAGCCCAAAGATTCACCCTTTGATGTTGTAACAAAGCCCGATAAAATGATCGCCTGACGCAAATCCTTTGCGCCGCCCTCGTCGCGCAGCCGCGGCGAACCGGCCTTCTCTGCGCCCATCTGCATGAGGGCGAGAATAGCCATGCTGCCAAGCATCGTGGTTGCCGCCTGGGTTGTTTCGATGTCAAAAAAGACGAGCCGCCGACAGCCGCAGGAAAACCGCAACTCGGGCGTGAGCGCGATGGACATGCCAAAGGCGGTCTTGCAGAAGATGCGCGATGGCGTGCACGCAAGCAAGACGTGTAAATAGTGCACGGCGGCTTGGTGCAGCGCCGTCCATCGTAGGTGCGGAGCGGACAGCGCGCTCGGCGATGTTTGTACCGACGGCAACATTATAATGTGCACGCCCAAAGTGCCGAGGTCGCTCTCCTCGTGCGGAAGACTGCGGTGCAACATGCACGCAACGTCTGCAAAGGAAAGCGACGCCGCCCGAGCCTCGCACTCCAGCGAACAGTAGACGCACACGCTACACGCGCTACACTTGCGAGAGGTCAACACGTTGCAATTTTGACAACGCGTGGGGAGCCCCGACGCAACAGGAGTTGTCATGGTTGCGCGCGTGCGCCTTTTGCGCGCGGCACAAGTCGCAAAGGCCTGCGCGCAACGCGCTTGCTCCGGCAGGAAGTTTGGGTCAGCACCCCTCCGCTTTGGCGCGCATGCGCACGTAGTGCGCAAAATCAAAGAGCCACCGGATGCCCGCGCGCGCGCCTTCGTGCTGGACCCACACGCGCAGCTCGGCGGAGGCGCGCTCGTACGCGCGCGCGAAGGACTGCTGCGACAGCTCGGGCAACTCCTCAAAAATGCCCGTGCTCCAATGCTCGCAGTTGCTCCACATGAGTTACACACACGCACGCACACGCGACACGAGTCGCAATGAACTGCCAACAATTGAAACCCCGGACACGGTCAAAAAATATCACCAATTGCCGTTGCCGGACTCTCCGCCGTGCCGTGTGCAGCAATCGTGAGCGGGCGCGACAAGCGCGTCAACATTGACACGAATGCCGCGCCGGTACTGGTCGGCGCGGCGGTAGACGTGGACGAATTGTCTTCAATGAGCCGCGACCGCTTGTTGGGATACTTCTCCCTGAACGCGTCCAGTTGCGGGTTTTGCGTCGAAGGAAGCAACAGTAGCGTTCGCGCAAAGGCAACCGCCTTTTTTAAAACCTCAGCGTACTGCACCCACTCGACCCGCTCCTGGCTTTCGATGGCTTGGAGCACGGGCTCGTACTGCGCCTGCCGTTGCTCCAGCAACGCGTGGTCTTCCTTTGAAAGAGGAACGGTTGAAAGCAACGTTTCGTGCGCTTCGTTCATCTTGTGCAGCAGCAAAAGCGCCGCCACGGGGTCCGGGTCTGGCTCGGCGGTTGCCGCCTGCACGAGCACGTTGTCGTCGTTCAGCGCCTCGACCACAAGCGACCACGAGCCCCCCACCAAATCACCGTTTTTGTTGTGTGAGTCGATTTCATTTGAAATTGCGCGCCACAGCGAGCCGTGAGAGGCCAGCACTTTCAGCGTGGGCAGGTAGGAGTTGTCGGTGACAGTAACAAGTTTTGTATGGTACAGAGCATAGACGAGCGGCTTTACCATTCCGGCCACCGCGTCCTTAAATCTCTTAAATTTGTTGAAGGCCACGTCCAAAAACTGATCTTTGTTTTGCAGCAGTGTGCAGGCAAAGTTCAACTTGAAGTGAAACCCCGCTTTAAAAAAGGGCTGCACGTTGTCCGTGTTGCCATACAGTTGCAGTAGGTCGTTCAGAATGCTTTCCCCCCAGTAAATGCCCCTATCTTCCTCGGTAAACCGTTGCCACATTTGCGGCGTCGTTGGCTCGATGAGTACGCGAGACAGGATATTGTACGCAAGCTGCAGCAATGGGCTTTCCTGTGAGTTTCCATTCCACGGGCGATCGGATTTGCTGCGCAGAATGAAGTAGCAGTCGTCAGACAGCAAAAGCATATTTTTGAGGGACTCGATGTTACTCAGCACGCTCATGAGGCTCCACAATTGATATTCGCCTGATTGTGGGGGAACGGTTTCCGACACGTGGCGCCAGTGGGCAAACAGTGCAGGAAGCATTGTCTGAAATTGATCAATTCTGCCCGGGAATGAAGATGCAAGAATGATGCAAAGAATATTCAGAATTCTGGCGCGCATATCGTGTACGGGACGGGGCCAATAGAATACGCGCATGATCCGCTCCAAACCGTTGAGATCCACCGCAAAGTGAACCACCGCATTTTCCGTTTGGTCCACCACCTCTTCAAGCGTTCCGATTGCATAGAGGAAAATAGTCTCCAAGGAATTGGAGGCATTTGTGCCTTGTTGCAGCGTCGCCATCTCACACACGGCGAGCAATTTTTCAATGGCACCGTCGGTAGCTGCAATGGCCTCGCGCGCAAGAACGTTGGGGTCGTCCTCCACGCCGAGGCGCTCGCTGTCGTCGGCCGCGCCAAAATACGCACGGGCCCAGTCTTCTTCGAATTTGTCGGATTCTTCAGGGTGGTGTCCAAAGATATCGTTGCGGTCGTCGGTCAGGGCGTAAAGGAGCCACAATGCGTTTGTTGTATTGATCAGATCGTCTGCCGTCTGAGCACCCGCGTTCACAAAGGAACAGAGCTCCGGCACAAGTTGGTTGGCCCTGTTTTCTGTCAGCACGAGGCATGATCGCATAAGGAGGGTGCCTGTATTATCGACGGTGAGCGCCTCCAGCGTGGCTAAAACCTCGTTACGGAGATCCTCCGCAAACATTTGCACGGACAAACGGCTCACGATGACCTCAAGCACGTGGCGCGAAATCATCTTTGTGGCAAGGTACCTACGCGTTGAATCAAGCTTCCATATCCCACGCAGCACGTACAGCGAAAACTCCTTGGCCGCAAACTCAGCCCGCGCATTGACGACGATGGAATCGTCGATGACAACGTTGCCGTCCGGATTAGGGGGCGCCAAAGCGATGGCTTCAAGCAGGGCAAGCTCTGCGGGGCCTTTGAGGGCCAGCGTATCGCGCACGCGGTCCAGCTCAGCATTCATGAGGTTGTCCTCGGCATCGCTTAGGCCCGACCCGGGCGCAAAATTCAGAAACGTGCTTGTGAAGTTTGTGATTCGCTCTTGATGCCCCTGCGTTTGCCGCTTGATTGCGCGCGGGCCCAGCATGCCCGTAGGCGCCACGCGGCGGCGCAGGTCCAGTGCCGCAAAACTGGGGAGCATGTCGCGTTCTTTTATTGATAGCTTGGTGTGGTGGCGTTATCAAACAAAAAGAAAAGTGAAAAGTGTCAATCACACACGCGCGCGTAGACGCCGCGCGCTTACCGTTCCTCGTCGGACTAGCTCTCTTGCGCGTGCTCCGGCAAGAGTGTGTAGTCGAGAACGCCGCGCAAGTATGATCCCAAGCACGTGCTGAGCTGCCGCTGCATCACCGACGCGTCTTGCGAAAGCACAATCCACTGCACCCCCCGCGCCTCCAAAATCTCCCCGTACCGGTCGCCGAGGTGGAAGGTGAGCTTGTACCAGAGATGCTTGACGCTGTCCTCGTCGTCGCTAGGTCGCGTGCCGACAAACAAGCCCCGCACCCCCAAGCCCATCTCGTGATCCTTGTTGCCTAAGCGATTGCGGCCACAAAAAGCTTGATAGACCTGCTTCTGACGAAGCGCGTAGCCCTCGAACGTGTACGCGGCGTGCATCCAGTCGTGCATAAGCGCGGACCCAAAGGTCTCCTCCATCCGAGCAAGCATAGTTTGAAAGTTGAGCTTACACGCCCACAAGAAAGGTCGCACGGGGTGTGGCTGCAGCGACCCCATGCGCGAATCGCCCGAGTTTTGCCGCTTCAACTTCCTGCTGGTCAAGTAACGCAAGTCAAGCATGCTCGTGTCCGGCGTCGGGCCAACGTAAAAACCGCCTGCGGCGTTCATGGCAGCGCAAACTTCTTTCGTGCATGCCCAGTGCTCCCTCGGCGCAAGTTATTTGCTTGCGCATTTGATCCCTTGCTCACGTCTAGAGTGTGAGAAGCCAAAACAATGCAAGGCACGGCAGCGCCCCCCGTCTTTCGAAGGCTTCGCTCGGATTGCCTTGTGCCGCCCGGGCAGCTCAAGCTGGCGGAGATGCGCCGCAAGCGTTTGAACAAGCCGGAAAACAGGTGGTGCGCGGCGATCGCAATGGACCTGCTTTGGGGCGCCGGTCCGTGGATCGCGGCCACCTGTTTGGTCGCCTGGGCGCTCTGGACAATTCACGAGCGCGTGGACGGGGCACCTGGTGCCTTCAAGCAATTTGACTCGCCAGGGGCCATCGCAACCATCTCGACCTTCTCCGCCTTTCTGCTCGTGTCCAAGATTCAAGCCAACCTTGCGTGCAACAGTGCCATCATCACGGAGTTTGGCAACCTGACCGCCTCTCTGGTCAACCTGGCACTCTGGGTCAAGTCGCAGATGGTGAGCAACAAGCGGCCCGTCAGCGCACAGATCCTTCCCGACGGCAACGGCGGCTGCTACAAGACAAACAGGATTGGCATGACTCTTGCGTCGGTGCCCTACGCCGCGAAGTACGTTGGTCGCGGCGTTGCGGTCGTTCCGGAGGGCCTGCCGCTTGGTCAGGACCCTCATCTCGTCAGCAAGTACAAGCGGTACACGTCCAAAGAGCAAGGGAGCGCGTCCAGCAGCATGACGCCGTTTGTCGCACTCGTGCTTATGATCGGCGAGCAGATCGATCAGATCCAACGCTCTGAAAAGAAGGACAGCGAGTACTCGGTGCTTTTTGCGCAACTTAACGCGGCCACGGTTGCCAGAGGCGCCATTGGCGCACAGTCAGGCTACAACCCTCCCTACATTCTGGACGCGCTGCTCTTCGTCGTCTTTGTCCTTTACCTCGGACTGGCGCTCATCTCCGACATGGTGCCAAACAACGGCGCCAACTCCATTTGGATTGCTGCCATCGTAGCTTTCTGCACAATCGTCTTCTTTCAAATCAGCAACCGCTACTGGAACCCAATGGCTTTGCGCAGCAAGCAGAGCGGCCAACAGCCACTGATCTCGCAAATGTGCGTGTCCACGGAGCTTGCCATCTTGGCAATCTTCTCGCGCGATCCGCTGCCAATTGCGGAGGAGGAAAGCACATTGGCGCCGGTGCCGGCGGACGCGGGCGCGGGGTTTCGGATGAGATTTTTATGAAGCGCGCCACTGCGCAGCGCGCGCGGCAAAGTGCTTTTTTAAAGAATTTCCTATCTAACCCAACGGGCGTCAAACACGCGCACGAGCCCCTTGGACCAATCGTTTTCCTCAAAGTCCAAATACCCCATCCCCCCGTCGTAACCCCTCCACGGCCAGGCCCCGTACGCCAAGCGCGTGCCGTCGCCGCTGATCGCCACGCTCGAGTACGCCCTGGGGTTTTCAGGTATGCTCGGCGAAAACCCGTCATCGCTCCCTCCGTCGACACCGGTGCCTACCTCTTGCCATGTGCTGGCTGCGCTGTTCCAGGCGAACACGTGCGCGTGATAGTGCCCATCGCGCGTAGTATTGTCCCGAAAAAGAATCGCGTGCGCCCCGATTGCAATGACGTTGCCGTCTGCGCTGAGTGCTAGCGATTCGCCCATGTGGCTGCGGTCATGTGCTCCAATGTCAGACATGACAGCACCTTTTGGCACCCACGAGCTGCCGTCCCACTCATGTACTGCAACGTCTCCTCTATGGTCCCATGTGCCGTAGTGCGGCATGCCGTAAGCAAGCACGCTGCCGTTGGCGCTCAGCGCTACCGAAGCACCCGTTTCGGTTTCGGTCTCGCCAAGAAAAGATTCGCCGCGCTGCACCCAGTCGCCGAGCGCGTCGTCCCACTCAAAAACGTGCACGTGGCCAGCATCATACCTGGGGTCGAAGAAATCATGGTCCGGCCAGATTTTTGAGGTCCCGATGGCAATCACGTTTCCGTCGGCACTCAGCGCAACTTGTGTCCCATTTTTCGCCACGGGGAAATCCGTCCCGCGCTGCGTCCACGCGTTGTTGTCGGCGTCCCATTTGAAGACCTTTGCGTGTCCCGGTTCTCTTTCGTATCCATGGACGGCGCACCCTGTTGCAATTGTTGAGCCGTCGTCGCTCATGGCAACGCTTACACCGCACAGCGCAGTGGAATCGGCCACGACGATGCCGTCAGGGGAAGGAAGTGGCAACCAATCCATTAGGTTTTCGTCCCATATGTAGGCGTGCACGTGGGACGTGTACGGGATTTGCGTGGGCTCGCCAACCACAAGACGCGTCCCGTCCGCGCTGAGGGCAACGGATGTGCCAAAATTACGATATCTAGAGCCCGTCCCATACATTGCATTTCCTGCAGCTTCCCATTGTCCGGCTTGTGAGTTCCACCGCTCCACCACCACGTAGCCCGGGCCTCTCCTGTTGTACATCATCGTATCCTCGTAGGACATCCAAATGCCGTCTTCGGGCGCTCCATACACAACCGTCGAGCCGTCGCGGCTCAGTGCGACTCCCACGCCCGCAAAATCCACGCGGTTGAAGCCATGCATGTCCTCGCCCATCTGATGGTAGTCGTTGAAGCGCGTCAAGAACGTGGGATCGGGCGGTTCGGGCGGCGGCGGGCTGGGCGGCGGCGGCGCGGGCGGTGGACTCGGCGGCGGCGGCGCGGGCGGTGGACTGGGCGGCGGCGAGGGCGGCGGCGGAGAAGGCATCGGCGGCGAAGGCGGGGGCGCCGGCGGCGAGGGTGGGGGAATAATAACCGGAGGAAGCGGCGAGGGCGGGGGCGGCGGGCTGGGACTGGGCGGTGGTGGATCGGGCGGCGGGCTGGGCGGCGGATTGGGCGGCGGGCTGGGCGGTGGTTTGGGCGGGCTGGGCGGCGGCGGGAAGGGTGTGCACAGAGGATCAAATGGGTTGCCGTCAACATTGAACAGGCCATATTGCGTCCCGACGTGTCCGAGTGCATCCGCCGCGTCCCGCGTGGGTATGTGGTAGTAGGCCGTGCAATACCTGCCAAAGTGCGGACTCCAGATCTGCAAAAATTCTCGGTAAAAGTTGCACGCAGCCCAGTCGCAACGCTCTCTTGTTTGCAAACTTAGGTTCATTCCAGATGGCACGCCGGGAAGTATGCCGCCGTAAACTTCAACGGGCTGCCAAGCGGGTAAGTTCTCCATAACAGTTCCGTCCTCGAGAGTGACGTCATTGTTGTAGAATGTATCATGAAAGTGGCAAGTCGGCTCTTGTCCCACGATTCCTGGCCCCGACCTGAACGTTTTAAAGTAATACAGCATCGGAAACGATGCCGACTGGTCGAGGAGGGAAGCGTCGACGTTCATGTATGCAAATATTGGATTGGGGTTTTCAAAGTTGACGCCGCCGGTGTATATGAGCGCCTTGTTGTACGGCTGGCACATCAAGTTCTCGTTTCCAGGGACTTGGAGCACAAGATCCAGGGAGGCTATGGTTCCGGTTGGTGGCAACGGTGGAGGCGGTGGGCTCGGAGAGGGCGGTGGCGGCGGGTCCGGATAGGGAGGAGACGGGGGTTCGGGCGGTGGCCTTGGAAAAGGCGGGGGCGGTGGCGGGTAGGGACTGGGTGGCGGCGGGGGTCGTGGGTGTGGCGAGGGCGGGGGTGGTGGGCCCGGCGGCAACGGCGAGGGCGGTGGCGGCAAGGGCGGAAAGGGCGGTGGCAAAGGCGGATTGAAGAAGCCGGGCGGCAACGGCGAGGGCGGTGGCGGGGAGGGCGGTGGCGGGGAAGGGCGCGGCGGCGGAGGCGACGGCGGCGGAGGAGGTGGCGCAGGGCCTGGCGAAGGTGGAGGCGGCGAAGGCGGCGGCGGTAAGGGCGGCGGCGGGCTGGGACTGGGCGGCGGCGGCGGCGAGGGTCTCGGGCTGGGCGGCGGGCTGGGCGAAAGCAGAGTTGCGTGCTCCGGGCAACCAAGCGCTGCATTGTGCTGCGCTCCGGGAAAGTTGGTAGGCATGTACCAAATGATGCCATCAAAGGCGTGCGTGTGCGAGACACCCTCAGGCGCAACGTTGTTGGAAGCTTGTTCCGACAAAAAGAGAGGCCAGTAGCCCTGGATGCATACCGCCCCGACGGGTGGCGGCGGCGGCGAGGGCGGCGGCCTGGGCGGCCCGAATGCTCCGGGCGGAAGGGGTGGCGGCGGCGGCGAGGGCGAAGGTGGAGGCGGCGGCGAGGGCGGCGGCGAGGGCGGCGGCGAGGGCGGCGGCAAAGGGTGCGGCGAGGGTGGCGGCGAGGGTGGCGGTTTGGGTGGCCCAAATGCTCCAGGTGGAAGGGGTGGCGGCGGCGGCGAGGGCGAGGGCGGCGGCGGCG
>PBMI01000054.1 GCA_002722545.1 Opitutia bacterium | reverse complement strand
GGAAGAAAAGCAAGCCAGGACAACAAAGCCAAACCCATGGTCGCAAAGGCCAAGATCAAACTGGCGTTCCATCCACCGTTCTCAACGACCAAAGCATCGAAGCACATCGCTCCGACAAAAGCTCCTCCCAGAATCCCAACCATCGCTAGCATCTCCGTCCAGCCCACCGCCATGGCCAGCCGATTTGAGCCAATCAATTCCTTTAGAATTCCCTTCTTGGCCGGTGAAAGAAAAGCCGACTGCGTAGAAAGCAGAAAAAAACCTATCAATGAAATGAATAGCTGCTCGTTGGCTAATCCGAAGGAGAGCAAACCCAAGCCGACTAATTGAGCGAGCAAGGTCATGCTGACCACTTTTTTCTTGGGAAAACGATCCGAAACCCAACCTGCGAGGGGGGCGAAGATTACGAAGGGAAGAATCAGCAGGATGGATACTTGTACGTTGACGTCGTCCATGCTCGACTTGCCAAACTGAACAGCGGCCATGACGGGAAGGATGGCCTTCATCGCGTTATCGTTGAATGCACCAATGGTCTGGGAGAAAAGGAGTGGGATGACCGTGTAAAAAGGTCTCTTTTCAGGATCTTCGCTCATTGGCTCCGAGTACGGCGGTAGTGCATCTGAAAATGATAACAACTCCTATTTTTCAATTGCCAAGACAAAAGCGGGGTGACTCGATGATTGAGCATGAAATCCTCACCCATCTTTCTCTTCGCATTTGCCTTGGCTTTTCAGGCGACGGCGGTTGCCAAACCTTTGAACGTCCTCTTCATCTTCGCTGATGACCACGCTTATCAGGCGATATCCGCCTATGGATCCAACAGGAACAAAACCCCCAACATCGACCGCTTGGCCGAGGAGGGCATGATCTTTCACCGGGCCTTCGTGACCAACTCAATCTGCGCGCCCAGTCGAGCCGTCATCCTAACCGGCAAGCACAGTCACCTCAATGGCCAACTGACCAATGGGATGCGCTTTGACGGCGGACAACAGACCTTCCCCAAGCTTCTGCAAAAGAGCGGTTACCAGACCGCAATGATTGGGAAATGGCATCTCAAGAGCGACCCCACGGGCTTTGACTTCTGGCAAGTACTGCAAGGACAAGGTCCCTATTACAACCCTCCTATGAACACACCGGATGGCGTTAAGCGCATTACCGGCTACACCACCGACATCATCACTGACATTACCCTCGACTGGCTCGAAAAAGGACGGGACAAGGACAAACCCTTTTTCATCATGAGCCAGCACAAGGCGCCTCACCGCAACTGGCAACCCGGACCAAAGCACTTGAACAAATACGACGGGATCGACCTCCCCGAACCAGAAACCTTACGCGACGACTACAACAACCGACTCTCACCGGCCGCCAACCAAACCATGACCATCACCAGTCATCTTTCATCCAATGACCTGAAACTCAGGGCACCCGGAAACCTGACTCCCGAACAAAAAGCGAAATGGAATGCCGCTTACGATCCCAAAAACAAGGCCTTCGAAGAAGCCAAATTGGAAGGAGACGAACTGTTGAAATGGAAATATCAGCGATACGTGAAGGACTACCTGCGCTGCATCGACTCCGTGGATGAGAACATCGGCAGGCTTCTTGACTACTTGGACAAGAGTGGGTTGGCCGAGAATACGATCGTTATCTATTCCTCAGATCAAGGTTGGTATCTTGGCGAGCACGGTTGGTACGACAAGCGCTGGATGTACGAGGAATCTTTTCGCACCCCTTTACTCGCCCGCTGGCCCGGAGTAATCGAGCCCGGAAGCGAAAACCACGATCTCGTGCAAAACCTCGATTATGCCGAAACCTTTCTCGATCTTTGCGGAGTCAAGCGCCCCAAAGACATGCAAGGGGAATCAATCGTTCCCTTGCTCAAGGGCAAGAAGCCCAAAGACTGGAGGGAATCCCTCTATTACCACTACTATGAATTCCCCGGAGCGCACAGTGTCCGCAGGCACTACGGCGTTCGTACCGAAACGCACAAACTGATCCACTTTTACAACTTGGACGGTTGGGAACTCTACGATTTGGAAAAAGACCCGAACGAGTTGAATTCGGTTTACGGAAAACCCGAATACGCCGCCTTGACCAAGGAGCTCAAGGAAGAACTCGCCCGCCTTCGCAAGCTTTACCAAGTACCCGAGGACACTCGCCCGGTGAGCAGACAAAAAAAGACCAAGAAGAATCAAAAAAAGAAGTAGGCTCCATTCAAGCGATCGAATCAATCGCTGCGGCAAGCCGGAAATCCTTTTCGGTCACCTTTCCACCCGCATCATGGGTATTGAGGGAAATTTTCACTTGCTTGTAGCAATTGAAAATTTCGGGGTGGTGGTTTTGCTCCTCCGCTTCATAGGAAAGCCTGATGAGAAAACTCATCGCTTCGCGAAAGTTCTTGAATCCATAGGTCTTGCAAAGCCTGTCCGTCTCCCAAACCCAACCACTCATTGGCTCCAGCCTTTGGAATATTTCCTCTCCACTCATAGGATTGTTCATGGAGCCAAGACTATTCTTTACTTTCCTCGTTGTCAATTGGTCGGGAACTCGTTGATATAAGACAAGAAAAATGTACGACCTTACGCCCGAGGACCTTGAAAGACTCCCTAGACACGTTGCCGTCATCATGGATGGCAACGGTCGATGGGCTCGATCTCGGGGAAAACCTCGTCTCTTCGGGCACCGAAACGGGGTGGAAAACGTAAAATCCGTCGTCAATACGGCCTTTGAAATCGGGATTCCCTACGTCACTCTCTATGCTTTCAGCACTGAAAATCAAAACCGGCCCGGAGAGGAAAAAAGCGGCCTTATGCGCTTGCTCCAAGAATTTTTAAAAAGGGAATTGAAAACCATGATGGGAGACGAAGTTCGTCTCCGTGCAATCGGTGACCTGAATGGACTGCCGGAATTCGCCCGCAATGCGGTTATGGAAACGATCGAGAAAACCAAGGCCAACAAGAAATGGAATCTGACCCTCGCCCTTAACTACGGTAGCCGTCAGGAAATCCTTCAAGCCGTCCAATCATACGCCCGCAAGACAAACGGAATGGAAGATGATCTGAATTGGGAGACTTTTTCAAATTATCTGCAAACCAGAGAACTTCCGGACCCTGACCTCATCATTCGAACCTCAGGCGAATTCCGTCTCAGTAACTTCCTTCTTTTACAAGCCGCCTACGCCGAAATTTTCGTTTCTCCGCTGCACTGGCCCGACTTCGGGAAAGTCGCCTTCGTCGATGCCTTGAAGAACTACACTCACCGCGAACGCCGATTTGGAAAGACCGGCGATCAACTCGCGACTGCCTCCACCAATTTACTTCCCGAAAACTCATGATACTTCGCACCCTTTCCACCCTTTTTCTTTGGAGCATCATCGGGGGAGTCGTCTACTTGCTCAAGGAGGTAGGCGCTATGTGGATTCTCAATCTTTGCGCCACCCTCACCCTTTTTGAAATCTACACGATCCTCGGTAGACTTGGATATGCCGCCAACCGAATGTCCGGCCTGATAACCGGAGGGTGCATGATACCCCTTTCCTTTTATTTCGAAGGCTCGGGCATGGACGTCCTGGCAATCGGGGCTCTTTTGTCTTCCTCCGCTTGCGTCCTTTTTCCTCAAGCTCAACGGGGCATGTACATCAAGCGTCTCATGCCCACTTTCTTTGGTCTTCTCTTCGTAACCTTTCTTCTTCATTACTTCGTGCGGATCATCCAATTCGCGGACGTTCCCAGTGAAAAAGGCACCCTTGGCTTCGGTCTCTTCTTTTGCCTTTGGGTAGTAATCGTCGCCAAGTTCAGCGACATTGGAGCTCTTCTTGTTGGCAAAGCAATCGGACGTACCAAAATGGCCCCATCCATCAGCCCGGGAAAAACCGTCGAAGGTCTGATTGGGGGATTAGCCGCTTCAGCGGGAATCGGAGCTCTCATTCCCTGGCTTTTGAGCGTTCAATCATCGGGTATCGTCTCCTACGGCGATTGGATATTCTCTCCCACCCAAGGGGCAATTTGGGGAAGCTTGATCGCCATTAGCGCAGTCATAGGCGACTTGATTGCTTCCGTCCTCAAGCGGTTGGCCGGGATGAAAGATTCCGGAGGAGCCATCCCCGGCATAGGTGGATTGCTGGACTTGACGGACAGCCTGATTTTGGCCGCCCCCACGGGATACTTCGTATTGGTTTTCATCCAACCGTGAGCCAACCCAAAAAGTTCGTCCTGTTGGGCGCGACCGGATCAATCGGGGAAAACACCTTGCGCGTGCTGAGAAAGCACCCGGACAAACTTAAACTGATCGGTATCTCAGCAAAAAAACAGGTAAACAAACTCGCTGAAATCGCTCATGAATTTTCCGTTCCTTTCGTCTGCTTGGAGAGCCCGCCCTCATCCGAGATATCTTTTGCCAAAGGAACCGAGCTCTTGGTTGGGCAGGAAGGAATCGAGGCTCTAGCTTCCCTATCCGAGGCCGAAGTCGTAGTCGTGGCAGTCGTGGGCGCAGCCGGATTACTCCCCACCCTTGCCGCCGTAAAGGCCGGTAAAAAGATCGTTCTTGCCAACAAGGAAGCCTTGGTGGTCGGAGGGGAATTGGTCACCGAAGCCGCAACCCGATACGGTGCAACGATCATTCCCGCGGATAGTGAACACAATGCCGTGTTCCAATGCATCCAAGGGCAATCGGGGAATTCTCTGGATTCCATTGTTCTTACGGCTTCAGGCGGACCTTTTAGGGATCTCCCCATCGAAGATTTCAAAAAAGTGACCCTTGAACAGGCCCTCAATCATCCGAATTGGTCCATGGGAAAGAAGATCACCATCGACTCGGCCACCATGGCCAACAAGGGATTGGAATTGATCGAAGCGCGCTGGCTCTTTGATCTTCCTCCCGAAAAGTTGGAGGTTGCAATTCACCCACCCAGCCTTGTCCATGCGATCGTTCGGTTCGTGGATGGTTGTTGTCTCGCCCAACTCTCTCCGCCCTCCATGACCTTTGCGTTGCAAAACGCATTGCTTTATCCGCAACGGGCTCCGGGAGTCGAACCGTCACTGGATTTCTCTCAACCTCTCGATCTATCCTTTTCCCCTCCTTGCTACGAAAAGTTTCCCTGTCTTCGGTTTGCCAAGGATGCCCTCGAGCAGGGAGGAACTGCTCCTCTTGTTTTCAATGCGGCCAATGAAATTGCAGTCGAGGCGTTTTTGCGGAATCGAATTGGCTTTCTCCAAATTTCCGACATCATTGGACATTCTTTGAATACAAGCAGCAACAAGCCAACGGGTTCCATCGCCGAATTATTGGATTTGGATGGGCAAGTACGCCAACTTGCCACCTCCCGCATCGAGCAATTGGCTTAGGCTCAAAAAACCAATGGATTTTTACGACATTTCTTTTATTTTCGTAGCCCTGTTTGCCTTGGGCTTCACGATTTTCATCCACGAATTGGGCCATTTTCTGGCAGCCCGCCAAAGAGGTCTTGTAATTAAACGGTTTTCCGTCGGCTTTGGTCCGAAAATCTTTGGTTGGACAAGAAACGGAGTGGAATATCGTTTGTCCGCAATACCGTTCGGTGGGTACGTCGCCCTGCCTCAGTTAGTGGACATGGGCAGATTGGAGGGAGGCGAAGGAGGGAAAACGGAAACGGACAAACCCTTTGCCGGTGGGGAAGAATCCGAGGAGGAGGAGGATGGGGAGCAACAAGAGGAAAAAAACTCTCTCGATCGACCTCTTCCCAAAATCAGTTACACCGACAAAATGATCGTCTCGGTCATGGGAGCCGTCTTCAATGTGCTTCTAGCGCTCGCCCTCTCTTGCGTCCTCGGGGTATTCGGATACGATCGATCCGATTCCGAGCTTACCACCAAGGTTGGTTTTGTTTCGGAGACCGTCGAACGATGGAATCCCCATGTCGAAAAGGGTGAATTAATTGCCGGACCTGCCAAAAAAGCCGGAATCATGGCCGGTGACCGCATCCTGTCCGTCGACGGGGTGGATGTGGAGGATTTCATGCAAATCCAAAGTCTCATCGTTACGGGAAAAGGAATGACCGAACAAGGCAAGCGGCTCGTAACCCTCGCAATCGAGCGAGACGGTACGGAAGAAATCATCCAAGTCCATCCTGAAGTCAAAGGAAGCGAAGAATACAGGGTAATTGGTATTCAACCGGAAGGAAACTTCACCATCGACGTTTTGACGGAAGACATGCCAGCGATCAAAGCCGGTCTGGAAACAGGTGACCAGCCCATTGCCATAGACGGGAGTAAAATCCACTGTTTTTCTCAACTTCAGCATTACCTGAGAAAAACCGATGACAACCAATCGGTATCCCTCACTGTGCTGAAAGGTGGGAAAAAAGGCGACGAACGAACCTACTCCCTCATTCCCATAGAAAAGGAAGTCGACGTCGGAGGGGTCCCCACCCCAATCAAACTCATCGGCTTCATGCCGAAAGCCAACGTAATCACGACCTACCCGAACCCGCTCGTGTTGATCTCTCACAGGGTGAAGGACATGTATCACACACTGTCGGGGCTCCTCAGTCCAAAATCGGACGTCAAACTGCGCAACATGAGCGGGCCCGTTGGTATCGTCAACCACTTGAGCATCTTCGCCAGGATTGGCTTCAAAAAACTCCTTTGGTTCGTTGTCTTCATCAACGTCAATTTGGCAATTCTCAACTTGCTTCCCATCCCCGTCCTCGATGGAGGTCATATGCTCTTCGCTACGGTCGAAAAACTTCGTGGCAAACCGCTTCCACTCGCCTTTCTCGAACGAACTCAGGTCCTGTTTGTCGTTCTTCTTTTTTCCTTCATGCTCTACGTCACCTTCTTCGACGTACAGCGGCTCTTCCCCTAGAAGTTCATGGGTACGGCGTCTTCTTATTGCGCCTCGCGATTTCATCCTTTCCGGCGGAAGACGCGAGTTGTCAAAATAGGAAACGCTTCCATCGGGGGTGACCACCCGGTATGCATCCAATCGATGACCACGACCGATACCCTAGACGTCGCGGCCACCACTCGCCAAACGATTGAATTAGCCGAAGCGGGGTGCGAGATCGTCCGTATCACCGCACCCAGCGTTCGAGCTGCCAAAGCCCTTGGCCTAATCACTCTGGAAGTTCGAAAGGCAGGAATCGAGGTGCCCTTGGTCGCCGATATCCACTTCCTACCCCAAGCCGCTATGGAAGCAGCAAAACACGTAGAGAAAGTCAGGGTCAATCCAGGCAATTATGCCGATCGTAAAAAGTTTAAAGTCCGTGAATACAGCGAAGCCCAATACGAGGAGGAATTAGAGCGACTTCACGAATCCTTTTCTCCCCTCGTACTCCGTTGCAAGGAACTCGGCCGTTCCATGCGCATAGGAACCAATCATGGTTCACTTTCCGACCGTATACTCAACCGTTTTGGAGATACCCCCCGTGGGATGGCTGAATCAGCCCTGGAGTTTCTACGAATCGCCGCTGACCATGGATATCATGAGATTATATTATCCATGAAGGCAAGCAACCCAAAGGTCATGATCGAAGCCTACCGGCTCGTAGTTTCCCTCATGAACGACGAAGAAATGGATTATCCATTGCACCTTGGAGTGACCGAGGCGGGCGACGGGGAAGATGCCCGCATCAAGAGCGCCATCGGAATCGGATCTCTTTTATTGGATGGACTGGGAGACACCATCAGGGTGTCCCTCACCGAGGATCCCGTTGCGGAAATCCCCGTCGCACGCGACTTGGCCCGTCGAGCCATGGATTGGTGGTCCATCCCACAGACCAAAATATCTGCTCCCGCGGAATCAGTCGATCCCTTCGACTTTCGAAGACGGTCATGTCCGGCGAGCAAGCTCTCCGGGACAATTGGGATCGGAGAGAAACACCCGCCTGCCGTCCTTGCCCATGCATCTCACTCTCTTGAACAAATTCAAGAAATCGTTCAGGAAATCGCTCGAATTCAAAGCGTCTCAAAAGACGCTCCGATCGAAGGTTTGATCCTCGACTTCAAGAATACGGATCAAAGACCCTTTTTGGAAACCTTGCGCGACTCGTTAATCGGAGCCGTTCCCTTTATTGTCGTCGAAAACTATGTCCCGGAGGAGTCTCCTCCCAAATATCGGGAAGATTCCCCTCCCTTGGTTTGGCTTTCCACAACCGATTGGGAAAACCCGGATGACCTGGAAAACTTCCTCCGGGATTGCGAGGAGTCCAAGTGCGTACCTGCACTCTCTTTTCGAGCCAAACCCATTGCACCCGAAATCGCCCAACTGCTCCGCCATGCATCGACTCCGCCAATCATTACCTTGATGCCCGAGGAAGGTACCCATTCCGTGGCAGGTCACCGGATTCTGGCTTCAATCCTTGATCAACACCAACTGACTCTACCCATTTGGATCCGCAACCGTGATCAAGGAAGACTATTTCCCAAGGACGATTCCTTCTCCGCCCGGCTTCTAGATTCTTCCATCCTGTCCGGATCCCTCCTATGCGATGGAATCGGGGACTTGATCTCGGTTGAAAACGCAGGCGACTTGGACCGCAACCGTGGACTTTCCTATAATATCCTGCAGGGTGCGCGGGCACGTATTTCGAAAACGGAATTCGTGGCCTGTCCAAGTTGCGGACGTACCCTGTTCGATCTGCAAAGCACCACTCAACGGGTAAAGGCAGCAACTGGTCACCTCAAGGGGGTAACCATTGCGGTGATGGGATGTATCGTGAACGGTCCAGGAGAAATGGCCGATGCCGACTTTGGATACGTGGGCTCCGGACCAGGAAAAATTGACCTGTACGTAGGTAAAAATAGAGTAAAATCAGCCATCCCCGAGGCCGATGCCGTTGACCGCCTCGTGAATCTCATACAAGAAGAAGGGAAATGGATCGAAGCCTGAACAACCTTACTCCCGACTTGACAAACGCAGACCACGAGCTGAGCGAAAGAATTTTGTGTGGCCATTCGGCAGTTTTGTCCCAGATCGACTACTTTCGTGAAAACTTCGGAAAAACCGTAAGCTCATGGAAAAAAGACGGCACTCGCGTTACGGTGGTGGACGAAACCATATCGGAAAACCTCTTTCTTTCTCTCAGGAGTTCTTTCCCCAAGGACGATTTTTGTTCGGAAGAAGAAGTCGAGACCCCGCAATCCGCTCCTCTTGAAGCTGAATTTTGCTGGTTGCTCGACCCTGTCGATGGAACGAACAACTACGCGGTCGGAATTACCGAATGCGGAATTTCCCTTGCCCTGCTTCGCCGAGGGGTTCCCATTTACGGGTACATTTACGACTACAGCCGAGACAAGTTGCTTCAGGGAGGCCATGGGTTCGGAGCAATCGAAGGTACTTCCCCCGTGCAAGCGGCGACGCAACTAGTTAACGAAAAGCTTACCTTCTGCATGCATTTCCCCATACCAACCGACGACCTCGATACCCTGAGACCCAAGCTCATGGAGTGGCGGATACGCTGTCCGGGTTCCGCCGCCATTGGATTGGCCAACGTGGCAACCGGACGGCTGGACGGCTGTCTGGAATTCCGCCCCAAGCCTTGGGATTGCGCTGCCGGTTACCCGATCTGCGTAGGAGCGGGTGCCTCTTTCGACTTCGTTCGGGAGGCCTGTTTTCCCATGACCTCCTTTACCCCTTCCATGCCATCCTTTCCCTTCCGAGCCGGATCGAAGATCTTCATGGATGAAACGAGTCGGGCTCTCGGACTGGAAAGATCCTAGTAAACACGAAAGCGAGACAGGGCATGCTCACCACTCGCAGTCAAGCAGAGCAACTCGTAATGCCCTGAACCTACCTTTGCTCGCTTGGACTCTTCTGGACCCAGTGGCCGACCATTCAGAAACCAAAGTAACTCGCCGGTTGCATTCGCTTTCGGTCGAATCTCAAAATCATCACCTAGTGTGCGGTAAACGCTCCCTGTTTCAGGACGCTGGATTGAAAGGGCGCTCTTTTCGGGAATAGGAATAGGGAAATCAATTTTCCAAGGAACAGGCCCAGGGGGCGCATGGGTGCTTCGAATGCGGGGCAAGTTGAAAACCCCCGCAACAAGAGGTTCGGCGGCTTTGGTCCCTACGAAGGCCTGATCCCCCATGCCGGACAATCGGCCGACCCATACCCCCACCGCATACTTTCCGTTATGCCCGACCGTCCAGGCATCTCTTCTGCCCGAAGAGGTCCCGGTCTTGCGCATGAACCACGGAATCGAGCTCGTCGATTGGTTTTCGAATTCCGAAGAAGGAAGTCGCCAAGAAGACAACTCTTCTCCCAACCAAGCGCAAACGTCTGGGTTCAGAACCTCGGCATCCACGAGCGGATCACTCAAATAATAACGAAGGTTTCTCCGGACTCCTTTTCGTCCCAGGGTGGCATAGGCATTCGTAAGATCGAGCAAATTAGTCTCCACAGCTCCCAAAGCAAAGGCAAGGCCACCCAGGCCAACCGCATCCCCTTTGAAACGAACTCCGCAAGCCTCTGCAATTCCTGCGGACTTGGCAGCTCCCACTTCCCTGCAAACTTGCAAGGCGGGCAGGTTCAAAGAAGTACGCAAGGCATCCCCTGCCGTTACCTCTCCAGAAAAGGTACGATCGAAATTCTCGGGATTCCAGCCGGCAAAAGCAGTTTGGTTATCGGACAAAATCGTGTTCCCGTCCAATCGCCGCTCCGCTGCCGCCGTGGCATAGATGAAAGGCTTCAAGGCCGACCCCGGGGACCGCCACGCTTTCGCCGCATTGACCTGACCTCCGAAAGGATCTTCGAAATCCACGCCACCGAGCATTGCGACGAGGCCACCCGACTCGATCTCGATTACCACAACCGCCATGTCCGAACCAACCGGCAAGCCCAAAAGGCGTTGACGGGCCAGTTGCTCGATCTCGGCCTGCAGTCGGGAATCCAAAAAGGAAAGCCCTCCCTTCGGATGGGACGAAAGGGCCTCCGTAACAAAATGCCTGGCCGATTTCCCAGACAGCAGTCCAAGCTCCAGTTCAATCCTCTCAGCCGTCAGGTCACGAGCCAGCTCAGGGCTGATCATCCCCTCCTCCAGCATTCTGTCCAACACCTTGTTGCGTCTTTTAAGAGCGGCATCGGGATATCGATCCGGTCGCAAACGGGCGGGAGATTGAGGAATGCCAGCCAGCAAGGCTGCCTCGGGCAAGGAAAGTTCTTTGGCGGACTTCCCGAAATACCGTAGTGACGCAGCCTCCACACCCTGCAAGTTGCCACCGTAAGGAGCGAGGTTCAGGTAAGCTTCAAGCACCTCGTCCTTCGACAAACAAGCCTTTGCCTGCCAGGCTCGGGCAGCCTCGGAAAGTTTGGCCTCGAGGGTTCGAGGTCGAGGGTCGAGCATCCGGCAAAGTTGCATGTCCAGAGTGCTTGCCCCTGAAACGACCCCACCGGCAAAAAGGTTCTGCAGGCAAGCCCGGCTCACTGAAATGAAGTCGACTCCCGAATGCTTGTTGAAGCGCTCGTCCTCGACGGCAATGGTCGCTTGCCTGAGCCATGGCGAGATATCGTGCAGGGGGACGGGCAGTCGCCATTGTTCGTCAACGGTCAATGAGCGAGCAAGCGGACGGCCTTCCCGGTCGGAAAGAACCGTGCTCTGCGGCAGTGCTTCGAGTCGTTCCAACGGAAAGGGATTCTTCGCCATGTGCCATGGCAAGACAACGCCTGCCGCCACGCCCAAAAGGACGAACGAAAAAAGAAGGCGTTTCCGCCTCAACGCGAACCATCGCCTCCAACCAGTCATCGAAGCGAAACCTTGACCATGCCACTCTCTCCCAACGAATGCTGAGCCTCGTCATACATACAGGAAGCCTGAATGGGCGGGGCAAGAAACTCACCGCCCGCAACGGCTCGCATGGCATAGCGGAAAACTTGGGAAGAAGGCTTGGCCGGGGCGAAAAGAACAATGCGGTCATCGAGAAACTCCGTACGGTCGGCACGACTGCTCGGTTTTAATCCGATCGCCCTCCCCGGCGTTCTCCCGGCAGACGTCGCTAGCCTGGGGTTCTCGACCGCAAAACCTCCCGGAAGGGCATCCACCACGGCCACGTTTTCCAGAACAGGCCCTTGGGACTGTAGCATTACCTCTACCCAAACCAAATCACCCACCGAGACCTCCAATGACCTGCCACCATCGCTCGTCCAATCCCTGATCACTTCCCCCTCCGAGTTCAACCACCGTCTGCGGGCCTTGATCCCCCTGTCCACGGGCTGGAGATCTTCGGGGGAAACCAAGCCCTCGGTCTTGACCGAGACAAAGATTTTCCCCGTACCCGAAGACGAGACTTCAAGTTCCTCCGTGCCGGCCAAGGAATGACCCGTAGCCCGGTCCGAGGAAAAAGGGGCGTCTTCCGAACCGCGAGTCGAAACGCTTCCCGAAAATTCACTCACCTCCCTTGCCATGATCGAATGAAGTTTGCAAAGCGAAGCCAAGGCCAAGCCATTGTCCAAGGTACTTGGCCAACGACCGTCCCTCCGGGCCAACAAAATCCGTTCCTTCAAAACCTCCACCCAAGGATGTTCGTCATCTAGATCAAGCAGGACCGAAAGCATCGTGGAGCAGGCCGCCACATCCGAGGTAAGCCGTCCGTCGTAGGTACGGTCGACCTTTTGGGAAAGAGCGTCTTCCCGCAGGCACTGACGAGCGAGATCGGGCCGTCCGCTCGCCAACCAAGCTCCGGCCAACCTTGCGAGAGCCGAAAGGTCTAGGGCATCTGCCTTGTCAAGAAGGTAACGCTGTCTCGATTTTTCAGGTTTTCCGAAGGTGGCCAAGACCTGACAAACGAAAGCCTGCTCATTCAAGTCATGTTTGCCCGAGCGAAGGGTTTTGCTCAGGTACGAAGTCAACCCCGTCAGGAAAACCTCATCGATCTCAAAACCCGCCTTCCTGGCTTCCATCAGAAAACCCGAAGCGTAACAAGTCGCCCAAAGGTAAGGATCCTTTCCTCTCGGCCAATAAGCCAAACCTCCCGAAGTCGTTTGCATCAACTCCAGTCTCCTGATTCCCGCCCGTACCGACTCCTTCGCGAACTCGGCCTTTCCACCATCAAGCAAAGCGGAAGCGTAAAGCATGGACATGGCCTTGCTCGTGGTCTGCTCAGCACAACCATAAGGAAAACCGAGGAGTTCGTCGAGGGCCGGAACCAATTCGGTCACCGGGGAAGATGAAATCGTTACGGTTCTGAGCAAGCCGTCGGGAAGGAACCGTTCAGGCGCCGGAAAAGTCATCTTCTCCCCGGCCTTCAAAACAAAAGTCCCGTACTCCGCGTCAAGCGAGGCGGCGGGCCGAACCGGAAAGGCTCCTTTTGCCAAGGTTGATTCGCCTTCTCCGGAAGCCCGCACGGAAACAAGGACTTGGCCCATCTCACGCTGCGCTTCTAGTTCAAACCAGGTTGTCACGGAAGCGCCGGCGGAAACAGGGATGGATCGCTCGGGATCGTCCAGCAAGCGAATCGGACCCGCCAGCTCAAAAACCGTCTCCACCACCCGATCCTCTTTCGTTGAGTTGAACAGGGTTACCGGCGAGAAAAACTTGTCCCCCGGAGCAACGAACCTGGGCAACGAAAGTTCAGCCAACAAGGGAGAAGTCACGGTTATCGAACTTTCGGTCGAGCCGAAAGAATTTCCCGCCACCGCAACGGCCATGAAGCGCAATTCTCCCGTAAAATCGTCTGGCAAAGAAAAGTTCGCTTGCACAAATCCCTTCTCATCAACGGGAACGAACTCCTTCCAGAGGATCACGCTTTTGAGCGGCTTGGCCTGGACCAGCGAACGCCGCAACGCTCCTCCACCCGCTCCGAATCGCTCCATCGAGCTAGACCGCCTGTAATCCTGAAAAAGCTCAAGGTAGAGATCACCCGAATCGACCTTGGCCCGCCACGGACCAAAAAAGGAATCGCCCGGTGAAGGCGTATCGAAGTCGGTGACCGACAAGACCCCCTCGTCCACCGCCCAAAGGTGGACGAAGGCATTCTGGCCGGAAAGGTTGCTGTGAACACGAACTTCGACTTCCGTTCCAGGTCTTGTCTTTTCGGGCAGTTGCAAATCCAGTTCTATTTCACGCTCCGTAAAATCGGTTGCCAAGCGGACCATTCCGTAAGCCCGGTAGGGTTGCCACTCCGAAGACTGTGCATCCAAAGGGCGGACCACCGAAGCGGTAACGAACGCCCCGCCGGGCATATGAGGTGGCAGAGGAACCGACAGCTCTTGCTTTTGAGGGCCAATCGATACGCTCTTGCTCCAGACCACCCGATCGGTTTCCAAGGTCAAAAGCAATTGGCCGGGAAAAGGAGAGTCAACCGATACCTTGGCAACGTCACCAGGAAGGTAAGATGGTTGGTCGACCGTCAAATCGACTCGATGAGGAGAGCGGACGACAGCAGCGGGACTGCCGGGAGAAATCACTTTAAACCGCACCCTCGTCAAAGTCCCTCCGACAAGATCGCGGGTAACGATCCGCCACAAACCCGGTTCGTCGCAAATCATCTCTACCTTGGAGTACCGCTCGGAATCCGAAACTTTCTCGACAAGAACCTTGGAACGCTCGACGGGCTCCTCCCGTTTGCTCCAAGTCCATAGGCCGTTGACACGACGGTGCACCCAATCGGACTCGATTTTTTCCAAAACGACCTCGACTTCGCCGACGGGAACTTCTTCCGCCAGAGGTTGAACCGCAGTCAACTCGACGGCGAAGGGTTCGTCGGTTAAAACTGCTTCTCCCATGGCAACTCGGACACCGATCATTCTGGAAGCCTGAAGTTTTTTCAGCTCAAAGGAATCAC
The DNA here is from genome assembly GCA_002722545.1 of Opitutia bacterium. Taxonomy (GTDB): domain Bacteria; phylum Verrucomicrobiota; class Verrucomicrobiia; order Opitutales; family Seribacteraceae; genus Seribacter. The sequence goes on along the minus strand of PBMI01000054.1, from coordinate 6,619 downwards.
TCACCGTGCCTCCGCCCGGAACGGTCACCGAAACATAGCCCGAGCCTTGCCAAAAACCAGGAGTCAATCGATCAGTCGAAGGAAAGATCAAAGCCTCCCCATTCTCATCGGTCTGGCTTTGGATGGAATCAAAGGCCACCTTTTCGGCGGCAGAGGGATCTCCAAAGGAAAAGTCCTCCAAACCAACGGCCTCGAAGGGAACCTGCCTCCATTCACCGCTTACCTTGAAAGTCGAGCCGGAAGCGGCCACTCCAAATAAGTATCGGCTGGATATTTCGATCTCCGGCGATTCGGCCAACCCAAACCAGGACTGCGCAGGTTCGCTCTCGACCTGGAGGCGGACGGGAACGAAGGCTTCCACTCCGGTCCGCAGAATGGCAATTTCACGATCCGTCCCGGGGAGAAACAAACCGAATTCCCAAGTCCCCGTCCAGGCTTCCGACGGAGTCTGAAACTCGTGATGAAAGAACCCACCCTTTTCAAGCCTTATGGGAAGAGATTGAGCCATTTTTCCATCCGGGCGGAAAACCCGTAGTTCGAGAGGTATTTGAGGATCAGGCGACTCCCCCTTTTGGTCTCGGACGATCCCCGTCAAACGAACTAAGTCCCCCGGGCGACGTACACCTCTTGCCGCATAAAGATAGGCGTCCAAGCCAACAACAGGTTCTCGACCGTCCTTGGCAACCTTGGGAAGGTCCCATTTTCTCTGATCAAGACGGCGAAAGCTCAAGTCATCCCCTTTTTCCGCAAGAACGACCCAAGGGGCTCCCGACGGATGATCCTCCGGAGCGGTCAAACCGACCAATCCTTGTGCGTCCGTGGTCCCCACGGCCAAAGTTTGGTTTTTGGTGGAAAGCACCGAGACCCGTACTCCCTCAAGTGGTTTGCCACCCGCGAGGGAGGTCACCCAAGCATCTACGCCTGCGGGATGGACCTTGGTCGTGATCATCAGGTCCGTCACGGCCACCACCGCCTGATCATTGTGCCATCGGCTCTCTTCGTTCTGTGCTATGACATAATAAAGACCGAGCGGTTTCTCAATCCAGTCCCTCAAATTGACTACACTCAAGCAGATCGAATCGTCCCCCTGCCGGATCGGTTTGACCGTGGAAAAAAGCTCCTTTCCGATCCGCTCAGGATTGTATCGCGAATCACCGCGCAAATGAGAACCAAGGTTGTTCGGATAAATCTTCGTGGCGCTGAGCCTTAGGTTATCGATCGAGCAGGTCTTGATTTCGATCTCCAAGTTTCCCTTCGGACTGAGTACCCCATGATCCTGGACAAAGGACACCTCGGGCCGACGCTTGGGCAATACGAAAGGAAACTTCACTCCCGCAGGGAGAACCTCGCCATGAAAGGAACGAAGATCACTTTGAACCGTAGCCACGAAATGGCGCTCCCGTCCCTTGAAGGAACCATAAAGACGAATCCCTTGCCGGTTGAGACTGACCACGAGGTCATCTACCTTGGGGACTAGGGTAACTGCAGGTTTTTCCTGCAACGCATCAAGGCTTTGATTGAAACGCAGTTCCACGGAACATTTTTCATCCGTCCCAAGCCTCCAAGGGGTCCGAGCGCTCAGGGCCCCAAAAGCCGGGGCGAGGGAAATTTGGGTAATAAAATCTTTCTCCAAGCCCAAGGGTCCCTCGACCCCGGGCATCCCCTTCTTCAGGCTAACCTCGAAAATTCGCTCCTCGGGTAATTCGAGCAGGACGGCATGGAGTCGCCTTCTCCCAGCGCTCAGAACCTCCTTGCCCAAAACCTTGCCGTTTGCATCAACCGCCTCGAAGAATTCGTCGAGAACGGCAGGTTCGACCTCCTGGTTAAAACGGAACTCGACTTCGATTCGGTCGCCCTTGCGGCCCGACTCCACGCATCTTTCCACGCGCAAAGGAGAAGTTCGAAAAGAAAATTCCCGCTCATCCAAAAGAGGTCGACCCAATTTCTCGGCAAAACGGTCATTTGCTTTCATGGAATAAAGATTCCCTTTGAGAAGAGGTTCATCGAGTTTGAACTCCATTGCGTCCTTCCTGTTCCAGATCCAATTTCCCTGCGCCGCAGGTTCGATTAGAAAAGGGTTCCATCCAACGGCCTGACCGATCTTTTCTTCTCCAATCAGGTCCTCATTTAAAACGACAAGTAAACGGTCCGCTTTCTCGGCTTGTTCCTTCGGTACAACGGTTACCACCCGTAAGCTCTTTTCATGAATGCCCGCACCACCCTCACGCACTGCCTTCACCAACTCGTTTCTGATCCAAAGCAAACCAACTGCATTCAATGCAAAAGCCACCACGACCAATTTCCACACAATACTCTTTTTCATAGATTCCTTTTTTCCCGACTGTTGTACTTATCGCCGCAAACCATCAGGATTCCCATCCCTTTAAACCAACGGCAAAGCCTAAGACTACCGAGGTCGCCAAAACGTTCGATTTGTCTTGTAAGCAAGCAATTACAACTTGACCCGAAGCGTCAACCCCGTAATGGTTATCAGCCTTTCCACGCGGGCATAGTTTAGTGGTAAAACCCCAGCCTTCCAAGCTGGTGTCCTCGGTTCGATCCCGAGTGCCCGCACCACCCCACTCCCCGTTTACCAGTTCGTACTCCAATCATGCGATCGTACTGACATCCCCTGTTTTCCATCGATTCCACTCCAATGATGGTAGTTGAGGGTTATCGATCAATTACCAAACATCTATGGAGAAATCCCTATTCATCTCAGGGCGTGGAACAAGGATAGATTGGAATCTTATTGATCTTCTTCTAGCGGCTCATCAACCGAGATCGAAGTGCTCTCACCGCCCGATCCCCAAGTTTGATAACTGACCCTCTTGCCTTTTTCATAAAGCGCCTGGTAGGCTTTGCGACCATTTTGGTGGTAACCCGTGAAGGTATCGGTCTCCACACCGTTTTCATAAAAACCTTTCTCCTGAATCTTTCCATTTAACCACCAAGTTGTCGACGGACCATTCAGTTTGCCGTCCAGATAGAAGACTTCCTTCATCTTGTTTCCATTGGTCTGCCAAATTGTATTTCTTCCCTCCAGCAGATTCTCCTGCCACCCTTCTTGCTTCCAAATCCCACCATCTTGCCGCCAATAAGTAAAGGGCCCGTGCAGCTTGTCGTTCTGGAGGTTATATTCCTTCCATTTTACTCCGTTCTCATGCCACCAGGTAACCTTGCCGGTTTTTTTGCCGGCGACATAATTCACTTCCCTCAAGACGTGACCATTCTCATAATAAAACTTAAGAGGGCCGTTCATTTTGTCGTTTTTCCAAGAAACATCTTTGAGCTTGGGTCCATCCTCGTAAAATTCAGAAACGAGAAATTTGCCACCTTCCTCGAAATGAATCTCTTTCCACTTCCGCCCATTCTGAAACCACCAGGTCGAAAGATTCACTCTTTTTCCCATCTCCCACTGGACCTCTTTCAACCTCTCACCGTTTTGATACCACTCCGTCCAGGCACCATCCCTCAAACCATTCGTAACGTCGTATTCCTTTTGCTTCACTCCATCGCTCCAGAAAGTTTGAACCGTCCCCGTGAAGAGACGTTCAGTACCATAATGATAAATGATCCCCTCACGCCATGAGACTTCGGATTTCCCCGCCGATGGGTTTTCGGCCAAGCAAGGAAGCCAAAGCACCGCAAACAGAATCGGCGAGGATAAAGACTTCATGTGGTTTAAAAGTATGCTCTGCAGGGGAATCGTCAAGGTGGATGCGCCCCTCAAAATAAAGAGGGAATCACCGCTACCTCCATTGACAAAATGTTTGAATGAAACTTTTTGGTACAAATTCCGACCCTTTCAGGAGAAGACGAAAAAAGGATTTGGTGAAAGTCAGCGGGACGCTTCCGTAGCACGCCGGATTCGATCCTCGAAGGGAGGATGGCTTGAAAAGTATTTCAATCCTTCGCCTTCGCCGTGTTCCTCGTGTAGTCTGCGCAAGGCATCACCGAGAGAATGAGGAGAAAGACCTGCATCAGACAGCATACGGAATGCATAATCATCAGCCTCGCTCTCAAATTCCCTCGAGTAGGCACCGTGCATGAAGACGGCAGGAAGGGCGTTGAGCGATTCCTGAAGAGTGTCCGTGGCTTCGCCAATGACGAGGAACGACAGCACCGCGATGGCGGAATCCTGAAGAACTTGGCGAAGGGAGTGACGCTCGACGACGTGCCCGTACTCATGAGCAAAAACTGCCAGTATTTCGGCATCCGACTTGAGCATTTCGATCAGCTCGTCCGTAAAGACGATCACCCCGTCCGGCAAGGCAAAGGCATTCGCCCCCAAGTTCGCTCCTCTCCGGAAAACAAGTCGATAACCGGGGTTGGAAAGTTCGGGGAAAGTTCGTCTCACCAGTCCATGAATTTCGTTCTTTCGCTCCGTGCTCAATTCAGTAGGTTCCAAAACAAGACGATCAAGAAGCTCAAGACTGAACTCGGAGGTACTGTCAAGGAGGTCATCGGGAAGTTGATGAGCCACGACTTCCGCCAAAGGAGGAATTCCGTAGGAAACAAACCCCAAAATCAAAAGAACCGTTAGGACGAGGGAAACCAATGCGTATCGGATTTTTCCATCTAAAAAGGAAACCAAACTTCGAGATTTGCCAACGGACTTCAACCATTCGTCCACCAGGTCGTTTTCTCTTGTCTCGAAAGCCGATTCATCGGGAAAGCCAAGAAGGCGCGGAACGTTTCCCAGTCGGGCAGATATATTAACCTCTGCCAACGAAGCGGAAACAAGTTTTTGTCCGAACTCGTCCACTACGCTCAATTCCTTGCCCGAAAAGAAAATGCAAGCATCCTGCACCCGAGATGAACCGGCATTCAGATATTTGCCTTTGGCCTCTCCCTTCATATGCCAATGCCCAAGTCAATGGTCTCGCCCAATTCTTCACCTAGAGCAGAAGTATTCTCAATTTGCCCCGCTATGAAGGAATCCAATTCACCAGCTATAACCTGAGTACAACTGATCCGGTAGCGGGCATTGCGGACCATGACCCAAGGCGTGGCTAAACCGACGGTAAAAACCAACAAAATAATATTGACGACCCAAAGGGCCACGAAATCGGGAGTCTTCATACGACTTCTAAAATAAACCCCAGGCAAGTTCGTTGAGTCCATGGCGTGGTTAGTCGTAGAGACATGCCAATAAGCCCAAGTAACCCCCATACTCAGGTAAAGGAAAAAAACAATTGCCATCACGGCGTATTCTCCAAGCAGAGGAATAGCGGCAAAGGAAAGCACGGACATGAGAACCATCGTCCCGATTCCCATAAGAATGCAAATACCGGCGCATTTGTAAAAGGTCCCGCTTCGCGGAAAACTCTCGAAGCGCCTGTTCCCGTATCTCAAGTTTCCCAGCAAGTATTGCTTCTTTTGGCACTCCCACCAGGGAAAAAGAATGCCTAAGGTTACGTAAGTAAGAATAACTCCGCCAAAGAAAATGGAATAGGCATGTCCGACGCTGCCCGTAAAATTAAATTTGAGACCGCGATACTCCGTGTTTTGCATACGGAAACGCATCGAGCGCACAACCAAAAGTGGAATCAAAGGAAAAACCGCCAGCATGAGGATGAGGGAAACGACAGGCTCCACCGTCTGAAAAAAAGTATACGCCCCGAACAAAGCAAAGGCAATAATGCGCCCTTTAAGGATGGTGACGGGGTTGGCGACGAAAGAAAAGGAAGATCCATCCAGCGAGGTATTCCCATAGAAGTAATGGATCGAACGTACTTTCGCCCATGCAGAATAAATGCCAAGAGTACAAACGGTAAGGAGAAGGTTGGTGATCCAAATGCGAGCGAATTCTGAACCAGTTCCAGTGAAAAGAAGTTCGCGAACGGTGGGCGTTTGGGATTTTTCATCGGAAAACTTCCTCTTTGGAAAGCGAGAGGTCAGAACACCCGCCACAGGGTTTTCTACATTATTTTCCGGCGTCTGAAAATGATCCGTTGGAATGTCGATACCAGGCACGTCCGAAATTGAAACCCAGTTTTTTCCGTCAAAGCAGGCAAAGTCGGTGGTCTCAAAATCACCACGGGCAACTTTGACGTTCAGCTCGGACAATCCGTACGGTCCATGCCTAACCCTATCTTTTGCTATGTAAATTTTCATAAGTTAATTTTATTTCGGCAAGGTAAGGATAGGTTGAAGCCCTAATTGATCTGATGATCACAGAAATTTTTTACCAATAAATCACTCCTAAAACAAAAGAAAGAGTAAAGGTTGGTGGATTCAACTATAATCCTAAAAGATTCATCAGCCCTATTTCGTTTCTCATCTTCCAAACATGAAAGAATTGTCCCATGGACCCGTTCGCCTTGTTACTCTTATGCAAAATCGTTTGCAGTTCAGATTTGAAATATTCAAGAGTTTGTTTTTATTATAATATATAAACATGAATTCGCAATACTCTCAAACTTACGATCATTCCTTCACAAAGAGGTTCCTCATTGATGCCTTGCGGGCAACCTCTACTCGACTCGAAGATACGGACGCCAAGTACCAATGGGGCCACATGGGACAATGCAATGCGGGACATTTGATACAAACCGTAACCGGAATGAGTAGTTTTGAAATCGTCGAATCGATTGATTTCCAACTAGACGAATGG
>PBMI01000028.1 GCA_002722545.1 Opitutia bacterium | reverse complement strand
TGACACCGGGTTTACTCGAGGAGGTCACGGATTGGTCTTCCGTTCTTTCCTTTGCTGGGCAAGTTCCCACCGAAGACATTGAGGTCGGTTTTCTCATGAGCCCCTTTTTAAAGGAAATGCCGGACTTTGAAAATTCCATCTCGCAAGAAATTGGATCCCCGTCCATTGCCAAGCTCGTACAGGTTGTATTCGAAGAGTTTGCATCCCTGGACGCGACCAAAGTCGAACTGTCTTTGTCCGCCGAGGAAATCATGATGCGAGCAACCGCCTCGGCTAGGAAAGATTCCGATCTCCATGTCCTTTTTTCTTCGGAAACCAAACCTTTCTCTCCCGAATCGGCAAACTGCGTTTCGGGAGGAGGATGGATGGATGCCGTAGTAAACATCAATAGCGATAACCTCTTGCAATACGTTGAGAGTGTCAGTGATCGCATCAATGAAAAAGATCCCGATGCGAAGGAATTGGTCACACGCTATCTTGCCATTATTCGTGAGGGAACGAAGATGTATGACGGGCAGATGGCGATGAGTTATGGGCTTGCAGAAGAAGGCAATTCACTCGGGTTTGTACAAGTTGGTTCGACTCAAGCCTCTCCGTCAGAATTAAAACAAATGCTAAGCGAGACTGTGGTTCTCGGCAAGGATATGCTTTCCGGTATGGATGCCCTTCAATCGATGGGATTGAAATATGATTTCGAATTTGAGGAAAGTGACCCCATCGATGGAGTCGAGGTTTTCAAGCTCGGCATGAAAATGGATGCCGAAGAACTGGAGGTAAAAGAAGTGCTGTCCACACTTCCTTATTCGAACTCGAGTACCTTTTTTGCCGTACTGGATGGCAAGTACTTGGCAGCATCCAGCAAAGACAAGCTTACCGCATTGATGCGCGCAGTCAAAACCGGCAAGCCGGTGAAAAACAACCTGGCGGAAAAATTATCACTTGATGAAGGCGAGATCATTAGTTGGCGCCTTAACGTCGCTCGTTACGCTCAGATGGTCATGAGCATGGTTCAGGCAGGAGGCGAGAACGAGTTGGGTCAATTGATGGATGGTTTGCTTGCTTTGAATATTCCCCCGGTCACAGGCAAGTTCAGCCTCGGGAAGGGTCGACTTTCTTCCGAGATGCGCATACCGGTAAAATCCATCAAGGCCGGTGTCGATTATTTTGAGTCGGCCACTCAATCTCCGTTTTAGTAACGAAGACCCGTCGAATAACGAGAAGCGCTCTTGATTGAACCATTGCTTGCCAACCTCGTCTTTCGAGTTGGCTTCCAAAGAATTAGTCGGAAAGCTTTTTTACGGATTTTTCAATCGTCATGCGGTTGATGACCAGAAAGAGAATACAGTAGGCGAAGGCGAAGACGAAAGTCGGGATGGAAAGTCCGGCTTCCACTTCTATCCCAACGTTCTTCCCAATCTTGCACAGTTCGTATTGCAATCCGCTTCCGAGGGCCAGAGCCAACAGAAAAACGGGTGCGAAAATCAGAACAAAACGCCGGAAGAATAATTTGGTCAGGGAATCGCTGGAGAAACCGAGTGACAAAAGATTGGTTGCCGGTTCGGAGGCTTGGGTAACGAGCAAACGAAAACTAGTGGCAAAGGTAGCAATCGAGCTGATGGAGAAAAGGACGCCGATGATTGCCATTCCGAGAAAGACGGCATTGGTGATTTTCTTGACAAGATCTTGTTCGGGGAATTCACGGTTGATCTCATATCCTTTGGCCTCAAGTTCGGCAACAAAAGCATCGGAGGGGGATCCTTCTATTTGCACGATGATACGAGAGGGCAGATGCGTATCCGAAGTTTGAGCCTCGAGAATCTCGAGGATCGGCTTTTTTTCAGCCGGACTGGCAATCGGGGAGACTTCGCCGTTTTGTTTTTGTTCTTCGGTTAGGTCTTGCAGGAACCCAAGTGCTCGGGGGGGGCCGTCGACCGCACCGTCTTTCCATAGAAAGAAATACTGCCCGGCATCTGGTTTGCCGTACTCTTCGTTTGCTTGAGAGAGAAAACTTTCGGGTACAAGGACACTGTTGATGCGCTTACTGAAGGCCACGAACCTTCCTTCCAAAGTAACTTCCCGGTTGTTCCCGATGAATAATTCGATGGGCATGCCGGTAGCGGCTTCGTTGGAGAGGGTCGGGTACTCGACACGAGAGGGGGCGAGGCCGAAATTCCAAAGATCAAGATAAAATTTGGGGACGATGATGGGGATTGTGGAGGAGTTCTCATCCCATTCCCATTCTTCGGGAACGAAGTCGAGAAACTCATCCGGAATTGATTCGAAAAACAGATCGGTTTTGGCGGCCGCGCCCAGACCTACTTTGCCGGATGGCCAAATATAAAGAGTGAGAGGAAATTTGTTCCGGGTAAAACCTCCCGTTCTCATAACCCCTTCCATTTTTTCGATTTGGTCGAGTTCTTCTTGGGTAAAAGTTTTTTCGCCTTTGCCCATGTTGACTAAGGCACCCCCAAGAATCTTCTTGTTCAGAGTGAAAAAATTGCTCGGAGAGACTTGTTCGTCGAAGAAGCGATTACTGTCTTGATATAGCTGAGCGGCTAGAATGAGCAGGCTTGAGCCCAGCAGACAGCCAAGAGATGCGATCCAAATTTCCCAACCCGAGCCCTTTGCTCTTACTGCCTCTCGCATCGAGCTTTCTTGAGATGAGTTCACAGGCGGAATCTTTCGTCGAAGTTGATAGGCGGTTCGTCTCCCAAGGAAGAGAGAATCAAGCTGGCCTTGTTTCTTTCGACGATTTCGACGATGAGGCGGCACGCACGGTCGGTATTTCCCTCATCAAGGTGGCTGAAGGGTTCGTCCAGCAAAAGAAGTTCGAAAGGCTTTCGCAGGGAGCGCAGTAATGCGATTCGTTGTCGTTGTCCGAAGGAAAGCGTTTCAACGGGTTGGTCGACGAATTCTTCCATGCCCAGTTGCACGAGCATTTCCTCGATCGGTGGAGCCTTGGGGTTTGTCTCGGGAATTAATTCGACGTTTTCCATGGCATTGAGGTGCGGGAATAATTTCAGATCCTGAAACAGGAGGCTTATTTTGGTTTTGCGAAGGCTTTCCCATTCGTCCGCCGTTTTGGAAAAAACGGAATGCCCATCCAGCATCGCTTCTCCAATACAATCTCGGCGGAGGCCATAAAGAACATGCAATAAGGTGCTTTTCCCTTTGCCTGATTGAGCTGCCAGTAAACATTTCCTGCCTTTTTCGATCAGGAGGTTCTTTTCCCACACTTCGGATTCGGAAATGAATTTCTCGGGAATGGGGTGGGGACGAAGAGATTGAAGCTCGATTTTCACGTCAATTCAAGAGAGAGAGAAAAGTAAGACCGAAAATTGCCTCCTGTTCAATATCCGAAAGTTTGGCTTGTTCTATGAGATCTTTGCGAAAAGTTGAAAAGTCCGGCTTACTTTGTCGTCCCGGATAAATCTTCAAGGGATAGTCTGATCCCCAAACGATTTTTTCATGGCCAACCGCGTCAATCAACAAGCGGTATAAGGATGGATCGTATAGCAGTGGGCAGGCGGCCAAGTCGTAATAGACGTTTTTCAATTCAGGTTTCAGCCTAGGATTGAGTTCGTAAAAGGGGAACAATCCGCCTGCGTGAGCTAGAATGATTTTGAGTCGGGGGAACTGCCTTGCAAGCCAGAGAAAGTCTTCGAGCGGACTTGCGGTCCTACCGGGGTAATCGTGCCCCAACGGCTCGGTGACGTGAAAATTGACCGGCCATCCTTGATCTTGGGCGAATTCCATGCAGGACAGCCAACTGGGATTGCTCATGGAAAATCCCTGTACCCAGGGGTGGCACTCTCCGATTCCGAAGAATCCCTGTTCATGCCTCTTTGTCAACTCACCCAAGGGATCTTTCATCTCTGGGTGAACGGCGGCAAAGGCGTAGAACCGATTTGGATCATCTTTGATCCACCGGGCGTGCCATTCGTTCTGCAAAAAGCATGTTTGAGGCTTTTCCCAGTACCAGGCAAGAAGGGCGCAACGATCAATACCGCCCTCGTCCATATCGTTGATCATCTGATTCCTGTTCGCCCATCCTTGCAAACGTGGCCCTTTTTGAGGCAAAACCAATTCCAACCAGTGTTCTTCGCTTGCGGCATCCGAAAAGGTTTTCGGGTCCTGAAAAACCTCCGATGGGTAGCGATGAGTGTGGGAGTCTATGATCACGACCAAATAATTACCTTGTACCTTTCACCTCATCCTTCGATCAGGCGATTACAGTGCAAAGCCCAATTAGGCGGAGTCCGCAGGGTGGTTGCTCGTTGATTCGAGCTTCTTGCCCAAGGACGCTTCGATGAAAGAGGCGAACAGGGGGTGAGCTTGATTGGGTTTCGATTGGAATTCCGGATGGAATTGAACGCCGACGAACCATGGGTGATCCTGGACTTCGACAATTTCAACCAAGTTTTTTTCGGGGTTGATTCCGGAAATAAGCAATCCTGCTTCCGAGAGTCGATCACGATAGTCGTTGTTGAATTCGTAACGATGCCGATGCCGTTCGGAGATTTCTTCGCGGGCATAGGCTTGATGAGCCAAGCTACCTTTTGTCAATGAGCAGGGGCAGGCGCCCAGTCTCATGGTGGCTCCTTTGTCCTTGATACCGACTTGCTCTTTCATGATATCGATGACCGGATCGGAAGTATCGGGATCGAATTCGGTACTGTTCGCCTTTTCCAAGTCCAAAACGTTACGGGCGAAGTCGATTACGGCAATTTGCATTCCAAGGCAAAGCCCCAAGTAAGGTATCTTTTTTTCGCGAGCATACTGCGAGGCGATGATCTTGCCCTCCGTTCCACGATCCCCGAATCCACCGGGGACCAAGATTCCGTCCAATTCGGCCAAATGAGCGTCCGGGCCATCACGTTCGATATCCTCCGCGTCAATATATATTACTTCGACCTCGCAATCGTTTCGAATACCCCCATGAACGATTGATTCGTTTACGGAGAGATAGGAATCCTGCAGGTCCATGTATTTTCCGACCATTCCAACCCGAACTTTGTGCTTCGGATTGAGGAGCCGATGGACGACTTCTTCCCACTCGTCCTGCTTGGGCTCGGGTGCATCGAGTCCAAGAAAACGGGTAACCAACGTGTCGAGCCCCTCCTTCTTGAGCATATGGGGAAGTTCGTAAATGGAGTGAGCCACATCCTGTTCTTCGATGACCGCTTCGGGAGCGACGCTGCAAAACAGACTGAGTTTTTCTCTGATTTCCTCGGTAATTGGTTGTTCGGTTCGGCAAATCAGAATGTCCGGTTGAATACCAATCTCCCTCAACTTAGCCACGCTTTGTTGAGTGGGCTTGGTCTTAAGCTCCCCGGCGGCTTTAAGCGAGGGAAGCAAAGTCATGTGAATGAAAAGAACGTTGGCCTTTCCGACTTCACAGGCAAATTGACGCATCGCTTCGGTAAAGGGTAGTCCTTCGATGTCGCCGATTGTACCTCCGATTTCCGTGATCAGTACGTTGACTCCTTCACCGGCTGCGTAAATGCGGTCCTTGATTTCATTGGTGACGTGGGGAATGACTTGAACGGTTTTCCCCAAGTATTCGCCTCGTCTTTCTTTGCGGATTACCGATTCGTAAATCTGGCCACTTGTCAAATTGTTGAACTGAGATAACTTTCCGGAGGTAAAACGCTCGTAGTGGCCGAGATCGAGATCGGTTTCCGCTCCGTCGTCCAAAACATATACTTCGCCGTGTTGGAAAGGACTCATAGTTCCGGGGTCGACGTTCAGGTAGGGGTCGAATTTCTGAATTCGAGTGGTCAAACGTCTCTGTTCGAGCAGCGCGCCAAGAGATGCCGCTGTCAGTCCTTTCCCCAAGGATGAGACTACTCCCCCCGTAATAAAAATATATTTCATTATGATTTTCCCCTCATCACCATGAAATGACACGCGGGCCTAGTTCGGTGCAACAACCTTTTGCGCCTAAGGCATAATTTATTGTTAAATTATTCGGAAATCTGTTATAATGTAACCAAACGTTAGGTTGACCGAGCTTAATCAGCATTCATCAGTCCAATGCATACTGCTTATAGTATCTGCTTTAACTTTGTTTTAACTAGTGATTTGCTACTTAACGTGGGATGATTACGATACTGATCTCCAACAAGTACTTCACGATGTCTTCTCTTTTTAAGAAATACCTTATGGCCCTTACTGGTATTGTACTGATCGGATTCGTATTCGTACACATGCTCGGCAACCTGCAGATCCTTCTTGGTCAGGAATCAATCAATGCCTACGCCCACGCTCTCCAAAGTCTCCCTTTGCCTATTCTCTGGGGCTCACGAATCTTCCTCTTCGCTTGCGTTGTTTTGCATGCCTTCACTGCCATCTTGCTGATCAAGGAAAACCGGGCGGCTCGTCCGGTTCCCAATGAGGTTGAGAGAACAAAGAGGGCGGGTTGGTCTTCGTTACGAATGGGTCTTACAGGATCGATCATCTTAGCCTTCGTCGTTTTCCATTTGCTTCATTTTACAACCCGAAACCTTTACCCCGAATACGGAGAGCTTGAAACAGCAACAGGATCGCCCGATGGCGAAATGATCCATGATGTTTACACAATGGTATTAGTCGGTTTTCGTATTGATTGGATTTCGATATCGTATGTGATTTGTATGTTTTTGCTTTGTCGGCACTTGGCTCATGGAGTATCCAGCACCTTCCAATCTCTGGGACTTCGATCCGAGTCATGGAGCTCGAAACTCGATCTTGCCTCGAAGGCTTACGCGTGGGTGATCTTCGTTGGTTTTTCAATTGTTCCCTTGAGCGTCTTGGCCGATAAGTACGGTTTGATATCTTTCTACAGTCACAATAGTCTGAAGACTGCAGATCTTCTTTAACAGTATTCAACCATTACCATCGATATGATACTAGATTCCAAAATACCTGATGGCCCCATTGCCGAAAAGTGGGATAATCACAGGTTCTCATCAAAGCTCGTTAATCCTGCGAACAAGCGCAAGTACAAGATTATCGTGGTTGGCTCGGGTTTGGCTGGTGGAGCTGCTGCTGCAACCTTGGGAGAGCTTGGGTACAATGTGGACTGTTTTTGCTACCAGGACTCACCGAGACGCGCTCATTCAATCGCTGCCCAAGGTGGTATCAATGCCGCCAAGAACTATCAAAATGACGGGGACAGTATCCATCGGCTTTTTTACGACACAGTGAAAGGAGGAGATTTTCGTTCTCGCGAAGCAAATGTTCACCGCCTTGCTCAGATTAGTGTGAACATTATTGACCAATGTGTTTCTCAAGGTGTGCCTTTTGCCCGCGAATACGGAGGCCTTCTTGCGAACCGTTCCTTTGGAGGAGCTCAAGTTAGTCGTACATTTTATGCTCGAGGGCAAACAGGACAACAACTCTTGCTTGGAGCCTACAGTGCTTTAAGTCGCCAAATCGCGGCGGGACAGGTTACCATGCACACCAGGCATGAAATGCTCGACATGGTAGTCGTCGGAGGTCACGCCAAAGGTATCATTACCAGAAATCTCGCCAACGGTGAGACGAAAGCATGGACCGCCGATGCCGTTCTTCTTTGTACCGGGGGGTATGGCAACGCCTATTACCTTTCCACCAATGCGGTTGGTTGCAATGTTACTGCCGCGTTCCGTGCCTATCGCCATGGCGCTGGATTCGCGAATCCGTGCTACACCCAAATTCACCCAACATGCATTCCGGTTTCCGGGGATCATCAATCGAAGCTTACCTTGATGTCTGAATCTCTCCGCAACGACGGCCGAGTTTGGGTTCCCAGAGAGGCTCTCGATTGCGGCAAATTCCCCAACGACATTCCGGAGAGTGAGAGGGACTACTACTTGGAGCGCAAGTATCCAAGCTTCGGAAACTTAGCCCCCCGTGACATTTCGAGCCGTTCGGCCAAGGAAGCTTGTGACGATGGTCGAGGAGTTGGACAAGGTGGGCGTGGCGTATATTTGGATTTCGCCGATGCTATCTCAAGACTCGGGGAGTCCACGATTCGAGAGCGCTACGGTAACTTATTCCAAATGTATGAACGAATTACCGGGGAAAATGCATACAAGCGACCCATGCGGATTTACCCAGCCATACATTACACAATGGGGGGTTTGTGGGTTGACTACAACCTCATGACCACGGTGCCAGGTTGTTTCGCTTTGGGTGAAGCTAATTTTTCCGATCATGGAGCTAATCGACTCGGTGCCAGTGCGTTGATGCAGGGACTCAGCGATGGCTATTTTGTTATTCCCTACACCGTAGGTAATTACCTTGCAAATACAGGTGCGGGTGCTCTTAGTCCGGACGCCCCAGAGGTCAAGGAAGCTCTTGAGGGAGTTAGAGAACGCGTTGATCAATTAACTTCTACGAAGGGTACTAGATCTTCTCGATCCTATCATAAAGAGCTTGGTCAAATCATGTGGGATTTTGCCGGTATGGCGCGAAATGAAAAGGGGCTAAAAAAAGCCATCGGTGATATTCAGGATCTACGCGGAGACTTTCATAAAAACCTACTTGTCACCGGTTCCAACGAGACCTTGAACGCCGAACTTGAACGCGCTGGAAGGGTTAGAGATTTTCTTGAATTCGGTGAACTCCTTTGTCGTGACGCTCTCGAAAGAAAAGAGTCTTGCGGGGGGCATTTCCGTGAAGAATACCAAACCGCTGAAGGGGAGGCTACTCGTGACGACGAAAATTTCGCTCATGCCGCTGTCTGGGAGTACAAAGGGAAGGACAAGACACCTGATCGTCACAAGGAACAATTGAATTTTGATAATGTCAAGCTTGCGGTCCGTAGCTACAAGTAGTTTCATATAATGAATCTAACCCTCAAAGTTTGGAGGCAAAGTGGCCCTGAGGATAAAGGTCGTTTTGAGAGTCATGAAATAGAAGATGTTTCCGAGGACTCTTCTTTTCTCGAAATGATGGATCAGCTCAATGAATTGCTTTTATCGAAAGGTATCGAACCGGTTTCATTCGATCATGACTGCAGGGAAGGAATTTGCGGTATGTGCTCGCTCAATATCAACGGTTTTGCACATGGGCCCGAAGATTCCACCACCACCTGCCAACTTCACATGAGGAAGTTCGAGGATGGAGACGTCATTACGATCGAGCCTTTCCGGGCACGGGCTTTCCCTGTTGTTCGAGATTTAATCGTTGACCGATCCTCCTTCGACAAAATCATACAGGCAGGTGGTTATATCTCGGCCCGCACCGGAAGCGCTCCCGATGGTAATGCCCTTCCCATTCCCAAAGCAGATTCCGACAAGGCCATGGATGCTGCTGCTTGCATCGGGTGCGGTGCATGTGTTGCATCGTGTAAGAACGCGTCCGCCATGCTCTTCACATCGGCCAAGGCGGGTCACCTGAACTTGTTGCCCCAAGGGAAGGCAGAGAAAGACAAGCGTGTTGTCGATATGGTTTCGGCAATGGACAATGCAGGGTTTGGTAATTGCAGAAACTACGGAGAATGTTCCGCCGCATGCCCCAAGGATATATCTCTTGACTTCATTGCCAAGCTTAACCGAGATCATGCCAAGGCCAAATTGAAGAAACTCTTCTCTTGAGGTATTGACCCCCTTCTTGCAAATAAGGTTGCGGGAGGTGGTTTCCTTTGGAAGATATCAATTTTATGGCAGACAATGAAAAGCAAGTTAGCTGGGGTGGAAGGTTTTCGCATAAGCCCGATGACCTCATGCAAGTCTTCGGTGAGTCCATTTCCTTTGATCAAAGATTAGCTCCATACGATTTACAAGGTAGTCTGGGCCACGCCTCCATGCTTGCTCACGTGGGCCTGTTGGACGAAAGGGAATTCAACCAGATCAAGCAAGGCATCGAAGAGTTGTCGGAAGAAATCCTGCAGGCCGATTTCCCCTGGAAACTTGAACTCGAAGACGTCCACATGAACTTGGAACAGGCCTTGAGAACAAAGACCGAAGCCGCCGACAAACTTCATGCGGGGCGTAGTAGGAACGATCAGGTTGCGACCGACATGCGTTTGTTTTTCAAAGACGCATGCCATCAAATCAAGACGGCATTGGAAGGAAGCATGAGGTCGGCTCTGGACCTGGCGGATCGCTACGCTCTTCTTCCTATCCCCGGGTACACCCATCTTCAAAGAGCCCAACCTGTAACAGTAGGACACCATCTGCTTGCTCACCTTGAGGCTTTGGGTCGAGACTATGATAGGTTTTCAACCGTAGCCGATCATGCGAATGTTTGTCCTTTGGGTTCAGGGGCCATTGCTGGATCGACCCTTCCCTTGGACCGTGGTTTTGCCGCCAAAATACTTGGTTTCGTCGATGAAAACGGAGATCCGAGGTTGACTCCCAACGGTATGGATGCCGTTGCGGACCGAGACGTTTTCGTGGAGTTCGCCAGCGCCTGCGCCGGGTGCGCCCTCCACCTCTCGCGACTTGCCGAGGATTTTATCCTTTGGAATTCTTCGGAATTCGGTTTTGTCGAGCTACCGGATTCTTTCACTACCGGTTCCTCTCTCATGCCTCAAAAAAAGAATCCTGATTCTTTCGAGCTGATCCGAGGCAAGACGGGTCGTCTCATTGGCAATCTTCAAAATCTCCTTGTTACGATCAAGGGGCTCCCCTTGACTTACAATCGGGATTTACAGGAAGACAAGCCCCCCGTATTCGACTCCTTTGACCAGTTATGTCTTTGCTTGGCGGTGGTAGCCGGTGTTTTGAGAGAATCCTCTTTCCACGAAGACGTTTGTCGGCAAGCCGCATCGGATCCTTTGTTGCTCGCAACGGACTTGGCTGACTATTTGGTCGAAAAGGGTGTGCCTTTTAGAAAGGCACACCACGTGGTAGGCGAATTGGTGTCGTTGGCCGAATCACAAAAATGCGTGCTTACCGAATTGACGGACGAGCAAGCCAAGGCATCTTGTCCCCAAATCGAATCCGATTGGCGCGAGGTGTTCGATCTTGAGAGGGCCTTTCTAAAACGAGAAAAGCCAGGGATGCCCGGACCCAATCATATCAAGGGACGAATTGAGTACTGGCGGTCCCTTCTGGCCTGAGTATTTGGTTCATCGTGTTTGTTTTCCGCAGGTTCTTTCTCTTGCTTGTCTTGTGTGTCGGCACGTTGCTCGAAAGTCGGGTGTGGACGACGACGAGCGGAAGCAGGTCCGAAGGAGAACTATTCGAGGTGGTGGGCGACAGGATTGGATTGAGAATCCGTGGCAGGGATTACCATTTTTCCATCAGTCGTTTTACACCCGCCGATCAAGCCTATGTGAAGCAATGGATGAAAGTTCCGAGGTGTGCGGCATGCTCGGGAACTCTCGGGACCCGTTCGACCAAAGCAGGAAAAGCAAGTTATCACACCTCTTGCTTCCGTTGTATGGTCTGTAGGAAAAATTTCGGGCCGGGAAATCGTTTTCGAAAAGACGGATGGGGTGGGATGGTTCACGTCGAGCACTTTTCCCACACTGGACTTTGTGGTACTTGTTCGCGTATTTTCCCTAAACAAAATGCCTCGAAAGAACAATTCTTTGCGGATGGAAGAATGAGTTGCAAGCCTTGCTTGAAGGATGGAATTTTCAAACTGGACTTACTCAATAAAGTGGACGACCGAGTATGGAAGTCTTTGATGGAGGTGGGTTTCGTTAAACCCAAAGGGAAAATCATTTTGGAATTGGTGGATCAAAAAACTCTCTTGCGGGAAGCCGCGAAAATCAACGCAAGCGGCAACTTGAGAGGTTTGACTTTAACGAAATATCGCGTTGTCAAAGGTGGTAAAAACCCAGGTACGACCTTTGATCACCGCATTTACGTTCTATATGGTCTACCTTACGTCGAGTGCATATCCGTCCTTGCCCATGAGCACGTACACGTCTGGCTAAACGAACGTTTCATAGACGCCTCACCTCCGGTGATCGAGGGGTTTTGTAATTTGGCCTCCTTAACCGTCTTGCAAAAGGAAAAAAGTAAACTTTCCTCAATTCTACTTGAGAATATGAACAACAGCACAAGTTCCGTGTACGGGGGGGGGTACCGCAAAATGAGACAGAGATTGGCTCAAGTTGGTTGGCCTGCTTTGCTCGCCGAACTAAAAAGAAAATCCACTCCTCCTTGATTACGAAAGAAAAACCATGAAAATCGACGCACACCATCACTTTTGGAAATACGACCCGGTCAGGTACTCTTGGATGAACGAGAGTATGGAAATCCTCAAAAAAGATTACCAACCAGCCGATTTACAGGTCGAAATAGAAAAGGCCGAAATAGGGGGAGTCGTTTCCGTTCAAGCCGATCAATCCTTGCTCGAAACCGATGAGCTTCTCGATCATGCGACCGAAAATGATTTCATCAAGGGAGTCGTCGGATGGTTTCCCTTGGCCGATCCCGCCATCGAAGAAGTTCTGGCCGAATATGCGGACAATCCCTGGCTGAAGGGAGTTAGACACGTGGTGCAGGACGAACCGGACGATCGTTTCATATTGGGTGAGGCTTTTAACGAGGGTATTCGCAAACTCGAGGAATTCGACCTGATTTACGACATCCTGATTTACGAACGGCAACTCGGGGCCTCAATCGAATTCGTTGATCTTCACCCGAACCTCCCTTTTGTTCTCGATCACGTCGCCAAACCGCGAATCGGCGATGGGCTCATGGAACCATGGAAAGAGCAGATGTTCGAAATGTCTCGTAGGGAAAACGTAACCTGCAAACTTTCCGGAATGGCAACCGAGGCGAAGTGGGCTGAGTGGACTTCGGATCAACTAAGGCCATATATGGAGGTTGCCCTGGATGCCTTCGGGCCCGACCGACTTATGTTCGGCTCCGATTGGCCTGTGGCCCGCCTAGCGGTTGATTACATGCCGTGGGTCAACCTGTGTAGAGAATTCATCTCGTCTTTGTCGACTGATGAACGCGAGGCCATCGAAGGTGGTAACGCGACCCGGGTATACCGGTTGGACTGACTGCGAGGAGTTTTTTACCTTTGGTATATCGGCAGGTAGTGGTACTTTACGGCCAAAGCGAGTATTGCCATAGTCGTCGAGTACACTTCTCCGGCACTCCCCTCCGATCCGGACCCTTGCCAAGAACCGTTTTTTCGTTGAAGTTTTTGGAGGATTTCCTCCACCTTTTTGCGGGCTTCCTTGGAGTGATCTCCTCCTCGTTGGTACATGGCTTGAGAATAATAGTAAGTTCCGTAAAAGAAGAATTTTCTACTCGTGTTTGGACCGTTTTCGAGTAGCCAGTCGGAAGCTCCCATGACGAAGGGTGATTCGTATTCTCCACAAACTTGCATGGCGAGAAGTCCTGCCGCCGTGGTCGTATATTCCGGATGACCACCGGGTTGATAGGCAAATCCGGACTTCTTGTTCACGGGTTCTCCCTTGGAGTCAAGGCTCGACCAATAGGAACGTTCAAGGTAACCGATCGCGTCTTCGATTGCGGAAGAGGGAACGTTCAACCCGGCATTCTTGGCTGAGCGCAAAGACATGAGTTGCCAGATTGTGGCGGAAAGATCGGCATCTCTTGCATCCGGAGAATAGCGCCATCCGCCTTGGTGGGAAGGGCTTTTGGGGACCTTCTGCGACCGCAGAATCAAGTCGATTGCTTTTTGGGTTCTTTCGCGGATCTTCTGATCTTGTTTTTCGTCCAAGCCCATTCCGAGCATCTCGGAAAGCGTAAGGGTAATGATGCCATGTCCGTACATTCTACTCCCGTCTTTTCCTCCGAAATAACCGGTCTCGCTTTGTCTGTCGTCTTGGAGAACGAAGTCGAGCGCTCGTTGCATCGCCTCTCCTTCGTCATTGGGGTTTACGGGTTGGTGACCGACTGCTGCCATCGCCATAAGGGCAAGGGAAGTCATGGTGGTGTGGTTTCCGCGGTCATGAATCGAACCATCGTTCTTTTGTTTGCTTAGCAGGAATTCAACCGCTTTTTCGATATCCTTGTCCACTTGATCCTTCTTGAAAGGGTTGCCGGTTTGATCGGCCGTTTCGGTATCTTGGGCTAATAGGCATACCGACAGGGAGTGACTGATAAAAAGAAGTAAAACTAAAAATCTCATCTTTGTTGCAAGTTCTATTTTTTCTGTCGTGACTTCTCGGCCATTGCCCGAAAATAGGCTTCCACGCGGTTACGGTATTCCCCCGAAACCGCTTCTCGTCGTCCGTCCATTAAATCCTTGGCAAGCTTTGGAGGTAGCTGACTCCATTCGAGTTTTGATTTGTTTTCCAAATCAGCGATCGGTAATTCCATGAAATCAGTGATCGGGGCCGAATCGACGGATGCTCCCTCTCCTGAATTCGGCTGGAAGCCCTGAGTCATTGCATTTTGACTTTGCATTCTCGATTGTGCCATGGAGCTTGCTTGAGCAAGGGTTGCCTGAGCCAAGGCTTGCGCCGCATCGGCTAATGCCTGGGCTTGTTCTGCCTGTGAACTTTGTCCAGTTTCTTGCTCACTTGGTTGGACTTGGCTTGGTGTTCCTTGAGCTGGGGGACCTTCCCCGGGTTGTCCTTCGCCTGGTTGAGCCTGTTGGGCTGACTGGGCGGCTTCGGAAAGAGGAGCGTCGGAAGGGCTGCCAACTTCGGAAGATCCAGTTTCTTGGCCAAAAGGGTTGGATTCGGCATTGAGTGCTTGATCGAGGGAGTCGAGGGTTTGAGCCAAGGCTTGAGCGGTTTCAGGATTAGTCAGGGAAGGCCCTCTCGATGAAGGGGTGGGGGAGCCTTGTCCGTCAGGTGGGGTTTCAGCGGATTGAGATGACTCTCCATCGCTGGCAGCACTCTGGCCTTGTCCCTCATTGGACTCGCTTTGGCCGGATTCGGAAGGTTGGCTCTCATTTGGCTGTGCTTCCCCTTGTCCCTCGCTGGTTTCACTTGGGCCGGGCTCGTCTTGCCCTTCGCTTGATGGAGGTT
>PBMI01000053.1 GCA_002722545.1 Opitutia bacterium | reverse complement strand
GCCCCCGCCGAGGAAGCGAAATCCGAAGAGCCTGTTGCCGAGGAAGAAGCCCCCGCCGAGGAAGCGAAATCCGAAGAGCCTGTTGCCGAGGAAGAAGCCCCCGCCGAGGAAGCGAAATCCGAAGAGCCTGTTGCCGAAGAAGAAGCCCCCGCCGAGGAAGCGAAATCCGAAGAGCCTGTTGCCGAGGAAGAAGCCCCCGCCGCGGATAGTTCCGAAGAGGACGAGAAAAAGGAGGACCCGAAGGAGTCCTGACCTTTGAACCTTGTTCCTGTTGGTATGTTGTCCAAATTATCCTATGATTCGCATGATGGACTTGGCTTTGCGTTTCGACGTTCTTTCTCTTTTTCCCAAAACAGTTGAAGGGTTTGCCACCGAGAGTATTTTAGGCCGTGCTGTTGAAAAAGGTCTGATTGAGATAAATTCACTTGACCTTCGTCGATGGGCTAAAGGAAAACATCGAGAAACCGACGATAGGCCATTTGGTGGAGGAGCCGGAATGGTATTGAAACCAGAGCCGCTGTTTGAAGCTATAGAAGAAATTTCAAGCGAGAAAACAAAAGTGATTTACATGGCCCCCGATGGCGAGAGCTTAAGCCCTTCCATTGCAAAGGAATTGGCTCTGGAGAAACATCTTCTGCTTGTGAGTGGCCATTACGAAGGGATTGATCAAAGAGTTCGCGACCAGTTGGTGGATCGGGAGATTAGTGTGGGCGATTACGTTTTGACAAACGGCAGTTTGGCCGCATCGGTCCTGATCGACTCCGTGGCACGGCATGTTCCTGGCGTTTTGGGCGATGGAGATTCTTTGATCGACGAAAGTTTTGAAGGTCAATTGCTGTCTTATCCACAGTATACCCGACCAAATGAATATCGTGGAATGTCCGTCCCCGAAGTTCTTTTGTCCGGAAATCATTCCCAAATTGAGCGTTGGAGAAACGACCAAAGGAAGATCAAAACAAGAAAGCTCAGGCCTGATTTATTGAACTAAACACATGAAAGGTAATTACGAATTATGAACAACCAATTGTTGGAAGAGATTACAGCCGAATATTTACAAGAGAAACGCGACCATTTTAAGGTCGGAGACGGCGTCAAAGTTCACGTTCGTGTTCGTGAAGGTGGTAAAGAGCGGATTCAGATTTTCGGTGGAATTGTTATTGCCCGAAAAGGTTCCGGAGTGCACGAGAGTTTCACCGTCCGACGGATCGCTTCCGGAGTAGGCGTTGAAAGAGTTTTTCCCGTACACTCGCCCTTGATCGACAAAGTTGAAGTGGATCGCGAGAGCGTCACCATGCGGGCTCGTATGTACTATTTGCGTGATCGAATCGGCAAGGAAGCCAACAAGGTCAAAGAGAAGCGCCTGTACGAAGCCAAGAGTAAAGCCAAGTAGTTCTCTTGGGGATATTCCCGAAGTCCCATTACATTTACGCTTAGGCACCATACAGCGTATGATTCGCTGAATGTCAGTTGGTGCGCAAAAGGTTGAGTCGGGCGGGAGACAAGAAATTTTGCAATAGTTTCCTGCCTTCGGCAAAATTCACCTTTTCCAGCGGTGCACTCACCAGATTCTGGTAAATTTCGATTAACTTTTCCGCGTATCCATGTATGGAGAAGCTTTCTTGGACGGCTTTTGAGTTATCCTCGACTCGAGAAGGGGGAAGACACTCGATAGAGCTCTGGTGGCGAATCGATTGTTTTGCCTGATCTGATCCGAGAACAGCTGAAATCAGTTCCTCCTGCAGGGGTTCATCGAGTCGCCCGAAATCTACTCGGTTGTTTTGAACGATTGAGTCGAATGCTTCTTGAACTGCCCGTTCTGGCAACTTTTCTTCATAGTCATTAAAAAAACCAATTAAGGCGGCCTCAATTTTCGGCCGGAGTATCGTGGAGTCCTCTAGTAAATCAAGTTTAAGCTCGAGCCGATCGTACAGGTTATCCAATTGCACGCCTTCTCGTAGGAAATCTGCAGTAATCTCGGGTAAGTTTCTACCACAGAGACTTTTTCCAAATACCCACGGTTCGAGAAAGCCTAAGCCGAAACCTTCGGCAATACTAGTGCTGACTACGGCTTCTGCAGATTCGACCATATCAGGGAAGGAACAGTCCAGCTTGTGACCAAGACCATAGGCGAGGGGTAGGGACGAGTTTTCTCCAAAGGTCTTCCATCTCTCGAATTGTGGCCTGAAAAGAGGATTGGTCGGTCCTAAGCTGTTGGCGAAGTACTTATCCGGATGAGCTGCGGAAAGCAGTGCGAGTTCGCCTAGGTTTTTACGCCGAACGGCTCGAACCGGATACAGAATCAAATTTTCGGGAATCTCGGTTTTTCCGGTCCCGCGACTCGTCGATGATTTATTTTTCGGAATAGGATTTGCGAGCAGATGTACTTTTGTACCCGAGTCAACAAAAAGCTCTTCCAAAAACAACCTGTCTCTATTATTAAGTGCCGCGTAACCTATTCTTGCACTTGCAGGGTATGCATGTTCATAAGCATTTTTCAATCCCTTGAAATTGACCGGTCTGCCGTCCTCGGCGAAATCGTGAGGTTGGAACAGGATGCATTGACCTGCTTTGGCTAATTCGGCGGTAACCTTGGTAAGAGATGGGTTTTTCCCCAGCGAATGATTGTGGAAATGCCATAAGTCAGGCATGCATCCCAGGGAATTCATCGCCGCATCCTTCATCCTTTCCAAAAGCAAATTTGGGCTAATTGCCTTATTCGGGACAGCGTAATCCAACCCCTCCACCAATTGATGTTTTTCAATGCGGCGACCTTTATAACTTCTTCCAGTCAGGACAACCGTTTCGATGTCATGTTCAAGGGAAGCCAATGCTTCCAATTTATTTTCAATGACGCTGGTAACTCCTCCGGGTTCGAGGTGATAATGTACGATGGCGACCTTCATCTCGGAAGGGGATTGAGGACTTAGACGACCACGCGGTTTAGATAACTTTCAATCTCAATCATGGGAGGTCTTTCTTCTTCCACGACCTCTTGCACAAGTTGGCTGTAAGTACCGTCCTCGACTTCGAATCTCCGGTAGAACTTTTCCATATCCGGCATTTGGTCGATTTTGCCCTGAGCACGGAGACGGTTGAAGAAAGTTTGAAGAATCCCGAAACTCATTTTGCCCAATGCGTTGGTGGTTTGATTGCGGTGAACCCGTCTATCCAAATCCGTTTGGGCAAAAGCATCGAGACCGAACTTCTCGTATAAATCAAGCAAGTGTGAAGTCTCGACTCCGTAACCAATCGGGAAGGGTATTGCCTCAAGTACTTCGCGTCTTGCCGCATACTCCCCCGACAAGGGTTGGATGACGTTCGTAAGTTCGGGATAAAAAAGAGAAAAGAGAGGGCGGATCAGAATTTCAGTCACCCGTCCACCTCCGCTGGAGCGCAAACCACTCGAATAGTTGAGGGGGCGATCATAAAACGCTTTTACGTAATGAACTTCATCTCGTCTGATGAGTGGAGCGACCAAGCCATAAACAAAGCGGGGATGGATGTTCGATATGTCCGCATCCACGTAACATATGACGTCTCCCTTCAGCTGATGAATAGCTTTCCAAAGATTCTCTCCTTTGCCTTTCTTGTCCCCGACTTCGGGAAGTATGTCGGAGGCGAGGTATACGTCCGCCCCGTAGCTTCGAGCCACTTCCAGCGTCTTGTCCTGAGAACCGGAGTCAATGACCGCGAATTCGTCGATAAGCGGATACCGCTCCATCAATTCGGAACGGAGGATGAGAACCTCTTTTCCAATGGTTTTCTCCTCATTCAAGGTCGGGATGCAAAGGGAGATCTTCATTCCCTTTTTTTCCTTTTCCTCAACTAGCTTGATGATGTCCCAAAATTCTCCATGGTGAAACGTATTGCTTTCAAGCCAGTTTTGATTATTGACGTTTTTCATTCGCAGAGTCCCAGATCGATTGCCTGAAGCAGGGTAATGAGTTGAGCAAGTCCCCTGAAAAGTGGATCGAGGTGAATGGTTTCGTTTTCCTCCCGCAGGTTTTCAGCAGTAGTCAGTCCGACTGTAACACCAGGATGTCCCGCTCGGATAAGGGCATTCAGGTCTCCGGTGCTGGGATCGACGTTCGGGGTGATGCCGGTTTCGGCCATGATGGCTCGAGTGGTCTTTACGAGTGGATGAGAAAAGGGAATTCCGCAGTTTTGGCGTTTGGCCACGATCTCAAGAACGACGGACGTTCCGGTTTCCAAGGAAAATTGTTCGCTGAGCTCGTTTACCTGTTTCTCCATATCCAAGACGACGTTATCGTCTTCACTCGTGATCTCGAAGCGCAGAGAACCTCGGCGCGGACTGGTGTTGAAAGTCGAACCGCACCGCAGACCGCCAAATATCATTTTGGTTTTGGGTTCTTTGGGTATCGGAATTTCCATGAGCTGGTTGACGAACCGGGTCAGGTGGCTGATGGCTCCTGCTGCTCCAAATCCATTCCAATCATAATTATTTGGGATTCGAAGAGTGATTTCGCCACGCAAAGTACCCAAACCCGAATATGAGAGCCGCCCCTGAGTCGCTCCTTCAACGCAAATACCTGCTCGAATCGGGCGTTGCTTGGTTTCAAGGAAGGACCTTGCTCCTTCCAGGTTTCCTCTCCCCAAACTTTGCACGTTGGCGAGCAATAACAAGTCGTCCTTGAGTTTAACGCCGAGGTGATCGAGGAGCCGAGGAAGTCCAACCACTGCAGCCAAGCCGATCGCATTATCGGCAATTCCTGGGCCCGTAATCGAATCAGGTCCCACGTTGAGCACATGGGGAGTTTCCGAACTAAAAACGCAATCAGCATGAGCCGTCACAAGAATGGACGAATCTCCTTGTGTCCCAGGCAGGATTCCTGAAGCGTTCCCGAATTCATCGATTTCGGGATCATCCAATCCGTTTTCCCTGAAGCGATCAAGGGCGAGTCGAATACGATCTTCCTCGCAGAAAGTGGGAGAGGGGATCTCCCCAAGTAAAACGGCGTCTGTGAGATAGGTTTCGCGAACCGCTTTCAGTCTTTCAATCTGTTCGGGTATTCTCTTGAGCAAATGTTCCAAGGAAGCTTCCCTTGGTTTTGTTTCAGTAGTCATTCCCAATCGGATTAATCAATAATCAACAATGATGCCACGACAAACTTTAGTTTCTTTTTTCGTTGTTGAAAAAAGGGCCTGTTTCCTGCATCTAGACTTCGGCAAGGTTATATTCCAAACGGTTTTTTATTTATGGCACAAAACATTGGCTTTATTTCAACTCGATTCGCGGGGCAAGACGGAGTCTCTCTAGAGAGCGCCAAGTGGGCCGAAGTGCTCTGGGATGACCGGCACATCAGTTATTGGTACAGCGGTCAGAGCGACAGAAATCCTGACATCAGTTACATAGTGCCAGAGGCCTATTTTGGTTTTTCCGAAAACCAGTGGATTAATGAACGAATTTGGGGAATGGATCAAAGAGATCGTTTTGTAACGGAGCGAATTCGATCTTTGGCTGATTATTTAAAAGGCACGATTTATCATTTTGTCGATAAATTCGACATCGACTTATTGATCCCGCAGAATTGCTTGGCTATCCCCATGCATATTCCACTCGGAATTGCTCTCACTGAGTTTCTTTCCGAAACGAGAATGCCTGCCATCGCTCATCACCATGACTTTTTTTGGGAGAGAACCCGTTTTTCCGTTCACTCGGTACCCGAGTATTTGGATATGAGTTTCCCCCCGAAACTCTCCAACATGAGGGACGTTGTAATCAATCAGGAAGCGCAGGAACAGCTTGCTTTGCGCAAGGGGATCTCATCCCTTGTAATTCCCAACGTATTCGATTTCGATAATCCGCCTGATCCGGCCGACGAATATGCCTCCGACGTGCGAAAGGAACTAGGCGTGGCAGATGATGATTTCTTTATTCTTCAACCGACTCGCGTCGTTCCTCGAAAGGGCATAGAGCAGGCGATCAAATTGGTTAGTTTGCTAAAGGATCCCCGCTGCAAGCTTGTCATTTCACATGAGGCAGGAGACGAGGGTTATGAATACCTTGGTATGCTCGAGCAGTTGGCCAAGGAAGAAGAGGTCGACATGCGGGTGGTCGCCGACCGGGTCGGCGAGGTACGACATCGAGACTCGGAAGGGAGGAAAGTTTACACCCTTTGGGATCTTTATTTGCATGCTGACTTCGTTACTTACCCGAGTTTGTACGAGGGGTTTGGCAATGCCTTGCTGGAAGCGATTTACTTTCGTAAACCGATTTTAATCAACCGATATTCGATCTTCGTTCGCGATATTGAGCCCAAGGGCTTTCGTTTGCTGACGATGGATGGTTTCGTTACTCCGAGTTTGGCTTCCAGGGTTCGGCGTATTTTAACGGATGAAAAACTTCGTGAGGATATCGTGGAGCACAATTACGAGGTCGCTCGACAATTTTACTCCTACTCCGTGGTGCGAAGTAATTTGCGTGCCTTTCTCGCCAGCCTGGTGGGCTACTAAATAATGAAAACACAAAGCCAATCCACTTTGATCACGCATGTTTCAAGCGCCAAACTGAATACGATTCGCAAGCGTTTTGTTTCTCTTTACGGTATCGAGCGGGTGGATCTGCTTCTGGATCGGTTTTATCACTTGATCGGGCGATATGGAATCGGAGTGAGCAAGAATTCTCATTCCAGGTCCTTGTCTCAGCGTGATGCCGTTCTCATTACCTATGCGGACATGGTTTCCGACGATGACAAATCACCTTTGGCGGTACTCCGAGAATTTTGTACTGCCCGACTCAAAGGTTCGTTTTCCGCTATTCATATCCTTCCCTTTTATCCATGGACCTCGGATGATGGTTTTTCCGTTGTCGATTATCGAGAAGTGAAAGAGAGCTACGGAAATTGGGAAGATTTATCCAAGCTTTCCGAGGAATTCGAGCTTATGTTCGATCTCGTTTTGAACCATTGTTCAGCCAAGAGCCAATGGTTCAAGGAGTATGTTTCGGGGGTCGAACCAGGTATGAATTATATTATGGAGGTTAGCGAAGACGCTGATTTGTCTGCAGTCGTCCGTCCTCGTTCGAGTCCATTGCTGACTACCTTTCAAACTCGGAGCGGAGAGCGAAAGGTCTGGACGACCTTCAGTGCGGATCAAGTTGATCTGGATTGGAAGACTCCTGATTTGCTCTTTGAGTTCTTGGACATCATCATGTTCTACCTTTCCAAGGGATGCAGGATTCTGCGACTTGATGCGGTGGCTTTTCTTTGGAAGAAAATAGGCACTTCTTGCCTGCACCTTCCCGAGACGCATGAAATGATCAAGCTGATTCGTAACCTGTTGGAAGTGGTTGCCCCGGAAGTTCTTATCTTGACGGAAACGAACGTCCCCCATGAGGAAAATATTTCTTATTTTGGAAAAGGAGACGAGGCTCATGCCGTGTACCAGTTTACTCTTCCTCCCTTGCTTCTTCATGGATTGCTTCGCTCAACGGCCACCCACTTGTCTTCTTGGGCAAAAAATTTGGCACCTCCACCCAAGGGATGTCATTTTCTTAACTTTACCGCGAGCCATGATGGTATCGGTGTTCGTCCCTTGGAAGGAATTTTGCCGAAAAAGGAGATTTTGAGACTTGCCGATGAAGTCAGGGAAAAGGGAGGTTTTGTTTCCATGCGTAAACTCGAGGATGGAAGCGAAACCCCCTACGAGCTAAATGCCACTTATTATTCTGCGCTTTCCGATCCTCGGAACGAAGAGCTTGGCGAATTACGTTTTCTTTGCTCCCAATCGGTTGCGATGGCCATGCGCGGAATTCCCGCCGTTTACTTTCATTCTCTTTACGCAAGTCCGAACGACCTGAAGGGTGTTGAGGAAACCGGTCGGAATCGTACCGTTAACCGAAAAAAATGGAAATCCGAGGAACTTGAAAAAGTACTTGGGGAAAAGAGCGAGCAACCCGTGAGAGTCTTCGAATGGTACGCCCGCACATTAAGAAGAAGAGCTGCATGTCCTGCTTTTCACCCGGATGCTCCTCAGGCAATTTTGGACTTCGGGTCATCGATTTTTGCGTTGGAAAGAACTTCCCTTGATGGGAACCAGATGGTTCTTTGCCTTTTTAATTTTCAAGGTAAGGAAAGCAAGGTTCCCGACGCCGAAGCACTGCGTGAGCTTTTTCCCGAAGGCAAGGCTCGCGATTTGATCACCGATGGAGAAATTACTTTGGAGAAAGGAAAGTTTGCTCTCCGTCCCTACCAATCCCTTTGGCTGACTTCTCATTGAACCTTCTCCTTCTTGAGCAAAAGCTATCTCGTCTTTGCCTTTCGAGGAAGGATCATCGAGCCGTTCACCTTTGCGAGGTTTTGCGGGTTAAAATCGATGACGAAATCGACTTGGCTCACAAGAATGGCCCGAGAGGGAAAGGAACGGTCTCCATTCTGTCCGAAGAAACCCTAGAATTAACTATTCGCTGGTTGCCGCCACACCCTTGCGATTTGCTTCCCGTTCATCTTGTCGTTGGCTTTGCCCGCCCTCAGACCTGCAGGAAAATCCTTGAACAGGCTTCAGCCCTAGGAGTCAAGAAATTCTCCTTCTTTCAAGCTGAGAAGGGTGATCCTTCCTATCCCAAAAGTAGATTATGGACATCCGAAGAATGGAGTGAGCGAATTGATCGTGGTGTTGAACAGGCTTTCGCAACCTTTGTTCCTTCCTGCGAAACATACGGATCCCTTCTCGATGCTCTAGGCGAGCTAGAAAACGAAGGCCTTCAGCGTATAGCCATGGATAATTATGAGGCATCCGCTCCCTTGTCGGTCGTAAAACAAAACGCAGAGACTTCCATAGTCTTGGCACTGGGACCGGAGAGAGGATGGTCCGCAAACGAACGCGAGCAATTACGATCCCATCGGTTCGAGTTACGTCACCTCGGTAATCGAGTGCTTCGACTGGAGACTGCCGTTGTAGCTTCCTTGTCTGTTGTGTTGAAGGATTATTGGACGACTGACGTTTCCGAGGATTCGTAAACCCGATAGGAGGGGGATCCTTTTTTTTCTTTCCCAATGGAACGGGAAAGCGTCCATCCCTGAAAGTCCCTTGGAGCCTCAGGGGGTGATTCATGAACAAGAAGCGAATTTTTGCAGATCAAATTCCTTGACCTGAGTAATTCCAAGGCTACCGGAACAATTTTTGAAATTTCTGCGTAAGGAGGGTCTAGAAATATGAGGTCGAATGAAAGTGCGCAACTTCTCAAATATTCATTTACCTCTCTGTTCTCAAGGTGGCCCGAGGTGGATGGGAGTTTTGCGCTTTTGCAAGTGTTGGCGAAGTTAAGCTTGAGATCGTTGAATATTCTCCGGTCGCTTTCCACGAAAACAACTTTTCTCGATCCTCGGCTCAATGCCTCCAGTCCATAGGAGCCTGTCCCTGCAAAAAGATCCAGGACCGACTTCTCGTGAACGAAATCGCCTAACGATGAAAAAAGCCGTTCTCGGTTTGCATCCCCCGCCGGTCGTAACTTTTTCGAGTTGTTAACCCGTAGGGTAATACCCTTTGCAAGTCCGCCGCTAATTCGCATTGGTGAATGAGTTTGATGAAAAACGCATGTGCATTAACAATGCCTTAGATCTTGAACTGATTGCCAAGCAAGCATGTTTTTTACTATAAGGATGGTATGACCCGAAAGATCAGGGCTTTTTCACCAATGAAACTCTCCGAGGGAGAGGACGAATTGCGATTGGGGGAGGAGGAAAGCCACCACCTCGTCAAAGTTTTGAGGATACAATCCGGTTCTATGGTTGAAATACTCGACGGTAGAGGTTCACTCGCCGAGGGTGAAGTTACGAAAGTCGACCGCAAGGCAACCCGTGTCAGAATATCGAAGCGGAAATTCGTTCCCCCGCTTAATCCGTTCATTCGAATTGGCGTGGCCATGACCAAGGCAAACCGATGGGAGGAAATTATTCGACCTTTGACCGAGATGGGGGTGGGGGGAATTATTCCACTTTTTACCGAACGAACCGAAGTGAGAATTTCAACGGACAAGGTAATGGGTAAGCTTGCAAAATGGGAGAAGTTGGCAGTCGAAGCCTGCAAGCAATCCGGTAATCCTTGGCTACCCGAAATCGAAGCCCCTATTAAGTTTGGGGAATTGTCGCCCAAAAAGGAACAGGCTTGCTTTATTGCGAGTCTCCGGTCGCGTTCGCAGAAATTTTTGCCTGCATTGGAGACGCCTTCTTCCGAGTTCCTTCTTTTTATTGGCCCCGAAGGAGGATGGACGCAAAGAGAAGAAGAGATTGCCTCGGACAAAGGAGCCGTTCCCTTTTCCTTGGGCCCCAATGTCTTGAGATCCGAGACCGCCGCCCTCTGCGCTTTGGCAGTTGCGCGAGTCGGTTTCCTTGATTAGAATCCTATTCACAATGGCTGAAGAGTTATCGGGAGAACATAAGCTGAGAATCGTGTTGGAATCGATCCTTCGCGACATACCAAAAGACGAACAATGTCAGAAGTACGGTATTTCCGAAGATGAATTTCAAGGATGGCATGACCATCTGATTACCAACGGTGGGAAAATATTCGAACCGGATTTCGGCAAAACGAGGACTCGGGTCCGAAAAGTTCACCAAATGAGTTCCCTGAGCAAAACGCTCTTGGTCTTGAGCCTCCTCGTGAATCTGGCTACGATGATCTTTGTGGCGGTGTGGAAGTTATATCCTTTTGACGACCCCGAATACGGTTTGGGGCCGAACCTGACCGACTCTCGGGACTCTCCGGTCGAGGATGCCCCACTCAATATCAATGAAACGATTGCTCTGCCCGATGACGAAGAAACCAACTTCGTTACTCAAGCTCCTGCGGTTTCACCCGAACCTCTTCCCCCGCCACGGGCCGACTTGGAGCACTTGCTGGCCAAGCCGATGCCTCTTCTCAAATCAAAACCTCTTTTGCCTGTTCCGGTTCCCGAACCAGCACGCGAGATTTCTTTCATGGGGGGGAACTTCCAAGGTAAACACGTGGTTTATCTTTTGGACGCGGGGACTCATGTTTTGGCGGAAAAAGAGACCAAAGAAAGTTTCAAAGCAATGAAAACCGAAATGCTCAGCTCCATTGCCAATCTTTCTCCCAATTCCTATTTCAATCTCGTTCTTTTTTGGAATTTGAGAGAGGCCCACGCACTTGGAAAGACCATTCTTCGGGCCAATCATGAAAACAAGAAATATGCTATCGATTGGTTGACCAGTTTAGGTGAAAACATTGATGAGCTCAAGGTTAAGCGCAGCCAGTTTTACCCAAAGGAGTTACTCTACGCCAAGCCCCTGACAGGGGTTGTAGGTCTCTGGTATGGACTCAGTACCGCCATAAGTTTCGATCCCGACCTGGTATTCGTTTCAGTCGGCAACCTGCCTGCATTCAATCTATCCGAAGTCCCTAAGAGCCACTACGAAGGCTTGGGTTTGGACCCCGCTCGAATTTCCCCGAATAGATCCGAGGGGAAGACTGGAGAGGTAAGCGACCTGATTAAGGTTACCGCCCGCAAATGGTTGATTTCCATTGAAGATGCTGCGAATCTCCCTTTGACCGAAGATTCAATCGACGACATTGCCCTGCGAAGATTGGGTTTTCTCGATGGAAATTTTTCCGCATCTCAAATGATAGAAATCCCATGGGAAAGGTCCTTCGATCATCTTATTTCAGGTATGGAAATTGGTATCGATCGGGTTCCGCAAACGCACATTTTCGTCTCCCTTCCGCCCTATGCGACTTTACCAAGAAGCTTGATTGATCCAGCCCGCGAATTTTCGGAAAGTTCGAAAGGGAGTTTTACTCTTAATCCTAGCTTCCCCTGAATCGAATTAGCTTCCAGTCAACAATGGCGTTAGTTTTTCGTTCAATCCCCCCCGTCTTTTGTTCATGAGTTTTGAATGAGAATGAGCGCCACTTTTTTTAGGTATTTTCAAAAATTATTGGGGATTGCTTTGCTTTTCCTTTTGACGCTTGCTCAATCGGTCTTGGGGCAAACCCCTGACCCCGATGAATTGATTTCCGTGCGTCTGTTTTCGGAGGCGAGTACGATCAAGCGAGGTGACTCGGTTTGGTTAGGGGTCGAGATCGAGATCGAGAAAGATTGGCACATTTATTGGAAGACCTCTGGAGAGACGGGCTTGCCGACGGAAATCGAGTGGACGATTTCCTTGGATGCCAAGATTGAGCCTACCCTTTACCCTACTCCCTATTTTTACGAATACCAGGGTTCCGCCAGTTATGCTTACAAAGAAAAGATCTTACTACTTACAAAGTTAAACCTCCCGGTTGAAGGTGAGACTCCTGGAGGGGTTATCTTGGTTCAATGCGACCTTTCCGCACTTGTTTGCAATGAGTTCAATTGTCTTCCCTATGGCAAGGAATTGAGCCTTGAATTGCCGATCGGTGTTAAAACAGTTTTGGATTCCAAGTTCGTGGAAAAGATCTCCGCTGCCGAAAAAAAATACCCGATTGCAATGCCCTCGGGGTCGAATGTTTCCGCTCTTGCAAAAGGCGAATCGGTGGGGATTGAATGGAAGGACCAAGACCTTGAGAAACTGAAGGTCGAGCAATTTGATTTTTTTGCTCAGGGAGATTTCTTCGATCATTCCTTTCGACCAAAATTCAAAAAAACCGAAGATGGTTACCTGATCGCATCCCTCAGAAAATCGGATGGCATGGAAGGCGTTCCTGAGTCGGTTCGCGGAGTCTTGTCCCATCCTGAACTCGAGCGGGCTTGGTTGGTCAACTTGCAGATCGACCAAGCTGTCTATGGAAAGGCCAGCGAAACACTGAAAGGGGCTTCCCTTGACGCCGTGGAAGAAACCAGTGCCTCGGAGAGTGGACTGTCTTTTCTTTGGACGCTCTTGGGTATGGTATTGGTTGCCTTTGCCGTTTGGACATATGGGAGGACCAATCAACCGGTCAACTCTCACTTCCAGAGAACCAGAGGTAAGGTGCTGACCTTGGCTTTTCTTGGTGCGGGGGTCTGGTTGGGATACCCCAAAGAAGAGGATGATAGAGGATTGAATTGGCAAAATTGGTCGCCTGAAAGGCAAGAATCCCTACTAGCGGAGGGGAGGGCGGTTTACGTCGATTACACAGCCAAATGGTGTCAGTCCTGCCAGTTTAACAAGCGAATTTACGAGTCTGAAGAGGTGATCGCTCAATTCGAGGATTTGGGGATCGTACCCTTGAAGGCGGATTGGACAAAGCGGGGACCCACCATTCTTCAATCACTCGAGTCCTTCAAGCGCAAAGGTGTCCCTCTCAATGTTTATTATCCACCGTCTTCGGGGCAGGTGAACAAATCCGAACCCATTTTATTCAGCGAAGTTTTGACTGAGGATTCCGTCTTGACCGTTCTAAAAACCGGCAAGCCCTATTTGACTCCGGAATCGGGAGGCTTTCCGAGCATGATCGGCTTTGCATTCCTCGGCGGTCTGATTCTCAATTTAATGCCCTGTGTGTTTCCCGTCCTCGGATTGAAGATCATGTCTTTTGTCAAGCAAGCCGGTGAGGAGAAAAGCAAAATTTCCCGTCACGGAGTGGTCTTTACTTGTGGTGTGGTTCTTTCCTTCTGGGTCTTGGTCGGGGTCTTGTTTTCCTTGAGGGAGACTTTGGGAGAAGACTTGGGTTGGGGGTTTCAGCTCCAGGAACCGGTATTTGTCTTTTTCTTGGCCGTCTTCCTTCTCATCTTTGCCATGAGTTTGAGCGGGGTTTTTGAAATCGGACTTTCGATGATCGGCGTTGGCTCGAAACTTTCTCAAAAATCAGGCTATACGGGCTCTTTTTTCTCCGGTGTTCTAGCCACCGTGGTGGCCACCCCTTGCATGGCTCCTTTTCTAGGAGTAGCGGTAGGGGCCGCCCTCACGATGGACATATTTCCGGCCTTTGTCATCTTCACAAGCGTCGCCATCGGTCTTTCCTTTCCCTATCTTGCGCTCTCGGTCTTTCCTGGTTGGATAAGCAAGTTACCCAAGCCCGGGGCATGGATGGAAACGTTCAAACAAGCAATGGCTTTTCCGTTGTACGCAACCGTAGTTTGGTTGCTCTGGACTTTGGCGAGCCTCCTTTAGGGTTTTAAAGTAGGCTCGCGCAATCGAATCACAAGAAGTTTACAGTGCTTCTTCTCCTTGCTCACCGGTGCGGATTCGCACGGCTTGCTCGACCGGAAGAACGAAAATCTTGCCATCACCGATTTTTTCGGTTTTGGCGGCTTTGGAGATGGCATCGATTACCTTGTCGCTCAAATCGTCTGAAACAACGATTTCGATTACGACCTTCGGTAGAAAGTCGATGGTGTATTCGCTGCCACGATAAATTTCGGTGTGTCCTTTTTGTCGTCCGAAACCCTTGGCCTCGATGACGGTCATCCCCTCGACTCCAATTTCGGAGAGGGCGTCTTTCACGTCTTCGAGCTTGAAAGGTTTGATGATGGATTTGATAAGTTTCATAATGTTGGTGTCAGATAGTGAAGAAAATCATTAGTTCAAAGAATAACCATTCTCTCCATGAGCCGCTTGGTCAAGCCCCTTTGTCTCATCTTCTTCGGAAACGCGAATCCCACCAGTAATTGCTCCGACGATTTTTACAATAACGAAAGTCGCCACTACGGAAAGGGCAATGGCAGCCAAGCAACCTTGGGCCTGAATGCTGAATTGTTCTCCCGACGTGTAAAGAATTTCGGTTCCGTCTGCTAAAGTTTCCTTCACGTTCAAGCCTTGTCCTCCCAGTGTTCCCTCGGCACCAAGAAAGGCAACCATAAGGGTTCCAAGTATGCCCCCTACTCCGTGTACGGCGGCCACGTCCAAAGAGTCGTCAACACCTAGCTTCTCCTTGATGAATCCACATGCGAAGTAGCAAACGATTCCTGCACTTGCTCCGATTACGATGGCTCCCATGGGGCCGACTGAACCAGAAGCGGGGGTAATCGTAGCCAAGCCCGCAATGGTACCGGTAACAATACCGACCAAGCCGGGCTTTCCGGTCTTTTTCCACTCTATGAACATCCATACCAAACTGGCGGTTGCAGCTGAAATATGGGTCACCAACATTGCCATTCCGGCACTTCCGTCCGCCGCCGCGGCGCTTCCGGCATTGAATCCAAACCAACCGACCCAGAGCATGGCTGCACCCATCATGACCATACCAGGGTTGTGCGGAGGCTTGAGGCTCTTAGGGTAACCTTGCCTGCGCCCGAGCATCCAAGCCAGAGTCAAGGCTGATGCTCCGGCGGTGGCGTGGACCACAATGCCTCCGGCAAAGTCAATGGCCTTACCTGTTAACCAACCGCCCCCCCATACCCAATAGCAAACTGGGCAATAAACAACGATCAGCCACAAAGCGCTAAAAAGAAGGACTGCGGTGAATTTGATCCGTTCCACGAAGGCTCCCACGATCAGAGCAGGGGTAATAATGGCGAAAGTCATTTGGAAGGTAATCCAAACGGAGTCGGGGAAATCACCATTCATGGAATCGGTAGTAAGATTCTGGAGGAAAAATTGGCTTTTCCCTCCGATCCAACCCCTTGCATCTTCCCCTAACCCTCCTGGCGTAAGTGCCAAACTATATCCTACCGCTATCCAAATAATCGAAGCCAAGCATGCAATTGCGAAGCAATGCATCAGTACCGAAAGGACGTTTTTGGATTGGACCAAGCCGCCATAAAAGAGAGCAAGACCGGGGAGAGTCATGAAGAGAACCAAGGCAGTTGCCGTGATCATCCAAGCCGTATTACCTGAATTAAGCTCGGATACCTCTTCCTCTGCAGGAGGAGTGTGTCCCGCATCATTTTCTTCTGCTAGTAAAGCTGCCGGTTCTACCGGTGCGGCGCTTTC
>PBMI01000052.1 GCA_002722545.1 Opitutia bacterium | reverse complement strand
CTTGTTCGCAAAATATGTTCAAGCTGCAAGCAGGATTACGTACCCGAAAAGGATCTCTTGGAAAACCTCGGTCTCAATCAAAATGAAATTGGCGAACGGCAGTTTTTCTATGGCGCCGGGTGCGAGGAATGCAACCAATCGGGTTACCGTGGTCGTACCGGCTTGTTTGAGATGATCAAGGTGACTGACGCGTTCCGGGAGATGATCAATTCGGGAGCCGCGACTTTGGTTCTGCGGCAAAATGCAATTGAGCAGGGGATGCGAACTTTGAGGGAAGATGGCCTTCGCTCGATTTTCGATGGCGAAAGTACTGTAGAGGAAGTCTTGAAATATACTTAAAAGTCATTCAGGATATTTCTTATGGCAGTTTTTCAATATACGGCAACCGATCAGGCAGGGGCATCTTCACAGGGAAACTTCGAAGCCGAGAACGAGGAGCAGGCGAGGTCGCAACTTGCCCAGTACGGGCTCACCGTCTCCGCTCTTGTTCCGCTTGACTCCGGGGAGTCCGAAAGCAAGGCTGCGGCACCCGAAAAAAAGAAGAAAAAGGGGCTGATGGCCCTTCAAATAGGCGGCGGTCCGAGTAGCGAAGACATATCGGTGTTCACTCGTCAAATGTCTACTTTGGTTCAAGCGGGCCTTCCTCTGTTAAGAAGCCTGGAAGTGATGATCAAGCAACAGGAGAAGAAACCAAAATTCAAAGCCATGCTTGAAGACATATCGGAAAAAGTTTCTTCGGGAGGAAACCTTTCGGATGGTCTCGCGCTTTACCCAAAGACATTTGACAACCTTTTTGTCAACATGGTGAAGGCCGGAGAAGCGGGTGGAGTGCTTGAGCTCGTTCTGGACCGTCTTGCCCAGTTTCAGGAGAAATCAATCCGTACGATCAAAAAAGTAAAGTCGGCAATGATTTATCCAGCCGTCATTATGTTCGTGGCCGTCGGGATCGTGACCCTCTTGATGATGGTGGTGGTTCCCCAATTCCAATCGATTTTCCAATCGATGCTCCGAGGCGCGCCTCTTCCCGGTCCGACCCAGATCATCATTAATATCAGTGATGTCTTTTCCAGTCACCCCGTCCTCGTTTTGGGGGGAATGGCCGGTTTGATCGTGGGTACGATTTTCTTCAAAAAGACTAAAATCGGATCCAAGACCTTCGATTGGTTGGGGCTCAACCTACCCGCCGTCAAAGACGTCGTCGGTAAGTCCAATATTTCTCGCATCACCCGTACTTTCGGGACCTTGATGAGTAGTGGAGTTCCCATTTTGCAAGCCCTTCAAATTACCCGTGATACCTTGACCAACACCTATTTCATGCAGGCGATGGGGAACGTGCATGACTCGGTTCGCGATGGCGAAGCCATGGCCGTGCAAATGAACAGAGAAAAAGTGTTCCCATCCATGGTTACCAGTATGGTCGAGATCGGGGAGGAAACGGGTGAACTTCCCGACATGCTTACCCGCATCGCGGATAATTATGATGAAGACGTCGACAATGCCGTTGCCGGGATGACCTCTTTGATCGAACCAATCATGATCGTTTTCCTCGCACTGGTGGTCGGGTTCATCGTGATTGCCTTGTTTCTCCCGATCGTGGGAATCATCGAAACCATCGGAAAGTAAGGCGGTAGATCAATTCCCGAAGTTGTTGGATTGCTTCCAGCTGTTTGCCTTGGCGGGATCAATCTTTTCCCATGCGCCCAAAGCTCGATTCAACGCTTTTGACTTCTCTTCCGAGTTTTGGATCGTCATTGCCCAACCCATGGCTCCTTCGGGATCGCGGGCTGAAATCCGACTCACGAATTCTCCGACTGCCGAATCCATTGCAGGTGATGGCGTAAGTGTGTTCAGCCACTTGGCCGTGGAAACCGGATCGCTCAAAGACCAGCGGGCGGTAAGCTGTTTCATCGCATAAGCCCGTTTTTCCGTATTTTCCAGTCCCTGAACCCATCTCGAGGCTCCGTCGGCGTCCTGGGACACCCATTGCATTAGCAAGTTGTCCGTGATTCGCCGGGCTCCCTTGTCATGTTCCATCTTGCTTACCCAGTCGGCCGTGCCGGGAAGATCTTGCCGGGCAAGTTTTGCTCCGAGTTGTCCCAGGATCGTCTCCTTCATTTTAGGATCTTTGTCCGGGAAGTTCTCGGCCCATTGGATCGCCTCCTCGGTGCCGAGTTTGGCGTATTCCTGAGCCAGGAAAGTCGACGCCTGCCAACGGGCTCCCCCCGCGGGCAGTTCCCTGAAGAGTTCGTCGGCCACCTCCAAGTTGTTTTCGGCCAATCCTCTTATGATGCCAACCAACATCGCATTGTCTTCGTTCTTGGCGTTGTTGCTATTGGCTTTGGCCCATACGACGGCACCTTGCGGATCACTGTTTGCCCATCCTGCAAGCACTTCCGATACCCCAAACCTTCTCTCGCTTTTCTGGTCCAGTGAATTGTTGGCGTAGGCCAAAGCGGCTTGTGGGTCAATGGCCGCCCAACTTCTCATCAGGAGTTTCATTTCCAAGTGTCTTCCATATCCTTTGGGAAGTTCTTCGAACGCTGTAACGACTTCCTTGACGTTGGAACCGTCCATTGCGCGGACTGCGTCCAAATAAGATCCCAATCGGGAAATGATATCCCGACCTTTCATGATTCTTCGAAGGTTTGGAGGCAGGGGAGGGGAATCGGTCCTTGGATGGGAAGTTCCTTCGCTTGACTTGGGGTAGGAAGAGTTGACCGTATCCGAAACTTGACCTGACCCTAAAATGTCGGAATTGGGTCTTTTCGATGAAAGTGCCCTCTTCGAGGAATCTTTGTTTTCGACGGATAAATCTTCTGAGAGGCGAGTGGGAGTGGTCTCTTCCGAGTCACTGAGGAAGTGACCTCCGAGGTAGAAGGCGAGCATTATGGTCAAAGCCCACGGCAAACCGATTTTGAGAAAGAATTTCATCCTGAAATGACTATTGCACCAAAAAAATACAAATCGCGTGCGGGATGCAAGGGAAGACTTAGATGAATAATATTAATATATATGATTTGATTCATAAATCATGAATCAAATTAATATAAATAAATGCTTAACGAGTTAAAAAGTAAGCATAAGTAGAAGTAAAATAATGAATGGCGCGATTATTGCAAAATTACTCACATAGGCCCAACACTGCCTAATTCTAACAAACTAAACACATGAAAATTAAAAACAAATTATTATCTTTGGCAAGTTTGCTTGCCATATCAAACATTCACGCAATTGAAATCGGGCCCACGGGAAGCGGATTGGAATTATCCGGCTTCGTTGATCTGTATTTTCAAAGTCAAAATGACGTCGAAACAACCGACGTTTCCCAAGTTGAACTCAATTTGGATTACGCAAGCGGGCCTGTTTCCGTTTCCGTCGATTTCGACCTCTATGACGCACCTTCCGATGGTACCGGAGGAAATGGTGCGGTTTTGGAGGAAGCGATTATCACCTATGACTTCGGCAATGGTTTCAGTGTAACCGGTGGTAAGATGCTCTCTTACCTTGGCTTTGAAGCCTATGATCCGACCAACATGTATCAGTACAGTTATGCTTATGATGCCGATGGTTTTTTGGGAACTGGATACGAAGGAGCCCAAGACATATACGATGCCTACGACGATGGGGTATCACTCGATTTCGCCAACGACATGTTCAGTTTGGGTGTCTTCGCCAGTGTCGAGCAAGACGGTGGGTATGAGTACGCCTTTGCTTTCACCGGCATAGAGAACTTTACTTTTAAAG
Organism: Opitutia bacterium; assembly: GCA_002722545.1. GTDB lineage: Bacteria > Verrucomicrobiota > Verrucomicrobiia > Opitutales > Seribacteraceae > Seribacter. Next base: position 18,734 of record PBMI01000052.1, on the reverse strand, counting down.
CGATCATGGCTGACTGGGATGCGTATGAAATCACCACGTTTTGGGCGAGTTATCAAATGGACAAGCTTCTTCTTGCCGCCGAAATCGCTGAGAAGGATATGACCGCTGCGGCTGACCCGGATATCGAAGGTTGGTTGATCATGGGTAATTATGCCGTCACTGATTCTCTTGGACTCACCTTAAGGTATTCCGAGCAGGAGGTTGGTCTATTGAACGAATTCGAGAAGATTACCATCTCTCCAAGCTATGTTTTCACCGACAACTTGTCCGGTCTCATCGAATACAGCACTTACGAGGCCTCCGTTGCGGCAAACGAACCCGGCGAGCTCCTTGCAGTTGAAGTGATCTTTACATTCTAGGTTTCAGTCTAGTTGTTTGTTTGCGGGTGGGCGGCGATAGTCGCCCACCCGTTCTTTTTGTGAGTATTGCGGGCGACCAGTAAAATTCATTATATTTACTAAAGATATTCATGGTGAAAACATATCTTAAAAAATTCCAACAATATTACTTATAAAATCCAAAAACGATTATTTGTATTAAATTTAATCAAATTCAATTCTAACTCAGAATGGCGCGATAAATGTAGATGTAATTTTCAATTACTCCTGATCTTTAATAATGGATCAGTTTTTTAAAATTAACAAATGCGGTTCCCTCCGCTCTACTCAATGAAATTACTAAAACCAAAACATATTCTAGCCTCCTTTTTGTTGGCTGCCCTGTCAACCTCCAGCCTGTTTGGCGTCAAAGTCGGAGTTTTGCACTCACTTAGCGGAACCATGGCGATCTCTGAAACATCTCTCAGGGACGTAGTCATGATGGCCGTCAATGAAATCAACGCTAAAGGAGGCGTACTTGGCGAGCAGGTCGAGGCCGTTGTTGTCGACCCTGCCTCCGATTGGCCGCTTTTTGCCGAAAAGGCAAAACAATTGATCAATGAAGACAAAGTTGCGGTTACCTTTGGGTGCTGGACTTCCGTTAGTCGCAAATCTTGTTTGCCTGTTTTCGAGGAAAACAATGCTTTGCTTTTTTATCCCGTCCAATATGAGGGCGAGGAGCAATCTCTGAATGTCTTTTACACGGCGGCCTCTCCTAACCAACAACTCGTCCCCGCGGCTGAGTACATGGCAAAAGAAATGGGTTGCAAAAAGTTTTATCTTTTGGGTACCGACTATGTTTTTCCGAGAACCGCCAATAAAGTTTTGAAAGCCTACCTCAAAGCCGAAGGCGTACCCGACGAAAACGTGATGGAGGAGTATACACCCTTTCACCACCAGGATTATCAGACCATAGTATCGAAGGTTAAGCAGTTTGCCGCTTCCGGAGACGCCTGCATTCTTTCCACCATAAATGGGGACAGCAACGTTCCCTTTTACAAGGAGTTCGCCAACCAAGGGCTATCTTCCGACGACTGCCCCATCATGGCATTCTCCGTTTCCGAGGACGAACTGCGGGCGATGGACGTGCCACCTCTCGTTGGGCATTTGGCCGCTTGGAATTATTTTCAAAGCGTTAAAACTCCAAGTAATGCGGCTTTCGTCAAAAGCTTCAAGAAGTACTGCGTTCAGGCCGGTTTGCCCGGAGGCGCGAAACGAGTGACCTGCGACCCAATCGAGGCGGCCTACTTTGGTGTTTACGTTTGGAAAGCCGCTGTTGAAAAATGCGGTTCTTTCGACGTCGATAAGGTGAGGAAGGCGGTCTACGGTCTCGAGTTTGATGCACCGGGTGGAAAGAAGAGAATGCATCCTTCCAACCAACATACCCTCAAGCCCGTATACATCGGTGAAATCTTGAAAAACGGGCAGTTCAAAATTGTCTATTCCAGCGATGGATTGGTCTCTCCTGATTCTTACAGCAGTTACCTCTGGCCCGATGGAAATTTCCCGAAGCCAACTGGTGGTCCCAATGGAGACGGTTCTCTCTAATTTCAACCTTAAAAAATAGATCATATTTGATTCAAACGGACCCGGTGCGATTAGTTCGGCCGGGTCCGTTTTTTAAATCAAGCTCCATTCCATGGGTAAGTTTTTTTTACTTGCGGTTCTTTTCAGTCCATTTTGTTTACTCGAATCACAAGCCGAAGATGAGAACAACGCCAAGGTTTCGGGAAACGCAAATTCGGTCGTATTCAAAGAGAATACCCTCCTTCCTTTGCTCTTGGAGCTAGCTTCGGAAGATAATGAAAAGAAGGCCGATGTCGTTTCAAGGTTAGCCCAAACAGGGGAACCTCGCTTGGAGAAGTTCTTTGAGCTTTATCGCCAGGGAAGCGTTTACAATTGGCCTGATGCGGAAGGTAATCCACGCATCGTAGTGAACGAGGAAACCGTTATGGATGATGATTTCAATGAGTTTGCTCCTCTCTTGGACCCATTGAGCGGTCAACCTTTTCTAGTGGCTGGGAAACAAGCAAAACCAGATCTCCTTGATCTCGTTGATATCAGTCCCGACCGAAAACTAAGGAAGTTGGTGAACGCATCCAAATTCCTCATCCGTCTTTTTTCTCCCGACTATGAGACCCGGATCTCAGGGGTTAAGAAAACGGGGGATCCACCTTTTCTCGAGGATGCCTTGCCCACGCTAAAAGAGATAGCCGAGGACTCCTCCGAGGATGAAAAGGTTCGGTGGACTGCCCGTGAAAGTATTGCCTTGATCGGTTTTGGAAAGAGTTCCTCGAATCTGGAAGAGACTGAAAGCAGGTTGGTATTTTTAGAAGAACTTGCCGAGTTGAACAGCCTTCGAGCTCTTGCCAGACTTGATTCCTTCAAGACGGATATCAGTGAACTTGCGCAATCAGGAAACCTTTCCGTTTCGGATTACGACGGGTTTTCCGGAAGAATTTCAAAGGTCGAATCTTCCCTTGCCGACCACAGGGACTCGGTAGAATTGTCCGGCAATTTGTTTCGTGGTCTTTCTTACGGGAGCGTTTTGATTCTCATTGCCTTGGGATTGGCCGTCACTTTTGGTTTGATGGGTGTGATCAACATGGCTCACGGAGAGCTGGTCATGATTGGCGCTTATGCCACCTACGAGGTCCAGCGTATCTTTGGACATTCGGCTGACAACGCGGAGGATCACTATTATTTGGTTGCCTTGCCCGTCGCTTTTCTGGCTTCCGCTTTGGTTGGGCTTTTGATGGAGCAATTCGTCGTGAGGCATCTTTACAACCGTCCTTTGGAGTCGCTTCTTGCGACATGGGGGGTCGGGTACATACTCATTCAAGTCGTTCGACTTCGTTATGGAGACAACATCGGGGTTAATGCTCCGACCTGGGCAAGAGGAGGCTTTGAAATCACTCAAGACGTCGTCCTTCCTTATGCTCGATTGTACCTTCTGGCCTTATCGGCAACTTGCGTTGCTTTTCTCTACTTCATTATCCGAAAAACGAAGATGGGCGTATTGATTCGAGCCACCATGCAGAACCGCGATATGGCCCAAAGCCTCGGCGTAAGGACAAGGAACGTCGACCGTTTCACTTTCGCAATTGGTTCGGGTATCGCCGGGGTTGCCGGTTATGGATGGACTATCGTCGGTGGAGTCACTCCCGACATGGGAAGCAAACTCTTCATCGTGGATTCTTTTCTCGTTGTAGTTACCGGAGGCGTCGGCGAGCTGGTGGGCGTAGTCTGCTCGGGTTTGGGGATCGGGGTCCTTACCAAGTTGATCGAACCAATGGAATTTGGAGATTTTACGATCGGTCCGGTCTGGGGAAAAGTCATTCTCTTGGCAGTTATCGTGGCATTCATCCAGTTCAGACCTGCCGGTCTCTTTGCCCCCAAAGGTAGATTGGCAGACCGCAAATGAATCCTCAGTTCGACAAACTCGTGGGTTCAAAGCGGGCTTTCTTCGCCCTGCTTTTGTTTACATTCGTGGTTATGCCGGTCATGTACTCGGCCGAAATGATTACAGTTGGCCAAATAAACATGATCGGTCGTTATATGTGTTTTGCTATTCTCGCACTCGGCTTGGACCTCTTGTGGGGTTATGTGGGGATTTTGAGCCTCTGCCAGTTTACTTTCTTTTGCTTGGGTGGGTATGCGATGGGAATGCATCTCGCCCACCATGGAGGCCCCGAAGGGATCATAGACGGAAACGGTTGGAAGATTCCGGCATGCCTTTTCGTCGTCTATCCCTATGACGTCGGGGAATCCTCGGGAGATGCCTTGGTTCCCGGATTTTGGAAGCCTTTTTGGAACCTGCCGCTTACCGTTGCCCTTGGATTGCTGATACCCGGTCTTGCCTCTTTCGTGCTTGGGTATTTCGTCTTCCGCAGCAGGGTGAGGGGAGTTTATTTTGCGATTCTTACTCAGGCCATTGCGGTGGCGAGTTGGTTGGTTTTTTGCCGCAACGACGTGAAGTTATGCGGCACGAATGGATTAGTTCGTTTCGACGTCATTGCGCCGGCCGAATCCTTGACCACTTTTAACCCAGTTGATGCCAAGGACAAGTGGATTGAATCACACGAGGGGAGTCTGGATCAGGATCTAAACAAGGACGGGAAACTTGATCAACTCGACTACTCGATTGCAGACGTCGGCTTCTCACTTTCATCGGACGAGGTACGATTTGGTTTATACCTTATAACAGCAGCCTGTCTTTTTGGTGCTTTTTTACTTTGTCGATGGGTGGTGAATTCCAGGTTGGGAAGGGTTCTTCTTGCTATTCGTGACGACGAATCCACTTTGTGTTTCTTCGGCTACAAGCCCTACGTATACAAAATATTTGCTTTTAGCTTGGCCGGTATTTTGGCAGGACTGGCAGGAATGCTCTATGTTCCGCAGATGCAAATCATCACTCCCTCGAACATGGAAGCCTACCGATCTTTGTTGGTTGTCGTTTGGGTGGCGGTTGGAGGACGAGGAACCCTCGCGGGCGCCGTGCTCGGTGCCTTGGTGGTGAACCTTCTTTATAATTACTTTACTTCCCAGCATGACTTTTATTTTTTCAGTTGGAACCCGGATTACTGGCAAATTCTACTCGGTTTGATGTTCGTTTTGGTGGTGCTCTACTTGCCCAATGGCCTAATCGGTCTGTTGGACAAAGTTCGTGGTTCCATTGGTTTGTTGCTCAGGAGGAATAGTTCATGACGCAATCGTTGGAGAAAGAAAGGTCCTCTTCGGGTGATGTTGGGAGCGTGTCGTACCTTGATGGATATCGCGAATATCTGCCCAGCCAAGTCAATCATGAAGCATGGTCCTCCCGGTTTGTCCTCTTCGTGGAAAATCTCTCCGTATCATTCGATGGTTTCAAAGCCGTCGACATCCCATGCTATGGGGTCGGGCATGGAGAACTGCGAGTAATCATCGGACCGAATGGAGCGGGTAAGACGACCTTTTGTGATTTGGTCAGTGGAAAAACCCGTCCGTCTGCCGGACAGGTTTTTTTTGACGGAAAGGAAATTACGACCATGGACGAGTCCGAGATTGCGCTGCGCGGGATTGGACGAAAATTTCAGACTCCAACCGTATTCGATAGCTTGACTACCTATGAAAACCTTCTACTCGCCCTTCCTGGTAATCAAGGTTGGAAAGATAATTTATTCAGGGCCGAGAGCAAAGCCGAGTCGGCGAACATACAGGAAATCCTGGAGAAGGTATCTTTGGCCGACCATCGCGACAAGCTGGCCAAATCGCTCAGTCACGGGCAAAGGCAGTGGCTTGCCATCAGTGCTTTGATCATAGCGAAACCCAAGCTTCTTCTTGTCGACGAACCGGCGGCTGGTCTTACGGATTCAGAAACCGAAAAAACCGCCGAACTTCTTCTCGAGTTGTCCAAAGAACACACCTTGGTGGTTATTGAACACGACATGGAATTCGTCCGAAGGTTGGGTAGCACGGTAACGGTTTTGAACGAAGGCAAGGTCTTGGCCGAGGGATCGATGGGCGAGATGGAGAGAAACGAGGAAGTAATGGAAGCCTACCTTGGAAGATGAGGAAGACAGAGAAATCAAAGGGTGCTCCCAAGAAACGTCTTGGAATTCGCGGGAAAGTATCTGCCCATCCCTACAAATCAGACAGGAAAAAGTTCTCGTCGGGAAGAAAAGCTAAACTTGGAACTTGCTCGGTTGTCTCTTCCGAGAGGATGAACCGAAACCACTACATGAGCGTAACGGGGCTTGAGTTTTCCTATGGCGAAGTGCAGGTGTTGCACGGTTTGGAATTCGAGCTTCCCGCCCAAAGCGTTTGTTGCGTGATGGGCAGAAACGGCGTGGGCAAGACGACGTTCTTGAGAAACATCGTTGGCTTGGAGAAACCTTCTGCGGGCAGCGTGCTGATCGGAGGCACGGAGTTCCTTGGTTTGGACGCAAGTGACCGAGCGGTTCGAGGAATCGGATACGTACCCCAAGGACGTCAAATATTTCCCCTCTTGACCGTGGAGGAGAACCTTTCCGTCGGGCTGGAGGCGGCTCCGCCGGATCAAAGGCAGATCCCTACGGCCGTGTATGATACTTTTCCCGTTCTCTATGACATGAGAAAGAGGCGTGGAGGAGATCTCTCCGGCGGACAACAGCAACAACTGGCAATAGGCAGAGCCTTGACCACGCGACCCAAACTCCTCGTCCTTGATGAGCCAACGGAAGGTATTCAGCCCAACGTGATTACGATGATTGGCGAGATCATCAGGAACCTCGTTGCCCAAGAGGGTATGACGATTTTGCTCGTCGAGCAATACCTCGACTTCGTCCGTAGCTACGGTGACTCTTTTGCGGTCATGAGCCGTGGCCAATTCGTCGTATCGGGCCGAGTCGAGGATCTAGACTCCAATACAGTACACAAGCACCTCAGCGTTTAGAGACATGCACCTGACACCGAGAGAAAAAGACAAGTTGATGATCGTCGTTGCGGCCGACCTGGCCCGTCGTCGCAAAGAGCGAGGCGTTCAGTTGAATTACCCCGAGTCCATCGCCCTCATTACCTACGAGGTGATGGAGGGGGCCCGGGATGGCAGAAGCGTCTCGGATCTGATGAGTTTCGGCTCCACTATTCTGAAGAGCGACGAGGTCATGGAAGGGGTGCCGGAAATGATTCACGAAGTCCAGGTGGAAGCGACCTTTCCCGATGGCACCAAGCTCGTAACCGTACACAACCCCATAAGATGAAGCCCGGAGAAATCATTACTTGCCAAGGAGAGAGTTTTATCTCTGCCAATGAGAATTTGGAAACCATCACGATCCAAGTGAGCAATCGGGGAGATCGACCCATACAAGTCGGGAGTCACATGCACTTTTTCGAAGTCAATCGGGCATTGGAATTTGATCGCGAAAAAACGCGTGGATTCAGGTTGAACGTACCGGCAGGAACAGCTGCCAGGTTTGAACCGGGAGATTCCAGAGAGATTGAATTGGTGGCTCTTGCCGGTACCCGCGAAGTGTACGGTCTCAATAATTTAACCAACGGACCAATCGATCAATGAGTTTACAATTAGGAAGAAGGCAGTATGCCGAAATGTACGGACCGACGGTGGGAGACCAAGTTCGCCTTGGAGATACCGAGCTCTTTATCCAAATTGAAAAAGATTTGATTGCGGATAATGGCGGCTATGGAAACGAGATCAAGTTCGGAGGAGGCAAAGTGATCCGCGATGGAATGGGCCAGTCTCCTCAGGCATTGGATGATGAGTGTTTGGATTTGATCATCACCAATGCCACGATCATGGATCCTTTGTCGGGGGTGATCAAAGCGGACGTGGGAATCAAGGAGGGTCGAATTGCCGGAGTTGGCCATGGTGGAAACCCGTTGATCCAGGATGGAGTCGATCCTACCATGGTGGTGGGAGCGGGTACCGAAGTGATCGCCGGTGAAGGAATGATTCTTACGGCAGGAGGATATGATTCCCATATCCATTTCATTTGCCCGCAACAGATTGAGGAGGCCCTCGCAAGCGGGGTCACCACCATGACGGGTGGCGGAACCGGTCCGGCGACCGGAACCAATGCGACTACTTGTACCCCAGGTGCCTGGAACATTGGAAAAATGCTTCAGGCGGCCGATGAATTCCCTATGAATTTGGGGTTCTTGGGGAAGGGGAACTCTTCCAATCCGGAGGCATTGCGCGAACAGGTGAGAGCGGGAGCCCTCGGTTTGAAACTCCATGAGGATTGGGGGACTACCCCCGCGACGATCGACGTTTGTCTGAGAGTGGCGGATGAGATGGACGTCCAAGTTGCCATACACACCGATACCTTGAATGAGGCGGGTTTCGTGGAGGATTCGGTGGCGGCGTTCAAAGGTCGGGCCATTCATACTTTTCACACCGAAGGAGCCGGTGGCGGGCATGCTCCCGACATCATCAAAGTTTGCGGGGAGCCGAACGTCTTGCCTTCGTCCACCAACCCCACGCGCCCCTTCACCGTGAATACGATCGACGAGCATCTCGATATGTTGATGGTCTGTCATCACTTGGACTCGAAGATTCCGGAAGACGTTTCTTTTGCCGAATCAAGAATCAGGCCCTCTACGATTGCCGCCGAAGACATCCTTCACGACCGGGGAGCGTTTTCGGTTATGGCGAGTGACAGTCAAGCAATGGGGAGGGTGGGGGAAGTTCTCTGCCGGACTTGGCAGACCGCGGACAAAATGAAGCGCCAATTTGGAAAACTTGAATCATCCATCCATCCGGACGCCGATAATTTCAGAGTTTTGCGCTTCCTTGCAAAATACACCATCAACCCGGCAATCGTACATGGTATGTCCGAGGAAATTGGTTCGATATCAGTGGGCAAACTCGCCGACCTGGTTTTGTTCAAACCGGCATTCTTCGGGGTGAAGCCAGAGCTCGTTTTGAAAGGCGGTTTTATTGCCTATGCGAACATGGGAGATCCCAATGCCTCCATTCCCACACCTCAACCCATGCATTACCGCCCGCAATTCGGCTCCTTTGGAAAGGCCAGGACTTCGACTTCAATCAGTTTTGTCAGCCAAGCTTCCCTGGAGAATGAATCCTTGAAGCAACTGGGTCTGCAAAAAAGAATTCTTCCGGTCTCCAACACTCGGGATATCGGAAAAAAAGATCTTATCTTGAACGATGCCCTCCCCAAAATGGAAGTGGACCCGGAGACCTACGTCGTCAAGGCAGACGGGGAAGAGTTGCATTGCGAGCCGGCAAGCGTCGTACCCTTGGCTCAAAGATATTTCCTTTTTTGATTATGAAGCTAATCAAAGCGCTCGATCCCACAAATCTTGAAACCTATGAACGCTCGATCGCATTGACGGTGGAAAGAAGAGTTCTTGCCAAGCGCCGCTGGCGGGGACAGGCGGAAGATGGGACTGACTTCGGTTTCGATTTACAGGCGCCCCTCAGGCATGGAGTTTGTTTTCACTCCGCAAACGATACCAACTACGTCATAGACCAAAAGCCCGAACCGGTCTTTCGGGTTCCCTATCCAGACCAACAGGAAGCCGCCCACCGTGCATGGCAGGTAGGTAACCTCCATTTTCCGGCCCAATTCACCCAGACCTACTTGTTGGTCGAAGGCGATCTGGCCGTCCGGCATATGTTGGACCGCAACCAAATACCTTTTGAAGAAGCCACCGAAATCTTCCAACCGGTGATGGCCGCTTCCGCGCACCGTCATGATTATGGGAAGATCCTGAATTATTTCAACCGTTGGTAGCCCCCTTCGATTCAATATCAACCGGAAACCGCCGACCAACGATCTTGTGAACCAACCTATGCCTGAAACTAAGAATTTTGAGTGGTTGGGTGGCTTGATCCAAACGACCGATACCCTTTTCCCTAGCGGGGGTTATGCCCATTCCTACGGATTGGAGGAGCTCGTGGCCTTGGGGAGAATCAGTTCGGGCCAGGATTTGGAAGAGTTTTTACTCAAGGAGATTTTACCTGCATTGGAAAACCAGGAATTACCCTACCTGAGGTTTTGTTCGGAAGCGGTCAAGAATCGTGAGCTTGAGGAATTATTCGATCTGAATGAAGAGATTTCCGCTTGGAAGCTTACCCGTGAAACCCGCGAGGCGGGAAAGTCTCAGGGCACTCAAATGATCCGCATGGTAGGTGAGATTTACGAATGCCCGTTATCCGCTGAATTTCATCGTCTGCTCCATGAAAGAAGAGAGCAGTGCCAGCAAATCACAGCGACTGCTCTTCTCAGAAACGCCCAACAGGTTCCCTTGACCTCAAGCATGATCGCATGGATTTACCAGGCGGTTTCAAACTTTTGTTCGGCATCGGTTAAATTATTGAGGTTGGGCGAGGTTGCCTGTCAGAAAATCATCCACCGATCCGTCCAGAAAGATGGAATTCAAAAAGTGATATCCAAATCGCTTCAGGTGAAACGGGCGAACGCCGGTTTCTTCAACCCAATGCTCGACTTGGCCTCCGCCCGTCACGAGCTGGCATTTTCAAGACTTTTTATCTCATGAGTGAAAACAATTCCAATGAATTCAGCCGTCCGGTCCGAGTCGGTATCGGGGGCCCCGTTGGCTCGGGGAAAACCATGCTCACTTTGCGCCTATGCGAAGTATTAAGGGAAAAATATTCCATGGTGGCCATAACCAACGACATTTATACTTTGGAAGACGCTCAGTTTCTGGCCCGCCAAGAAGCCTTGCCCGAAGACCGCATCATGGGGGTCGAAACGGGAGGGTGTCCGCATACCGCGATCCGGGATGATACGAGTATGAACGCGGTCGCCATCGAACAACTTCAATCGAGGCATCCCGACGTCAAGTTGGTCCTTTTGGAGAGTGGAGGAGATAACTTGTCGGCAACCTTTTCTCCGGAATTAGTCGATGCGTTTATCTTCGTGATCGACGTTGCCGAGGGAGACAAAATTCCAAGAAAAGGAGGGCCAGCGATTCGCTACTCGGATCTTTTGATCATCAATAAAACGGACTTGGCTCCTCTCGTGGGAGCCGACCTCGAAGTCATGGACAGGGACTCGAAGAAAATGAGGGAGGAAAGACCCTACTTGTTTACGGACCTTAAAACCCACAAAGGATTGGATGGGGTAGTGGATTGGTTGACTAAAGAATTCTTATTTTGAATCAACGGCTCTTTGACTCGAATGAAAAATACTTTTGGACTGAATGGCGGGGTGCAATTGGGTTGCCGGCGTAACGGCGCCGGAGTGCCTTATCTGTCAAGTCAGCGATTCTCTCCACCGGTCCATTTGAGCAAGCCCTATTTCGATGAGGATACCCAATCGCTGTTGATCAACCTATCCTGTCCTACCGCGGGTCTCCTTGCCGGTGATCGGATGGTCTGTGATATTGAAATCTCCGATGAAGCCTCGATGGTCGTGACTACCCCGGGAGCCACCCGGTCTCATTTCATGCGATCGGGAATCGCCCGGGTGGAGCAAAAGCTCAAGATCAAGGAAGGATCTTTCCTTGAATTCAATCCGGGTGCCTTGATCCTCCAAAAAGCCACCAACTTGGAACAGATTACCGAAGTGGAAATCGACGAGGATGCGGAGATCCTCTTCGTGGAAAAAATACTTCCGGGTCGGATTGCTCATGGCGAATCTTTCGTTTTTCAAAAATTCTCGAACCAATTGAGGATCAAACGAGAAAGTCAACTCGTACTGTTGGAGTCTTTCGTCCTGAACCCCCGTAATGAATCCGCGCTCCCCTGGAAAAACTCTTTTCCCACCCCTTATTACGCTTCTTTTTATCTCCTCTCCCCAAAGCTAAAAGAGCATTTGCCCAGTCGCGATAAGATTCACGGGATGAGGGGTTCCAATCTTCTTGCCGGGGTCACCTCCCTCCATCGCAAAGCTGGTTGGTTGGTGAAGGTGTTGGCCGGAGATCCCTACGAATTCAAACGGGCAATGAAAGAAATAAGGAGACTGCTTCATGCGGACATGGGCCGCGTGCCTACTGATTTTCGCAGGTATTGATATTCATAAAGCATTTTTTACTTATGTTAAGCGAAACGATTGTCATTGCCGGAAGCGCCGCATCCATGGGTTTCGTTCACACCATCTTGGGCCCGGATCATTATCTTCCGCTCGTCGCCATGGCCAAGACAAATGGTTGGAGTGCACCTAAAACCGCTGGCTACGTTGCGGTTTGCGGGATCAGTCATCTGTTGGGGACTCTTTTGGTGGGTGCCTTGATCTTCCTGCTGGGTTTTGCTTTTTTGAACCTCGAAACCCTGCAATCCCTAAGGGGAGATTTCGCCGGTTGGTTCCTGCTGACGTTTGGCGCGATTTATTTTGCCTGGGGCCTGAACTGGGCAATACGACAAGGAAGAAGGTCTCGAGGAAGTGCCGTATTTGACAATGAAAAAAACTCCACTTTCGCTCGATGCACTCCCTTTGCGCTTTTCGTTTTCTTTATTCTCGGTCCCTGTGAACACTTGATCCCTTTAATGTCATTTGGAGCAGGGGACTCGGCTTGGTTGCCCACCGTATTGGTTCTTTCGGCTTTTTGCGTGACCACGATCCTCACCATGCTCGTTTGCGTTATGTTTTTCTATTACGGGGTTTCCCGTTTTGCCATTTTTCTGAGGTTCGAAAACTACATGCATGCGGCCACCGGTTTGATCTTGTTTATTTGCGGGTGCGCCCTTCAATTCCACGAGCATTGAGGTCGGGATAACTGAGGCTAGGCAGTCAACGCCCCTTCTTTTTCTCCGCTTGGATTTCCTTGTGGCTCTTGTAAACGATTGCCGGAACCTCGTACTCTTTCTTCAGCCGTTCTAGCTCCTTGAAGAGTTTGGCTTGAACCTTTGTGTATTCAGGATTCCCGTAGACGCTCTCCCTTTCGTCGGGGTCGTTTTTCAAATCGAAGAGTTCCCATTCCTTCTTGTCGAAAAAGTGAATGAGCTTGTGTCGGAGAGTCTTGACGCCTTCGTGCCTGGCTACGCCGTGTCCGCCACCTTCATGGTAGTGGTAGTAGAGGCTTTTGCGCCAATCCTTTTGTTTCTCGCCTTTGAGCAGGGGGACGAGGCTGACTCCCTGCATCTTTGGATCGGCCTTGGCTCCGGCAAGATCGAGAAAGGTCTGGGCGAAATCCAGGTTGCTGGTCAGGTCCCGGTTTTTCGATTTGGCCTCAACCTGGTCGGGCCAACGAACCAGTAATGGCATGCGATAGGAGAACTCGTACATCCAGCGCTTGTCGAACCAACCGTTGTCTCCGAGGAAGAACCCTTGGTCGGACGAATAGATCACCACGGTATTCTCAGCCAGTCCGCTCTCGTCCAAATATTTGAGTAGGCGACCGACGTTCTCGTCCACCGCCTTGGCGCAGAGCAGGTAGTTGCGAATCCAGCGTTGGTAGTGCCAACGGGTCAGCTCCTGCTTGCTCATGGAATCGCGCTTGGCGAGGAAGGACTCGTTGCGCGGGCGGAAGTAGCCATCGAAGACCTTGAACTGTTCGGGGGTGAACTGGCTGGAGTACTGGAGCATGAGTCGCTTGTCCCCAAGATGTTCGAGAATACCCATCTTGTGCTCGCGGGCCGATGAGGTTCGTCCCTCATAGTCGTCGAAGAGAGTCTTCGGCTCGGGAATCTCGACATCATCAAGGGTGCCGAGATGACGCAAGGCCGGTTCCCATCTTCCGTGGGGCGCCTTGTGCTGGCTCATCAGCATGAAGGGTTTGTCCGGGTCGCGTTCCTCCTTGAGCCATTTCAGGCTCAGGTCGGTGATGATATCGGTGGTGTACCCGACATGCTTGACCTCTTTGCCGTCCTTTTTCATGCGCGGGTTGTAGTAGGAACCCTGACCGTAGAGGACTTCATAACGATCGAATCCCGTCGGGTCGGACTTCAAGTGCCACTTTCCGATCAAGGCGGTTTCGTATCCTGTCTTGCGCAGGAGTTTGGGGAAGGTCACTTGCGAACCGTCGAAGACGTCCCCGTTGGTCATTTGGCCATTGTGAAAGGAATGCCTGCCCGAGAGAATGACCGCTCGGGACGGGGCGCAAATGGAATTGGTGACGTAGCAGCGCTCGAAAGTCATTCCCTCCTTCGCGATACGGTCGAGGTTGGGAGTCTGGATCAGTTCCGACCCATAGGCGCTGATGGCATGGGGAGCGTGATCATCGGTAAAGATGAAGAGGATGTTGGGCTGCTTGGCCAAAGACCAAGTTGCTGAAAAAACGAGGGAGAAAATCAGATGTTTCATTTATTTTTCTTTGCGGGAGGGGAGTAATCCGGGTTGGGGACCGGAAGCTTGGCCTTCATGCGTTTTTGCCAGGCTATGAGTTTGTCCTCCAGTTCCTTGGCCTTGGACGGATTCTTTTTGGCTAGGTCGTTCTTCTCGGAAGGATCCTTCTTCAAGTTGAAGAGCTCGACCTTCTCGTAGTGGTAGAACTTGATCAGTTTCCAGTCCCCGTCGCGGATGGAAGCGCCTGGTTTCCAAGTCGATCCATGATAGTGGGGATAGTGCCAATAAAGAGGTCTTGGTGTTCCTTTTTTTCCAATCATTTCAGGAAGCAGACTCCGTCCGTCGGCATGCAATTTGGGCTTGAGGGGAAGCCCGGCAAGTTCAAGCATGGTGGGGAAGAAATCCATGGATACGACAGGTGCATTGCACACGCTTCCCGCTTTAGTCACTCCCGGTGCGCGGATGATCGTCGGTTCGCGCACCCCGCCTTCGTAGAGCCAACCCTTGCCGGCCCGCAGGGGTAGGTTGCTTCCCGGGCCGGGACCGCGCAGGGTGCTTAAACCTCCGTTGTCGCTAAAGAAGATGATGACGGTATTTTCGGACAGTCCGAGTTCGTCCAACTTAGCCGTCAGGTCGCCTACGCTGTCATCCACCGCGGCGACCATCGAGGCAAGGGCCGGGTTGTCCTGTCGCATTCGCGTCTTGCCCTCATGTTCGGCGCGGGTGGGGGTGTTCCCCTTGAAGGCCTTTTTCGCTTTCGTCACATAATGATCGATGCGTTTCTTGTAGGCTTGGATGGGCGTATGGATATTGTAATAGGAGAGGTAGAGGAGGAAGGGTTTCTTTTTGTTTCTTTTCTCGAGGAAACGGATGGACTCTTCGGTCAAGCGCTCGGTCAGGTACTCGCCTTTCTTTTTCGACTTCAGAGCCGGGTTGGTCCACGGGGCGTAGTAGCCGCCCGGAGGGGAGCCCTTGTGGTGACCTCCAATGTTGAAGTCGAACCCCTGGTCGGTCGGCCAGTGGCCTTCATTCCCGAGGTGCCACTTGCCGGCAAAGAAGGTCTGGTAGCCATGGCTCTTCAATTCCTCGGCGATGGTCACTTCCTCATGAGCGAGGTTGTTCCGGTCGCTCGGGTGGAGCAGCTTATTGGTTTTCTTGTTTGATTGACCGGGGATCCAATCGGTGATGTCGACCCTTACCGGATGGCGGCCCGTCATGATACTGGCCCGGGTGGGAGAGCATACCGGACAGGCGGCGTATCCGTTGTTGAATTTCATGCCCGTCTTGGCCAATTTGTCTATGTGTGGGGTTTCGTGGAAAGTGGAGCCATAAGAGCTGAGGTCCATCATCCCCATGTCGTCGACGAGGAAGAAGACGAAGTTGGTGGGTTTTTTTCCTTGGAGAGTGGGAAAAAAACCAAAGAGCACAAGAGTGCAAAGAAAAGAAAAAGGGTGTTTCGTGTTCGTTTTCATTTGATGTTTAGCCGATTGCTTCGAGAGGTTGAATTGAAAAAATTATCATTTTTGCGTACTTACGATTGACTGAGGGTTTAATTATATAGACTTGTAAATAAGATGATCTTGGGATTCGGGGAGTTGTGGTGGAAGAAATGGTTGAAGGTGGTTGGGTTTTGCGTGAGCTTTAGTTTCCTATCCTTTTCGTTCGTTCTTGGAAAGTCGGAACTCGATCTTCGATTGGAAAAGGACAATGCGGCCGAGAAGGATTTGATCGCGGGTCCGCGCTTGGACAACTTGCAGTATCTGAGGAAACTGAGCGTCGATTTGATCGGTCGCATCCCAAGCGAAAAAGAAATCAAGCAATTCCTCAAGGACCCTCCTAAGAACCGTAGGCTTCTGCTTATCGAGCGTCTCTTTGGGCACGAACGCTTTGCCGACCGATGGACCGCCTTTTTTGCATAGAAGGACTCGTATTCTTGACTCCGTTCTTTTCTCACTAAGAAGATCATTGCTTACTGTCCTGACGCAAAAAGACGAGGTAAACCCGCTCTTAAGAGGTTGTTTTGGCTTCACTTGGACTTGGCCTTCCTCTTGGCTTGGAAGCTTTACTTTTAAAAAATATCTCCGACCGTTTGTTTGCTCGCTTGATTATTTATACACAAAAGACAAAAAATGCTTGTGATTACATTCCCAAGCTGAACTCTCTTTTCAAGTCTTAGTCCGTTCACGAAAACCTATCATTAAACCTACCATGCCTACGAAAGAAAGATTCCTCTGTTTTCTTATCCTTGCCACGAGCTTTTTTGCTGTATCTTTGGAGGCCCAAAGCTCCTTGCGCGGATCAATTACCGAAGACCGAAAAGCCAAGAAACTTCTCGAAGCGGGAGATTCACGCATGGAGGCGGACGAGAAAGCCAAGGCCTTGGAAATTTGGCGTACCGTTCTGGATCAGTTCCCCCGAAGCAAGGTGAGGTTCGACGCCCATATGCGGATCGGCGAATACTTGCTCACGAGCAAGGGTGCATTCGACGAGGCCCGTAAACACTTTGAGTCGGCTGCGCAGGAGGATAACCGGGATGATGCGATGAGAGCTCAAGCTACACTCAAGCAAGGAGTCTGTTTTTACGAGGCTCGTCTTTACGGAAAATGCTTCAAGGTTTTCCGCAAGATCATCGAAGACTTCCCGGCCTCCGAAGAAGTGAACCGGGCATACTATTATATCGGCCTCGGTCATTTCAAGCAGGGGCACTACAGTCGTGCAATCGAATCCCTTGAAAAAGTGGGTACCGCTTTTTCCGAAAAGGAGAAGGGCAAGGAAAAGGTAGAGGCGGGCAAACGCTTGTTCGTCAAAATCGAGGATGCCGACCTGGCCATTCTCGCCCAGGAAGATGCGGTCGACGTTCTTTGCAAGACCCAAAGGGGAGACGAGGAAACCCTTTCCTGTCGGGCAATCGGACGAAATGCCCGGATTGTGCTTGGCTCCATCTCAACCCAGTTGGGGAGCGTGAAAAAAGGGAATGGAGTCCTCGAGGTAGGGGGAGGCGACATGGTGGAGGTTCTTTATGTCGACAAGCATACCGCGAAGAAGGAATTCGGAGTCAAACGCCTGAAGCAAGTTCAGGTAGTCGGGCAGGGAAAGGCATCGATCATGGACGGATCCTACCGGGACACTTTGAACGGTGTGGTTCTTGGTAAAATCGCCAATTTGCAGGTCAATGATCCGGATTGGGACGTTTCAGCCAAAGTTGACCGCTTGAAAGTCACGGTCGAGGTTAGGCGAAGCAAGACGCCTGAGGAAATCGATGAGGAAATCGCGAGCCTCGTGGCAAGTGGGGCCATTGACCAACCTACCGAAGGCGAAGAATCCTACGATCCTTTTTCGGAAGAAGGGGAGGGTCCCAAAATCGACAAGTTCAAAACCGTTGACTCCATCGTGGTCGACTTGAATGAGGCGGTCATCGAGCAAGTGCAAAGTATCGAAAGCGACCAGTCGACAGCTTTGCCGGATGGAAACGAGGCCGTAGCCGTTCCTGCGGAATTGCTTCAGGACGATTCCATTCACAGTGGCATCTTTCGAGGAGTGATATCCGTCGAAAACCAAGCCGAGACCAAGTCCGATCAAAAGCTGCAAGCTCTTCCCGGCGACGTAGTACGGGTCGTTTATCAAGACAAATTGAATGTTTCGGACGACGAACGAACTGTCGTCTCCTCGGCCAAGTGCATCGAGGGGAACGTAGGCGGGGTGCGCGTCACCAAGACGAGAATCGACGACGAGGAATTGCGTCTGCGCACCGAACTCAAGACGGCTGCGGCTCTTGCGGAAATAGGAAACCATTACAAGGAGTTCGGGTTGGCCGACAAGGCCAAGACCAAATACAGGGAAGCCATTGCGGTGGGAGAGGAGACCGCAAAGTCCGCCCGCAAACTGCGCGGCCGGATTCTCGAGGAATCCTATGTCGGCCTCTGGAAAATTTACTTTGCCATGGAAAACTACGGAGCCGCCGCCGCCATGAGCCGCCGCTTGCAAAACGAGTTTCCCGAAAGTCCCTTCGTGGACGATGCCATCCTCCAGCAAGCAAGCGTCGCCAAAGAGAGGGGAGACCTTAAAACTGCGATCTCTCTGTTCCGGGGTTTGACCACCATCAAGAAAAGCGAGCTGCGAGGAGAAGGACAATTCGGCATTGCGGAATGTTACGAGCAAATGGCTCTGGATGCCGGGGAAGGAAAGGGACAAGGTTATTTTGAGCAAGCCTTCCGGGCCTATCAAGGGGTCTATGAAAACTATCCGGAAAGCGGACGGGTCGGGGATGCCGTCGCGAAGATGGCCAACTTTTACTACAAAAAGAAAGACTACCGCCGGGCGATTGACGTTTTCGAGACCGTCCTGGAGAAACACCCTGACGCCGGGTTTCTTGACGTCATCCTCTTTAACTACGGGAGGTGCCTCTACCGGGTCGACCGAAAGGGGGACGCCCGCCGTAAATTCGACCAAATCATCAATGAGTTTCCGGACAGTAACTTGGCCGGCGAAGCCAAGCGCATAAGCGAAGCGTTGGCGAAGTCCGGTAATTGAGATCATTGCGAAACCATCCCTTTCTTCAGAACCCATTTTATCCTTACTCAATGAAAGCTAACAAATTTCTTACCATCCTCACTCTTTCCACTGCTTGGATTTTCCATCTTTCTGGTCAGGAAGCGAAAATCGATCCGGT